>JALYVK010000077.1 GCA_030853265.1 Actinomycetota bacterium
CTGCCAGGGGGCGCCGGCGGGTACTCCGGGGCCGTCGGCGGAACCGGCGGGGCGCCGTAGTCGGGCATCTGGCCACCCGTACCAGCCGGGTTACCGGGGTTCTCGGTCATGTCCCTCTCCCATTTAGATAGTTTTCATAGCTAATTCACGGCTGTTTCACTCACAGCAAAGCTATACCCAGCCGTTCATACGAACCAGAGGGCGCGCAGGCCCCGCTGATACCAGCAGCCGCCCGATCGAGCTGCCAAAAACCCCGATAACGCGCAAACCGGCCCGGACCATCAGGTCCGGGCCGGCGCGCCTCGATCAGGTTCAGCCGTTGAGCAGTTCCCGCATCAGCCGGGCGGTCTCGCTCGGAGTCTTGCCGACCTTCACGCCGGCGGCCTCGAGCGCTTCCTTCTTGGCCTGAGCGGTGCCGGACGAGCCGGACACGATCGCGCCCGCGTGCCCCATCGTCTTGCCCTCGGGCGCGGTGAAGCCGGCGACATAGCCAACGACCGGCTTGCTGATGTGCTCGGAGATGTAGGCCGCTGCCCGCTCCTCGGCATCGCCACCGATCTCACCGATCATCACGATCGCCGCGGTGTCCGGGTCGTCCTCGAAGGCCTGCAGGCAGTCGATGTGGGTCGTCCCGATCACCGGGTCACCACCGATGCCGACCGCCGAGGAGAAGCCGATGTCGCGCAGCTCGTACATCATCTGGTACGTCAGGGTGCCCGACTTGGACACCAGGCCAATCTTGCCGGGGCCGGTGATGTTAGCCGGGATGATGCCGGCGTTGGATTTGCCGGGACTGATCAGGCCGGGACAGTTCGGGCCGATGATCCGGGTTTTCTTGCCCTTGGACTCGTTATAGGCCCAGGCGAAAGTCGAATCGTGTACCGGCACGCCCTCGGTGATCACCACGCACAGTCCGATCCCGGCGTCGATCGCCTCGATCATCGCGTCCTTGGTGAACCGCGGCGGCACGAACAGCACGGTCACGTCGGCAGCGGTCTTGGCCATCGCGTCGGCTACCGAGCCGAACACCGGGACGTCGGTGCCGTCGACGTCCACCGTCTCACCGGCCTTGCGGGGATTGACGCCACCCACCACCTTGGTGCCCGAGGCGAGCATCCGGCGGGTGTGCTTCATCCCTTCCGAGCCCGTCATACCCTGCACGATGACCTTGGAATCGGCGGTCAAAAAGATTGCCATATCTACACAGGCCCCTTTACTTAGCGCTGTTGGCGGTGTTGGCCAGTTCGGCTGCTTTCGACGCGCCGTCGTCCATGGTGTCGGCGAGGGTGACCAGCGGGTGGCCGGCCTCGGTCAGGATCCGGCGGCCCTCCTCGACGTTGTTGCCGTCCAGGCGCACGACCAGCGGCTTGGTGGCCGCCCCGCCGAGCATCCCGAGCGCGGTCACGATGCCGTTGGCGACCGCGTCACACGAGGTAATACCCCCGAAAACATTGACGAAAACCGACCGGACGGATGGGTCGCCGAGAATGATGTCCAGGCCGTCGGCCATTACCTCGGCCGAGGCGCCGCCGCCGATATCGAGGAAGTTCGCGGGCTTGACGTTGCCGTGCTTCTCACCGGCGTAGGCCACCACGTCGAGGGTCGACATGACCAGGCCGGCGCCGTTGCCGATGATGCCGACCTCGCCGTCCAGCTTCACGTAGTTGAGGTGCTTCTCCTTGGCCTTGGCCTCGAGCGGGTCAGCGGCCTCGGTGTCCTCGAGGTCGGCGTTGCCGGCCTGCCGGAAGTCGGCGTTCTCATCGAGGGAAACCTTGCCGTCCAGCGCGAGCACGTCGCCGGAGGACACCCGGGCCAGCGGGTTGATCTCGACCAGCGTGGCGTCCTGCTTGACGAAGACGTCCCAGAGCTTGACGACGGTCTCGGCGGTGCCGGCGATCACCTCGGCGGGGAAGTTCGCCTGGGTCAGGATCTCGGTCGCCTTGGCCAGGTCGACCCCGGCCACCGCGTCGATCGGCACCCGGGCCAGCGCCTCGGGGCGCTCGACGGCCAGCTCCTCGATCTCCATGCCGCCCTCGGCCGAGGCCATCGCCAGGAAGGTCCGGTTGGAGCGGTCCAGCAGGAAGGAGAAGTAGTACTCCTGCTCGATCTGGGCGCCGGGATCGACGAGCACCCGGTGCACGGTGTGGCCCTTGATATCCATACCCAGGATGGCCTCGGCAGCGGCTTCGGCGTCGGCGGGGGTCTTCGCCACCTTGACACCGCCAGCCTTGCCCCGGCCGCCGGCCTTGACCTGGGCCTTGACCACCACCACACCACCGATGCGCTCGGCGGCCTGGCGGGCCTGCTCCGGAGTGTCGACGACCTCGCCGAGACCGACCGGAACACCATGCGCGGCGAACAACTGCTTCGCCTGGAACTCGAACAGATCCACGAATCGTTTCCGTCCTGTTGAAGTGAGAGCCCTGAACAGACGCACCGACCAGCTGAGCCGGTTTCTTTTCAGCCGAAGTCAGGCTAGACCCCACATCTGCACTTCCCCAGATCACGGCGACGTGATGTTCGCCAAGCCACAACCAGACCCCCAACCCGCGGTTATGTAAGAGTGGTGAGTTTCCGCGTCGTCTGCCCAGGGAGGTTGAGTACCCGTGCTGTCGGTGGGTGCCGCGGCCGCGCAGCTGCGCAGGACGCCCAGTGCCGTCTTCGGTGCCGCGGTCGCTGCTGGCCAGGAGCTGGTCTGGATGACCGCGCACGCGGCCACCTACCCGGTCGGCCTGCTCGCCGAGCACACCGTGCTGGAGGACCCGCGCTACCGGATCGACACCCTGCCGCCGGTGATCCGGGGGCTGATCACCGGCGATATCAACGCCTCGGGCCGGCCGATCATGCTGGTGCACGGGATCGGCGACAACCGCTCGGCGTTCTCGATCCTGCGCCGGACCCTGCGCCGGCGCGGCTATGGCCGGATCAGCACCGTGAACTACTCCCCGTTCACCTCCGATATCCGCAAGGCCGCGGCCGACCTGGCCAGTCAGGTGGAGCAGGTCTGCGCCCAGACCGGTTACGAGCAGGTTTTCGTGGTCGGGCACTCGCTGGGCGGCATCATCGCCCGCTACTACGTGCAGTGCCGGGGCGGCGACGAGCGGGTGCACACCCTGATCACGCTGGGCTCGCCGCACGCCGGGACCCAGCTCGCCCGGCTGGCTCCGCTACCGGTCTGCCAGCAGCTGCGGCCGAACTCCGACGTGATGGCGGAGCTGGCCCAGCCGGCCGACTGCACTACCCGGTTCGTAGCGATCTACTCCGACCGGGACGAGGTGGTGCTGCCCAACCGGAGCGCCCGGCTGGAACACCCAGACCTGTCGGTGACCCGGATCCCGGTACACGGCGTGGGGCATTTGGCGCTTTTGGTGAACAGCACTGTGGTGCACGCCATCGCCAACGCGCTGGCCGACCAGCAGGCGGGGGCACCGGAGCTGCCGGCGCCAGCAAATAGCCACAAAGGCGCGCAGGAGAGTTGCCGCGAGCGGAAACCGTAGGTTACGGTTTGGCAACTTCTCCTCAGGAGAGGTATCAGCCAGCTTTTCCAGCCAATCCGTCAGCCAGTACGGAAGGGGGCCTGCGTGGGACGTCATAGTGCCCACCGCTCCCCGGCTCCCCCGGCGGATTTCGCCAGCACCCTCCCGCTCGCCCTACCCCAACGTCGCCGGCACGCGGCCCGCCCCCAACCCTTCTGGCGCCGGCACCCCAGCATTCCGGCCGCGGCGCTCGTGTTGACGGTGCTTGCCGGTGCTGACTCCCTGCACCTGGTCGGCGGGATCAGCCATGCGGATGCCCTGAACAAGGGCGCCGCGGACGTCAAGGGCGTGGACCTGTCCGCGCTGGCGTCCGGCGCGCAGGCCGGCGTGCTCAACTCAGGCAGCCGGGTGTCGCGATCAAGCCGGACCGCCACCGGAACCGAGGCGGCCGACCCGAACTCCTACACGATGCAGGCGCGGCCCGGGCTGCCCTCGCTGAACCCGGACAAGACCGTGCCGGGCACCTGGATCCGGCCCAGCGCCGGTGAGGAATCGTCCTGCTTCTGTATGCGCTGGGGCGTCATGCACGAGGGCATCGACCTGGCCGGCCCGATGGGCTCACCGATCCTCGCGGTCGGCGACGGCGTGGTGGTCGAGGCGGGACCGGCAGCCGGCTTCGGGCTGTGGGTGGTCATTCGGCACTCGAACGGCGACCTCAGCGTCTACGGCCACATGTACCACTACTTCGTGACGGTCGGCGAGCATGTCAAGGCCGGCCAGCACATCGCCGACATCGGCGCCAACGGCCAGTCCACCGGGCCGCACCTGCATTTCGGCGTTATGAAGGGCAAGCTGAACGGCACGTACGTCGACCCGATCCCGTGGCTGAAGGCGCGCGGCATCGTGATCGGCCCGTACAACCCGGACGCCTGAGCTATTCACATTGGCTCCTTCGCTCCGCGCCTCCCTCGTCCCTCGGTCGATGCTCACTCAGTGAGCGCTCACCCGGCCACTTCGCGATCCCTGCGGTTCATCAGCGATACTCGGTAGCCGGCACGGCACGCGTGTTCCGGGTAGCGCAGAGGAGTTCGGCACACGATGGTGAGCACGACGGTGCCCAGTCGGCGGCGGACCCGGCTGGAGTTGCCCGAGGCGATCATCGCCCAGGGTCGGCACGCGATCGTGCTGCGCTGGTTGCTGTCCCGGGCGCTGGTGCTGACCATCCTGGTGTTCGCGCACGAGAGCGACGTCTCCGGCGATGTCACCTACTACGCGCGCAGCCTGCACCAGATGTTTGACGGGGCTGGCCTGCACAACACCCTGCAGGAATACCCGCTGCCGGTGTTCCTGGTGATCCTGCCGCAGTTCCTGCTCGGCTTTCTCAACCAGGTCGCCTTCACCATCCTGTTCGCGCTGACGATGCTGCTGGTCGACGCGGTCTTCACCGGTTTCCTCTGGCGTGGCGACGGCCGCCGGCGCGGGGATGCCACCAACCTGTGGCTGTGGTTCGTCCCGGCGCTCGGACCGCTGGCCTACTTCCGCTTCGACCTGGTGCCGGCCGTGCTGGCCGGCGGTGCGGTGTTGGCCGCGATCCGGCGGCCGGCGGTGGCCGGCGTGCTCACCGCGCTGGGCGCCGCGCTGAAGCTGTGGCCGGTTGTGATGCTGCCGACCTTCCTGATCCGCCGCGACGATCGGCGAGCGGTGCTGGTCGGGTTCCTGTCCACCGGCTTGCTGGTCGGCGGACTGGCGCTGGCGATCGGCGGGCTGCGCCGGACCCTGTCGCCGCTGCACTGGCAATCGGCCCGCGGCCTGCAGATCGAGTCGGTGGCCGCCACCCCGCTGATGCTGGCCCGAATGTTCCATCCGGTCGGGGTATGGAACATCCGGCTCTCCCAGTACAAGGCTTTCGAGATCTTCGGCGCCGGCAGCCGAGCGATCACCACGGCCACCACCGGGCTGACCCTGCTGGGCGGCCTGCTGCTGGTCACGCTCTGGTGGCGCTCCTTGAAGTTGCGGACGCCGTCGGCCGAAACCCTCGGTTGGCTGTTCCTGGCCACCGCCCTGATCGTCACCGTGACCAACAAGACGCTGAGCCCGCAGTACCTGCTCTGGCTGGGCGGCCCGGTGGCGGCGCTGGCGGTCCGGGCGCCGGGCGACCACGCGGTCCGGACGTTCGGCCGGGTGTTGATGATCACCGCGGTGGCCACCCAGCTGGTCTTTCCGATCGGTTATAACGCGTTGCTCAAAACCCATTCGCTGATGTGGCTGGTCACCCTGGACCTGGCGCTACGCAACGTGCTGCTGGTCTGGCTGACCTGGTACTCGGTCCGCCAGGTCTGGCGACAGACTCGCCGTACCGTCGCGTGAGTTCGCGCCGCTGGCCGTTGCTGATCGTGCTGCCGGCGTTGCTCGGGCAAGTTCTGGTGCTCTGGTTCGGCCTGCGGCACCAGTGGTTCAGCTCGATCCTGCAAACCGAATCGGTCGCGGTAGCGCTGTTCGCGGTCGCGGTAGCGGGGCTGGCCGGCTACTCCGGAAAGCGGGCGTTGCTGCTGGTGCTGGCCGGCGGCATCCTGCTGCAGGTGGCCGCGCTGGGCACCGCCCCGACCACCAGCGACGACGTGTACCGCTACGTCTGGGACGGCAAGGTACAGCTGGCCGGCGTCGATCCCTACCGCTACCCGCCGTCGGCAACCGAGCTGGATCGGCTGCGTGGCGACACCCTGTTCTACCAGGGAAAACCCAGCTGTACCTGGAAGATCCCGGACGGCCGGTGCAGCCAGTTGAACCGGCCGGAGGTGCACACCATCTACCCGCCGGTCGCCGAGGGGGCGTTCACGCTGGCCCGGCTGGCCAGCTTCGGACGTTCGGACGGCCCGTTCCCGCTGCAGGTGCTGGCCGGCCTGGGCGCGCTGGCGGTGTCGCTGCTGCTGGCCGTCCGAGCGCGGTCCGCCAACCGGCCGGCCTGGCAGGTCGCGCTGTGGGCCTGGTGCCCGGTGACCGCGGTGGAGCTTGCCAACAACGGCCACATCGACTGGCTGGCCGCACTCGCCTCGGCGACCGCACTGCTCGCCTACCGGCGCGGCCGGATCGTGCTGGCCGGTGGCCTGCTCGGCGCGGCGATCGCCACCAAGCTCTACCCGGCGCTGCTGCTACCGGCGATGCTGCGCCGCCATCCGGTCCGGCTGATTGCCGCCGCGACCGGCCTGGTGGTACTCAGCTACCTGCCACACGTGCTGGCGGTAGGCGGCGCGGTGATCGGCTACCTGCCCGGCTACCTCAAGGAGGAGGACTACACCAACGGTGGGCGTTTCCTGTTGCTGGCAAAGGTACTTCCTCATTCGGCACTGACCGCCGCGGCGGTGCTCTGCCTGCTGCTGGCGGCCTGGTGGGCGGCCCGCCGCGATGATCCCGAGCAGGCCGCGGTGGTGATGGTCGGCGTCGGGCTGCTGGTGGCGACCCCGTCCTACAGCTGGTACTCGGTGTCGCTGCTGGTGCTGGTCGCGATGACCGGCCGGATCGAGTGGCTGCCGCTGGTGATCGCCCCGACCATCGCCAACCTCGGCGCCCAGCATTTCGGCAATGGGGTGAACTACCGCACCGGCTGCTATGCGGTGGGGCTGGCCGCTGTGCTGCTCGGGGTGGCCGTCCGTCGACTACAGCTTTTCCAGCGGGGCGAACCGCAGCACCAGCCACTTGCTGCCGAGTGAGCCGAAGTCCACTTCGGCCTGAGCTTTCTCGGCCGCGCCGCGCAGCGCCACCACGATGCCCAGGCCGAAGCCGTCGTGGTTCACCCGGTCGCCTACCTGCAGGTCCGGTACCGGCTTGTCCAGCTTGCCCGCGCCGAAGGACAGCGACGGGTTGCCTGGCTTGCCCGGCGAGCGCGGCCGGCTGGCCCGGTAGCCGTGGTCGGTGTACTGGCCGCTGCTCTGCTCGTCCGGATAGCCAATGAAAGGCTGCCGATTCACCGCTCCGGTCCAGTGCAGATGCTCGGCCGGCACCTCGTCGAGGAATCGCGACGGCGGGTTGTAGGCCGGTTGTCCCCAGGCCGAGCGGGCGATCGCCCGGCTGAGGTAGAGCCGCTGCCGGGCCCGAGTGATGCCGACGTAGGCCAGCCGGCGTTCCTCGGCCAGTTCGCCGGGTTCGCCGAAGGTCCGCTGGTGCGGGAAGATCCCGTCCTCCATGCCGGTCAGGAACACCACCGGGAACTCGAGGCCCTTGGCGGTGTGCAGGGTCATCAGGGTGACCACGCCGCCGCTGGCGTCCGGGATCGAATCGGCATCAGCGACCAGCGAAACGTGTTCCAGGAAGGCATCCAGGTCGGCCGGCGAATCGGACTGGGCACGCTGCTCCTCGAACTCGGCGGCCACGCTGACCAGCTCGCGCAGGTTGTCCACCCGGCCCTCGTCCTGCGGGTCGCTGCTGGCCTCCAGCTCGGCGAGGTAGCCGGTCTTGCTGAGCATCTCTTCCAGGATGTTGCTCGGCGAGCCGTGTTCCGGGCTGGCGGCGATCACCCTGAGTTCACCGAGCAGTTTGACGAAATCGCCGATCGCGTTGGCCGATCGGGTGGCAAGGCCGGTGATGAAGTCGGCCCGCATCAGCGCCTCGACGAACGGGATCTGCTCCTGCTCGGCGTAGGCCTCCAGGAAGGCCTCGGCCCGGTCACCGATACCGCGACGCGGGGTGTTGAGGATTCGGCGCAGGCTGACCAGGTCGGTCGGGTTGGCCAGCACCCGCAGGTAGGCTAGCGCGTCGCGTACCTCCTTGCGCTCGTAGAACCGGACGCCGCCGACGACCCGGTACGGCAGGCCGAGCCGGATGAAGATGTCTTCGAACACCCGTGATTGAGCGTTCGTCCGGTAGAAGACCGCGACGTCGGATGGCTGAGCCTGTTTGCCCTTACCTAACAGGTCGATCTGCTGAGCGACCCAGCGGGCCTCGTCGTGCTCGTTCTCGGCCACGAAGCCGGCGATCTGCTCGCCGTCGCCGGCATCTGACCAGAGGTTCTTCGGACGCCGGTCCGGGTTGCGGGAGATGACCGCGTTGGCGGCACTGAGGATGGTCTGGGTCGAGCGGTAGTTCTGTTCCAACAACACGGTTCTGGCGTTCGGGTAGTCACGTTCGAACTCATCGATATTGCGGATGGTGGCACCGCGGAAGGCATAGATGGACTGGTCGGCATCGCCCACCACGCACAGCTCCGCCGGCGCGAGGCCGGCGACCGGCTCGGCACCTTCGTCGGCAGGCGCAGCGGCAACCGCCTTGCACAGCTCGGCGACCAGCACGTACTGCGCGTGGTTGGTGTCCTGGTACTCATCCACCAGCACGTGCCGGAACCGGCGGCGGTAGTACTCGGCCACTTCTGGCTTTGTTTGCAAGAGTTTCACCGTGGTCATGATCAGGTCGTCGAAGTCCATCGCCGACGACTCGGCCAGCCGCCGCTGATAGCGCTCATAGACCTCAGCCAGCACCTTCTCGGGTGCGCTGCTGGCCCGTTCGGTGCATTCGGCCGGTCCGATCAGCTCGTTCTTCAGGTTCGAGATCTGGATCGACAGCGACCGGGGCGGGTAGCGCTTGGGGTCCAGGTTCAGCTCGCGCATGACCAGCGTCACCAGCCGGCGGGAATCGTCGGCGTCATAGATGCTGAACGACGAGCTCATCGGAATGTGCTTGGCCTGGGCGCGCAGGATCCGCACGCACATCGAGTGGAACGTCGACACCCACATCGCGTTCGCCCGCGGCCCGATCAGGGCGGCGACCCGCTGCTTCATCTCGCCGGCAGCCTTGTTGGTGAAGGTGATGGCGAGAATCTCCGACGGCCGGGAGCCGCCGGCCGCCAGCAGGTAGCCGATCCGCTGGGTGAGCACCCGGGTCTTGCCGGAGCCGGCGCCGGCCACGATCAGCAGCGGCGTGCCGCGGTGCACCACCGCCTCGCGCTGCTGGGGGTTCAACCCGGCCAGCAACTCCTCTGCCGACTGCCGGTCCGCGGCAGCTGCGGACGGCCGGGGCGAGTCGGGCCCGGTCAGCTCGGCGGCGGACCATGGGGCGGCAACGGCGGTCAGCGGGGCAGGTTCGGCGGTCATCGCAGACCAGCCTACGACCCACCACCGACTACCGGCCGGACGGCGGCGGGTTGCCGGATCGGCCGTGGGCGTGGCAGGATCGAGCTGTGATCAACAGCCGAGAGTTTTTTTATGGGTACCGCTACGCGGCACCCATAGCGACCGGTTGAGCTAATACCGACCGAAACCGCCCTGGGCCGCAGTCGAGCCCGGGGCGTTCTGCTTTTCATGGGCTCGGATGCGACGAAGTGGCCACCATTGCACGCCGTATCGAGAGGAACCACCGTGAACAGCACCGCCACTCCCGGCACTGCCACTCCCAGCACCGCCACTCAGAGCGCCTCCAGCCCGAGCCAGGCCGACCTGAGCGCCTCCACTCAGAACGCCTCCAGCCCGAGCCAGGCCGACCTGACCGCTGAGCTGGTCGACGATCCGGCCGGTATCGACACCCTGCGCGGCCAGATCGACGCGCTCGACACCGCCATCTCGCGGCTGGTCGCCGAGCGCGCCCAGCTTTCCCGACGGATCCAGCGCGCCCGGATCAACGGCGGCGGCACCCGCGTCGAACTCGGCCGGGAACGCGCCATCGTCGCCCACTACCGCGACACCCTGGGCAGCGCCGGGCCGGCGATGGCTGAGGCCGTGCTTCGAGTGTGCCGGGGCTGAGAGAGCTGTGCCCGCGGGCCGTTGCGCCGGGGCTGACCGCTGCGCCCGGCGTGCCGCTGTGCCTGGGCTGATCGTTGCGCCTGGGCTGAGCGTTGTGCCCGGCGGGCCGCTGCGCGCGAGTTACCGCTGGCTAGACGATTCGGCGGTCGGCCGCCCACCGGGTCAGCTGATGCCGGGAGGACAGCTGCAACTTGCGCAGCACGTTCGAGGCGTGAGTTTCCACCGTCTTTATCGAGATGAACAGCTCGCTGCCGATCTCGCGATAGGAATAGCCCCGGGCCAGCAGCCGCAACACCTCCTGCTCGCGCGGGGTGAGCTGGTCCAGTTCCGGGTCGGCCGACCGCACCGGCCCGGCATCGCTGTCGCGGAAGGCGTCGAGCACGAAACCGGCCAGCCGCGGCGAGAACACCACGTCACCGTCGGCCACTCGCCGGATCGCGTCGATCAGGTCGGGACCGGAGATGGTCTTGGTGACATAGCCGCGGGCGCCGGTCCGGATCACCGAGATGACGTCCTCAGCGGCATCGGATACCGACAGCGCCAGGAACCGGGTGTCCGGCGCACCCCGGAGCACTGCCGTCACCACGGCCGGTCCGCCGCCCTCGGGCAGGTGGACGTCCAGCAGCACCACGTCGGGCCTGGTGTGCTCGATGGTGGCAATCGCCTCCGCGACCGTCGCGGCCTCACCGACGATGTCGACCGCGGCACCGATCTCGGCACGCACGCCGGCCCGGAACATGCCGTGATCATCGACCAGAACGACCCTCGGCCGGTTGACTTCGGTCATCCGAACTCCACCCGTAACTGCACTTCGGTACCTTCCGCCGGCTGGGATTTGATGGTTGCGCTGCCGTGGTGCCGGGCGAGCCGGCCGACCATCGAACCACGGATGCCCTGCCTGCTCTCATCCGTCCGGCTCGGGTCGAAGCCCACGCCCCGGTCCCGGACGAATACCGAGGCACCCGTCTCGTCCACCTCGGCATAGAGCGAGACCGTGGTGACCTCGGCGTGTTTGGCCGCGTTGACCAGGGCTTCGCGGCTGGCCGCGACCAGCGCGTCGAGCCCGGCGTCCAGCGCATGGTCGCCGACCACCACCACGTCCACCGCGAGCGCGTAGGTGTCCTCCACCTCGGCCGCGATGACATGCAGGGCCGCACCGAACTGGCCGTTCGGAACACCGGTTCCGTACAGCTTGGTACGCAGTTCCCGCTCCTGGCTGCGGGCCAGCCGGGCGACCTCGCGTGGCTGGTTCGCGCTGCGCTGGATCAGGGCCAGCGTCTGCAGCACCGAGTCGTGCAGGTGGGCGGCAATATCGGCACGTTCCTCGTTGCGGATCCGCTCACGACGCTCGTCCGACAGGTCGCGGACCAGTTTCAGCCACCATGGGCCGGTGATCAGCCCGATGCCGATCACGGTCACCAGCATCGCCGCCAGACCGATGCCGACCGCCGAGATACCCGCCCTGGCCAGGATGAAGACCGCGCCGGCCAGCACCAGCGTGACGCCGGCAATGATCCGCAGCCAGCCCGTCCGGTCGGTCGCGCCGGCCGCCAGCGAGGACCGCGACAGCCGCCGCCAGCGATCCCGCTCGGTCTCCGAGGCCTGCCGCCACAGCAACGCGCCACCGAAACAGGCGAGCACGGACGGGACGAACCACCAGCCCAGCGGCAGCGTGTGGGCGTTGATCAGCAGCACCACCGCGGCCGCCACCGTCGCCACCAGGTATTCGAAGCCGGACCGGACGGATCCCTTGGGAGCGGCCTCGGGCGGCGTCGGCAGCACGATCCAGAAGGCGCCGTACAGCAGCACGCCCAGGCCGGCCCCGCCGGACAGCAGTACGAAGGCCAGCCGGACCAGTCGGCGGGACACCCCGAGATGGTCGGCCAGCGCGCCGGCGACACCACCGAGCAACCGTCCCGAGGCATTGCGATAGAGCCTGGGGGCGGTCCGGATCGCGGGCGTGGTGGTCGTCATCGTGTATCCATCATGGCTCGCCCGACTCCGGCGGGCATCAGGTGATACCCCCGGATGCCTCGGGTCGGCAAACCTCAGGGACGGTTCGGGGTGCTCACCGATACCGTAAAGGCGTCCCAGTCAGCAGGCTGAACGGCATGACAACGATGAGCGATCCCGGCATGGCCGGTCACCACACCGGGTTCGGCCCGACTCCGAACGCGCCCCGGGCACTGCGCCGCAGTAAGAGCGACCGGATCATCTCCGGCGTTGCCGGCGGTCTCGGCGAGTACTTCGGCGTCGACGCCGTGATCTTTCGGGTGCTGTTCGCGGTGCTGTCCTTCTTCGGCGGCGTCGGGCTGCTGGCCTATGCGCTGGCCTGGCTGCTGGTGCCGGAGGCGGACGTCAACGAGGCCGCGCTGGACAAGGCGCTGCGCCAGCTGCGACTGCACCGGGTGCCGCCCTGGCTGGTCATCATCGGCGGGGCGGTCCTGCTCTGGCTGAGCTGGTTCTCTTGGTGGGCACCCGGGCCGACCTTCCCGGCCTTCATGCTGCTGGCGGTCGTGGCTTTGGTGCTGGTGCACCGGCTCGGTGGCCGACCGTCCTCGTCACCGGTGGGCGGTCCGAGCCCCAGCGGCTCCAGCGGGCCGGCGGCCGGACCGGGTCCGGCTGGCCTGTGGACCCCGCCTGGTTGGACACCGCCGCAGGCAGCGCAGGCGCCGCTCGCCGCCCCGCCGATGACGCCCGGTTGGCCGACTATCCCACCGGCTCTGCCACCGACCACGCCAACCACGACGCCGGATCAGCCCGGCTCGCCGACCGTCGCCGCCGCGCAGCAGCCGGCAACCCAACCGGTCAACCTGCTCTGGCAGCCGACCGAAGCCGAGACCGGTGCCGGTGCCAACGCCGGTGCCGATGCCGATGCCGATGCCGGTGCCAACGCCGAGACCGTTGCCGAGACTGACGCCGAAGCCACAACCGAGACCAATGCCAGTGCCGCCACCGACGCGAGCACGGCCACCGATCGAATCGAGCAGTTGGGCGGCTTCGACTGGCATCCCACTACCGCCATCCCGCCGACCACCCCGCTGATCCCGCCGCTGAACGACACCCGGCGTTCGATGCAAGCCTGGCTGTCCGAGGCCGGTGAGGCCCACCGCGTACGGGTCCAGCGGCGGCGTCCCATCAAGGTCGGGGTCGGCCTGGCGCTCGTCGCGGGCTGGGGTTTCGTGGCGATGCTGGACGCCTTCACTCGGGTCCCGTTCCCCGCCTACATCTGGGTAGGGCTGGCCATTCTGGGCGCCGGACTGGTGGCGAGCCTGGTCAGTCGCCGGCTGACGCTGTCGCTGCTGGTTCCGATGGCTCTGCTGGCGGTGCTAGCGGTCGGCTTGGGCGGCACTCGAGCCAGCCTGCGGGACGGCTCCGGCCAGATCGGCTGGATGCCGACTGCCGCCAGCCAGTTGACCAATCACCAGCAATTTGCTGGCCAATCAACGCTGGACCTGACCGCGCTGGGCACTCTCACCAGCCCGACCACGGTGCGGATCACCCAGGCTGCCGGCGAGGTGAAGATCCGGATCCCGGCCGGCATGAACGCGACCGTGATCTCTGACGTGCACAGCGGCGACATCCGGAACGGCAGCTCCCAGCAGACCGGCCAGCACGTCAGCGGCCTCAACGTCCACCTCGAACTGCCTGCGCCAGCCGGCGCGACCGGCCAGCTGCTCACCATCCAGGTCAGCCTGACCATCGGGCACGTCCAGGTGGATCGGGTCAGCTGAATCCAGCGGCGGTCAGTGCGGCAGCGGAGATTCTGGTAGGTCTGATTACCAGCGTTGCCGCCGCTTGACCAGAGCGGTCGGTAACGAACAGATACCGAATTTCCACCTCAGTCGGAGGCTCTGTGGAGTCGGTCGGTAACCTTCAGTAGTCATCCAAGGCTCGTTTGGTCGCGGACGGCTACCTACCGTCCTGCCAGCCATACCTACCGATTGGTCATCGTCGTGCGCCTCGTCCCCTCCCGATTGACAGCGTCCATCCTCGCCTGTGCCACCACCCTGCTCGGGGTGACAGTGGTGGTGGCCGCTGCGCCGGCCTCGGCCGCCTGTGCCGGCCGGAGCAGCAACAAGATCTACGGCACCATCAACGGCCAGGATCACCGCGACATCAACGTGCAGGTCAGTTTCGACATCAAGGATCGGTCCAACAACTCGATCGACCTCAACGGCTGCAAGACCTCTCAGTACAGCAAGACCATCTGGATGAACATGAACCTCTCCGGCGACGGGGCCGTGCACAGCGTCCACTCGATCAATAAGTGGGAGATCGACAACCTGCCTTCCAACGCAGTGTCGGCCTGGATCGAGACCTACACCCGGACCAACACCGGCAAGGGCTGCCCGACCTGCGACGGGGTGCTCGACACCCACCGCTACGGCTGGACCAACCGGCGGGCCGTGCCGCTCAACCGCGGCTACACGCTGACCGCACCCCTGAACTGTGGCCTCGGCGGCACCTCCGGTTCGATCCAGGGCCAGCTGATCGGGCACGGTATGCGTGCCAAGTACGACCGGATCTACGCCTGGTCCGAGCTGACCCCGGACGGCTCCAAGCCGCTGCAGGGCTGGGGCATGGGTGTGCAGAACACGGTGGGCTACTACAAGATCGACAACCTCGCCAGCGGCCAGAGCTACGTGCTGCAGGCGACCTATCACGGGGTGACCCACGTCATCAAGCACATCACCGTCCCGAGCTGCAAGACGGTGCCGCTCAAGATCGTCATCTGAGGTTCGCGCACGGGCAGCATGGGCTGCCAAGATAGGGCGATGCCCGCAGCGCCGCCCGTCCGGTTGACCGCCATGACGGATCGGCATGCCGAGCAGGTGTTGGCGATCTACCAGGCCGGCATGGACGAGGGCGACGCGACGTTCGAGACGGTCGCGCCCGACTGGCCGCGTTTCAGCAATGGCCACCTGGCCGAACACCGCTTCGTCGCGCTCGGTTCGGGCGCCGCTGTGCGCGGGTCGGATGCCGCCGTGCTCGGTTGGGTGGCCGCCTCGGCGATGTCGGATCGGGCCGTCTACGCCGGCGTGATCAAGCACTCGGTCTACGTCGATCCGGCCGCCCGCGGTCTCGGCATCGGCCGGGCGTTGCTGGATGCCCTTGTCTCATCGAGTGAATCGGCCGGCATATGGACCATCCAGTCGGGCATCTTCCCGGAGAACGCGGCCAGCCTGGCCGTGCACCTGGCGGCCGGTTTCCGGGTGGTCGGGCGGCGCGAACGGATCGGTCGGCACCACGGCCGATGGCGTGATGTGCTGTTCATCGAACGACGCAGCAGCCTGATCTGAGCCGCCGGCAGTTGCCCTTGACGCGCGTCAGGGCATTACCTTTGTGCAATGGATCCGCCCCGGCTGCTGAGCATCGGTGTATTGGCGGCCCGGTTCGGGACGACCGCGCGGGCGCTGCGACACTACGACCGGCTGGGCCTGTTCCGCCCGTCCGTGGTGGAACCCGGCACCGGTAACCGGCTGTACGGAACCGATCAGCTCGAAGACCTGGAACTGATCGTGCGACTGCGTACGGTCGATCTGCCGCTGGAAGACATCCGGTCGTGCTTGAACTGCCCGGCCGGCCAGCTTCGGCAGGACCGGATCAACGAGCTCTTGCACCGGCATCGGGTGCGGCTCGAGTCCCGGCATTCCCGGATCCGGTTCGCCCTGCACCAACTCGATCACCTGACCACTGACCTGACCGGAGGGCATTCACTAATGACCAACGATGGCAAGGAAATCGACCACCGCGCACTCGGCATCGAGCTGTTCAACGCGACCTGGACACTGATGGACAAGGACAGCCGTACGCTCGAGGAGGACGACGCGATGCTGCACATGGCGCACGCGTCGGCCCACCACTGGCGAAGCGAGGGTAGCGGCGCCACTCCGAACAACCTGGCCCGCAGCGAGTGGCAGGTGTCGCGGATGTACACCGTGTTGCGGCGGCCGGAGCCCGCTGCCCACCATGCCCGTCGGTGCTTGGAGATCTGCCAGGCCAACGGCATCGGTGATTGGGATATCGCTTATGCCTACGAGGCATTGGCCCGAGCCGCCGGAATCGCCGGGGACACCGAAACGGCCAGGTCGTGGGCCGATCAAGCGCATCGGGCGGCCGAAGACATTGCCGAGGATGAGGAACGGCGAATGCTGTTGCTGGATCTGGAAACCCTGCCGGGCTTGACGCCGGCCTAGCTGGTCTGGCTGCCGGCGGTCCCGCCAGCGAGCGGACCACTAGGGTTTTACTCGTGTGCACCGTGATCTGTCGCTGGTCACCGGACCGGTCGATGCCGATTCGGCTGCTAGCGTTGCGTGATGAGCTGACCAGCCGGGCCTTCGACCTGCCCAGTGCCTGGTGGCCGGATCAGCCGCAGGTGGTAGGCGGCCTGGACCGAGTCGGTGGCGGGTCCTGGTGCGCCAGCGATGTCGGCGCCGGGGTGACCGCGGTGGTGCTCAACCGCGGCGAGCGCATGCGTGCCGAGCCTGGTGCGCCGAGCCGGGGCGTGTTGCCGTTGCTGGCGGTCCAGGAGCACGAGCGCTGGCCCGAGGCGATCGAACTGGCCGGGATGGCGAGCTTCAACCTGGTACTCGCCAGGCCGGACGGCCTACGCTGGTGGTCCTACGATGGCAGCACGCTGGGTGGTGCTGAACTCGATCCGGGTACCCACCTGTTCACCCCGCGCGGGCTGGCCGACAATTCGCTCGATAGCCGATTCCTGAACTCGAATCTGCCGTTGGAAGCAGGCGAAAAGTCAACGGAAGCCGCCTGGCCCGGCTGGCTGCAGGTACTTCAAGAGTCAGTGCCGAGTACCGACCCACTGGCCCTGCTGGTAAAGATCCCGCTCGGCGACGAGGTCTTCGAGACGGTGTTCGGCCAGTTCATTGCGGCCCGTCCTGGCTCGCTGCGACTGGACTACGTCCGGACGCCGTCGCTCGGCCTACCCTGGACGACCGCCCGCTGGCAGCTACACGATGAGGTAGCAACCCTCGATCGCTGATGATTGCCGTCGTCGGATTTCGTCAGAGGCTGGTCGTAGGGTTTCGGGTATGAGGACGGCAGCGGGCGAAGCGGTGGAGTTTGCCGTGTGGTTGTTTAGTGATCAGAGTCGGTGGGTCGGGTTTTGTCAGAGGTTGGTCGTAGGGTTTCTGGTATGACGACGGCGGTGATCGGTGACGTGGGCGCGAAGGTGGGGGTGGTGGTGGCTGCCGTCATCGACGTGTTGGAGTGTTCGTTGGCGGGGTTGGCTGAGGGTGAGTTGTTGGACGTGATCCGGGTGATGGAGAAGGCTCGGCGCAAGGTGGAGGCGTTTGATCATGCGGTGGTGGCGGAGTTGGAGGCGCGGAATGTGCCGGGCCGGTATGTGGTGCGGGGGTCGCGGCAGTTCTTGGCGGGGCTACTGAATCTGTCACCGGGAGAAGCAGGTGTGCGGGTGCGGCAGGCGCGCGAGTTGGGTCCGCGCGTGACCGTGACCGGTGACGTACTGCCGCCGCTGTTACCGGTCACTGCACAGGCCCGGGTGGCGGGTGCGATCACCGGGAAGCAGGTTGAGGTGATCATTCACGCGATCACCAAACTCCGGGCAGCGGAGCTACCGGTCGAGGAACTGGATGAAGCAGAGGCGTTCCTGGTCGAACAAGCCCACACCTTCGACGCCCAGGTGTTGGCCGGTATCGCTAGGCAACTGGTCGACACCCTGGATCCGGATGGTCGGCTGGTGGATGAACGCCGACAGCAACGACTGCGGTCCCTGCAGTGTGTCCCGAACGGTGACGGCATGTACCGGTTGACCGGTGACCTGGACGCTGAAACCTCCGCCCTGGCCATGACCGTCCTGCATTCGCTGTCGGCACCGAAAACCACCGACGGCGACCGGGATGACCGCAGCCCCAGCCAACGCCTGCATGATGCGTTCCGCACTGTGTTGAAGCTGGCGTTGCGATCCGGGCAACTCCCCGCCTCAGGTGGGATACCGGCGACGGTGTTGATCACCATGACCGCCGACCAATACGAAACCCGCACCGGACTCGCCAGCACCAGCTTCGGACAGAAACTCACCATCGACCAAGCACTACGCATCGCCGATCAGGCATCCATCGCCTGGATCGTGCACAACAGCAACGGCGGGATCCTCAACTACGGCCGCACCCGACGCATCGCCACCCAAGGCCAAACTTTGGCGTTGATCGCCCGGGACAAGGGCTGCAGCTTCCCCGGCTGCACCGACCCACCCCAATGGACAGAACGCCACCACATCCAACCCTGGACGCAAGGAGGCACCACCAACCTCACCAACATGTGCCTGCTGAGGCTGTCGCGTGAATGGTGTGGTGGTGGTTCTGGGGTTGGTCCGGGGCGGGCCGGTTGGCCTGGTCAGGCCGGGTGTGCCTGTCGGAGTTTGAGGAGGTTGTGGGCGGTG
>JALYVK010000019.1 GCA_030853265.1 Actinomycetota bacterium
GCGCGGTGACCGAGCGGGCGCCGGTGAGCGCGGCCAGCGCGGCCTGGGCGGTACCGCCGGCCCCGAGCAGCAGCACGTCACCGGTGGCCGGGACGGCGTGCGCAGCCAACGCGTCCCGGATGCCGATCCAGTCGGTGTTGTCGACATACCAGCCCTCCGCGTGAGGCAGCAGCGTGTTGCCGGCCCCGATCGCGCGGGCCTGCGGGCTGACCTGCGCCGCCACCCGCAGCACCGCGCGTTTGAGCGGCATGGTGGCTGAGTAGCCGGCCAGCTCCGGGCCGGTGCCGGCCAGCAGGTCGGCCAGCCGCGACTCGTCGCACTCGATCGCGTCATACGTCCAGCCGGCCAGGCCGAGTGCGGCATAGGCGGCCCGGTGCAACACCGGCGACAGCGAGTGCCCGATCGGCGTGCCGAGTACGGCCGCTGACCGCGGACCGGCTAGTGGCACCAACCCTCGGCCTTGCACTTGTCGGTGGCCTGCTGGCGGACCGCGTCGCTGTTGGTGAACAGGTGATGACCGGCCGCGTCGTCCACCACGTAGTACAGCCAGTTGCCCGCGGCGGGCTGCACCGCCGCCTGCAACGACGCCTCGCCCGGGTTCGAGACCGGCGTCGGCGGCAGGCCCAGGTGGGTCCGCACGTTGTAGGGCGAGTTCTCGGTGTACGTGGTGGAGTTCGGGTCCTTGCCGGTGAGGGCCACCCCGTACCGGTTGGCGGCGTCGATGCCGATCGGCTGACCGGCCGCCATCCGGTTCAGGATCACCCTGGCGATCTTCGGACGGTCCTCCGGGAACTTGGCCTCCGACTCGATCAGGGAGGCGATGATCAGCGCCTGATACGCGCTGAGATTCTCGGCCTTGGCAGCCGTGGCGAACCCGAGCTTGGCGTATTCCGCGCTGAACTGGGCGGTCAGCTCCTGCACCGCGGCGCTGGCCGAGATACCCGGGTCGAAGTCGTAGGTCGCCGGGAACAGGAAGCCCTCGGCGCTGGCCGGCGTGAACCCGTCCGGCAGCCCCAGGTTGGCGATCTGGCCGGCCGCGGTCTGCAGGGCGGTCAGCGGCAGGCCGGTCTTGGTCGCCAGCACCGCCAGGATCTGCTTCTCGGTGTAGCCCTCGGGGATGGTGACCTGGGTGACCAGCCGGTTGGCTGGATCCAGGATCGCCGCCATCGCTGCCTGCCCGGAGGAGTGCAGCCGGACCCGGTAGACGCCGGGCTGGATGTCACCGGACCGGCCGGACTTCTTGGCAGCGTTCACGAACGCCCGGGTGGACTCGACCACACCGGCCTTGAGCATCGCCGCGGCCACGTCCTCGGCGCCGTCGCCGGGCGCGATGGTCACCTTGGTGAAGCCCAGCCCACTGCCGGAATAGTCCGGGGTGTGGAAGCGACCGGCCACCGAATGCACCAGGACGTAGCTGGCGAGGACCAGGACCAGGATGACCACCAGGGACAGCAGTGGGAACAGCCGGCGGCGGCGCCGACGCTTGCGGACCTGGTGACGATGCGACCGCTTGTGCACTCCGGGGATATGCGCCGTGGGTTCATCGGAGCCGAAGAGCGGATGGTCGTCGTCCGGTAGCTCGTCGATCGAACCTTCCACCGAGTCGGCCTCTTTCGAAGTCACTGTGTGCCACCCGGATCGGGCGCGCTGACACTTCTGTCCAAGAATGATTGCAAGATTTCAACGGCTGCTGCCTGGTCGACCACCGCGCGCTTGGCGCGGCCCCGGACGCCGCTCGACGTGAGATTACGCTGCGCCAGCACAGTGGTCATCCGCTCGTCGACATAGCGGACCGTAACCGGCTCGATGCGCGCCTGCAATGCCGTACCGAATTCTCGTGCTGCAACGGCTGCCGGGCCCTCCCGGCCGGCCAGCGTGCGGGGCAGCCCGAGGACCACCCCGACCACCTCGTACTCGGCGATCAGCGCCTGGATCCGGTCCAGGTCGGTATGCCGGTACGGATCGGTCGGCACCGTGGCCACCGGCACCGCGAGCATTCCGCGCGGGTCGCTGCGGGCTACCCCGATCCGGACCGCACCGACGTCGATGCCGAGCCACACGCCAGCCGGTTGGGTCACCCCCGGCTCGCCACCGAACGGAGGACCACCTCGAGCGCCTGAGCGGCCTTGGCCGGATCGCCCCCGGCGCCCTGGGCCAGATCGGCCTTGCCGCCACCGCGGGCGCCCAGCACCGGCGCGAACTCCTTCACCAGCAAGCCTGCCGACAGCCCGGCCTGCTGCGCCGGCTGGTTCACCCCGGCCACGAAATGCGCCGCGCCGTCCACCTCGGAGATCAGCACCACCACCACCGGCCGGCTCTGGTCGAGCCGGCCGCGGACGTCGGCGGCCAGCGTCCGCAGGTCATTGCCGGCCACCCCAGCCGGCGCGCTGACCGCAACGACCTGAGTGCCGTTGACCTCCTGGGCCTGCGCGGCGAGCTCACCGGCACCGGCCAGCACCGCGGCGACCCGGCCGCGTTCGAGTTCCTTCTCGACCACCTTCAGCCGCTCGACCAGCGCCGCGACCCGGTCGGGTACCTCGGCGCTGGGCACCTTGAGCGTCTCGGACACCGAATTCAGCAAGGCCCGCTCGGTGGCCAGGTAGCGCAGCGCGTCCTGCCCGACGTAGGCCTCCACCCGGCGTACCCCGGCGCCGACCGACGCCTCACCGATCAGGGTGATCGCGCCGACCTGGGAGGAGTGCTCGACGTGGGTGCCACCGCACAGCTCGCGCGACCAGGGGCCGCCGATCTCGACCACCCGTACCTCGGCGTCGTAGGTCTCACCGAACAGCGCCAGCGCGCCGAGTTCGCGGGCCCGCTCGATCGGCAGGTACTGCACCGTGACGGCCAGGTCCTCACGCAGCGCCCGGTTAGAGACGTCTTCCAGCTGCCGCCGGGTGACCTCGTTCAGCGACGAGCCCCAGGCGAAGTCAAGCCGCAGGTAGCCGGGCCGGTTGTAGGAACCGCTCTGCAACGCCGACGGGCCGAGCACCTCGCGCAGCGCGGCGTGCACCACGTGGGTACCGCTGTGCGCCTGCCGGGCCGACCGCCGCCATACCGGGTCGACCTGCGCCCGGACGACCGCGCCGGCGCCGATCTCGCCCTCGGTCACCTCGACCCGGTGCACGATCAGCCCCTTGACCGGCTTCTGCACGTCCAGCACCCGCAGCCGGGCGCCGTCGGAGACGATGCTGCCCTCGTCGGCGATCTGGCCACCGGACTCGGCATAGAACGGCGTCTCGTCCAGCACGATCTCGACGATCTGGCCGGGGCCGGCGCTGCCGACCAGTTCGCCGTCGGCGACCACTCCCCGTACCGAGGCCTGGGTCTCCAGCTCGGTGTAGCCGGTGAACACGGTCTCGCCCAGGTCGCGGAGCTCGCGGTAGGCGGGTGAGTTGCCGTGCGCGCTCTTGCGGGCTCGCGAATCGGCCTTGGCCCGCTCGCGCTGCTCGGTCATCAGGCGCCGGAAACCATCCAGGTCGACGGCCAGGCCCTGCTCGCCGGCCAGCTCCAGGGTCAGGTCGATCGGGAAGCCGTAGGTGTCGTGCAGCTGGAAGGCCTGCCCGCCGGGCAGCTCCCCGGTGCCATCGGCCTTTTTGAGCCGGCTGACCGCGGTGTCGAAGATGGTGGTGCCCGAGGCCAGTGTCCGCCGGAAGGTGTCTTCCTCGGAGTAGGCGATCATCGCGATTCGCTCGTAGTTCTCGGCCAATTCCGGATAGGAGGGCGCCATGCAGTCGCGGGCGACCGGCAGCAGTTCGGGCAGCGCCTGGTCGCCGTAGCCCAGCGCCCGCATCGAGTACACCGCGCGGCGCAGGATCCGGCGCAGCACGTAGCCGCGTCCCTCATTCGACGGGGTGACCCCGTCGCCGATCAGCATCAGCGCGGTGCGTACGTGGTCGGCTATCACCCGCAGCCGGACGTCGTCGGGGTGCGACTGGTTGGCGGCGTGGCCAGAATGCGCGCCGTAGGTCTTTTTCGTCAGCTCGGCAGCTCTGTCCAAGATCGGCCGGGTCTCGTCGATCTCGTAGAGGTTGTCGACCCCCTGCAGCAGGGTGGCCATCCGTTCCAGGCCCATGCCGGTGTCGATGTTCTTGCTGGGCAGGTCACCGAGCAGCTCGTAGTCACCCTTGTGCGGGCCGGTGGACTGGCCACGCTCGTACTGCATGAAGACCAGGTTCCAGTACTCCATGAAGCGGTCCTCGTCCACCGCCGGGCCGCCTTCCGGGCCGTACTGCGGGCCGCGGTCGTAG
Source organism: Actinomycetota bacterium (assembly GCA_030853265.1). Lineage (GTDB taxonomy): Bacteria > Actinomycetota > Actinomycetes > Mycobacteriales > Jatrophihabitantaceae > Jatrophihabitans_A. The sequence goes on from JALYVK010000019.1 coordinate 4,251, forward strand.
AACAGCTCGCTGCAGGTGCCGGCCGGACCCGGAATGCCCATATCCCAGGTGTTGTCCTCCTTGCCGCGCCGGACGATGCGCTCAACCGGAATCCCGATCACGGTGCGCCAGAGTTCGAAGGTCTCGTCGTCGTCGAGGTACACGGTGGGCCAGATGCGTTCGGGATCCAGGCCGTAGCCGCCCTCGTCCACCGACTTGGTCGACAGCTCCCAGGCCAGCTCGATGGCACGCTGCTTGAAGTAGTCGCCGAAGGAGAAGTTGCCGTTCATCTGGAAGAAGGTGCCGTGCCGGGTGGTCTTGCCGACCTCTTCGATGTCCTGGGTCCGGATGCACTTCTGCACGCTGGTGGCGCGCTGCCACGGAGCAGCCTGCTGGCCAATGAAGTACGGCACGAACTGCACCATGCCGGCGTTGACGAACAGCAGGTTCGGGTCGTCGTAGGGCAGCGGCGCGCTCGGCACGACGGTGTGGCCGTTGGCTTCGAAGTGCGCGAGGAAGCGCCGCCGGATCTCGGCAGAGCGCATGGCATTACTCCTTCTTGCGGGCGTGATGGTGCTCGGTCCGGCGGGGTGTCGACCGATTCCAGCCTAGGCGGGTCAGCGACCGGTTTCGGCCGGCGCGCTGCCAGAGTCCAGGCCGGCCGCGGCGCGCAGCTCGCGCTCGTGGTCCGACATCGCCTCGCGCACGTCGCCGGCGAACTCACCCAGCGAACGGGCCAGCTCGCTCAGGCCGGCGCCGAAACCGGTTGCGATGCCCTGCGGGCTGAACTTGTCCACGGCCCGGGACAGCTTGCGGAAGATCAGCACGCCGAGGGTGGCGCCGAGCGCGATCCAGAACAGCTTGCGCATCTCAGCGGCTCCTGCGCCGGCCGTGCCGCGCGGAAGCGATCGTCTGGGCGTCCTGGCGCTTGCGGACCGTCGAGCGCACCCCGTAGGAGAAGGCCGCGACCTTGATCAGCGGGCTGCCGAGGGTGGAGGACACGATCGAGGTGAGGGCGGCCGCGTTGGTGGTGATCGAGCTGACCCCGCTGGTGATGCCCTCGACCTGCTCGAGCTGGCTGTTCAGGTTGGCGACCGTGGTCTGGGCACCGCTGAGCAGCGGGGCGGCCCCCTCATGGGTCATCCGGATGGCCAGCGTTGCCTCGTCCAGCGTCTTGCCGAGTTTCAGCAACGGGATCGCGAGCAGCAGCACGAGCAGGACGAACGCGCCCGCGGCGATCAGTCCGGCGATAGCTCCAGCGTGCACTGGCGAGAACCCTTCTGGAAAGTTGCGTGGTCTGGGCAGACCCTACCCGTTACGTCCCTGGCCCGACCTGCCGCGGATCAGGTCACGGAGCTTGACCAGCCGCTCGCTGACCGCCCGCTCGGCCCCTCGCTGGCTCGGCCGGTAGTAGTCGGTGCCCACCAGTTCGTCAGGCGGGTACTGCTGGGCAGCGACCCCTTCGGCCAGATCGTGCGGATAGACATAGCGCTGCGCGTGACCGAGTTTCTTCGCACCCTGGTAGTGGCCGTCGCGCAGCGGCAGCGGCACCGAACCGGCTTTGCCTTGTTGTACATCGGCAATCGCCTCGTCGATGGCGGTGACCACCGCGTTGGACTTGGGCGCCAGCGCCAGGTGGACGGTGGCCTGGGCGAGGTTGATCCGGGCTTCGGGCATCCCGATCAGGGCCACCGCCTGGGCCGCCGCGGTGGCCACCAGCAACGCGGTCGGATCGGCCAGGCCGACGTCCTCGCTGGCATGCACCACCAACCGGCGAGCGATGAACCGCGGGTCCTCGCCGGCCACGATCATCCTGGCCAGGTAGTGCAGGGCGGCGTCGGCGTCCGAACCGCGGATGGACTTGATGAAGGCGCTGATCACGTCGTAGTGCTGGTCACCGTCGCGGTCATAGCGGACGGCGGCGGTGTCGACGGCTTGTTCCAGTGCGGCCAGGCTGATCTCGGTCTGCCCGTCGGCCTGGACGGACCCGGCGGCGGCCTCCAGCGCGGTCAGCACCCGCCGACCGTCACCGGCGGCCATCCGCAGCAGGTGGCCGCGAGCGTCCTCAGCCAGCGTCACCGCGCCGGCCAGGCCCCGCTCGTCGGCCAGCGCCCGATCGAGGAGTTGCTCAATATCCCCGTCGTCCAGTGGCTGCAGGGTCAGCAACAGGCTGCGCGAGAGCAGCGGTGACACCAGCGAGAAGTACGGGTTCTCGGTGGTCGCGGCGACCAGGGTGACCGTGCGCGCCTCAACCGCGGACAGCAGCGAATCCTGCTGCGTCTTGGAGAACCGGTGGATCTCGTCGATGAACAGCACCGTCGGCCGGCCGCCGTGTTCCAGCGTCCGGCGGGCGGTGTCGATGACTGCCCGGACGTCCTTCACGCCGGCGCTCAGCGCGGACAGCTGGACGTACCGCCGGTTGTTGGCGTTGGACACGATGGTGGCCAGGGTGGTCTTGCCGGTGCCGGGTGGCCCGAACAGGATCAGCGACATCGGCGCGTCGCCCTCGACCAGGCGTCGTAGTGGCGAGCCGGGGCCCAGCAGGTGCTGCTGGCCGATGACCTCGTCCAGGTTCCGCGGCCGCAGCCGGACCGCCAGCGGGGCGTTCGGGTCCGGGGCGGCGGCTGGCTGGTCGTCGGTTTCGGCCGGGCTCGACTCGCCGAACAGCGTCACGTCGGTTCGTCCTTCCCGGTGGGGTGGTCTTCCCGTTGGCTGGTCCTGCTGAACCCTAGCTCGCGGCGGCGACCGAACCGGCTCCCTGGTGTTGTGCTCACCCGACACTAGATTGGGACACCTGCACTGGTGGAGAGCTTGGAGGCGGCCATGGCGGTCATGACGGCACGTCGCCGGATTACCCGAGTGCGACCGGTGGACGGGGTAGCCACGGTCGAGACCTTGGGCGACGAGTTGACCGTCGAGGCGCCGGTCAACCTGATCGTGGCCGGCGAGTTGATCGCCACCCTGATGCGGACACCGGGCCACGATCTGGAGCTGGCCGCGGGGTGGCTGACGGTGGAGTCAGGCGTCCGGTCGGTGGCCGATCTGGTGGGGTTACGGCAATGCCGGACCGATGACGACCTGACGCTGCGGGCAGCTGATGGCATCAGCGGGCGCGGGGTGGATCAGGTGCATCTGTCGCTCGAAGCCGGGGTCGAACCGCCGCGACCGCGCGCCTGGGTGACCGGGGCGGCCTGTGGGGTGTGTAGCGCCGACGTGTTGGATCTGCGCCCGCTGCGCCGGTCGGCTCCCCGGACCGCGGGGTGGACGGTGCCGGCCGCGGTGTTGCAGTCGATGCCGGATCTGCTGCGAGCACAACAGAAAACCTTCGACCGGACCGGTTCCCTGCATGCTGCCGCGCTGGTCAGCGCCGATGGTTCGGTGCTGGTGGTGCGGGAGGACGTCGGCCGGCACAACGCGGTGGACAAGGTGCACGGTTGGGCCTTGCTGCAGGGGCGGATGCCGGTTACCGACCTGCTGCTGGTGGTCAGCGGGCGAGTGTCGTTCGAGATCGTGCAGAAGGCGGTGGCGGCGGGCGTGGCGGGAATCGTGGCAGTCTCCGCACCGTCGGATCTGGCAGTGGATCTGGCCCGCGAACACGAGCTGGTACTGGCTGGAATGATCCGATCCGGACGGATGAATGTCTACGCCGGCACTGAGTGGGTCACTGGGCTCTAGCCTGCCTGTTGGCGTTGCTTAGCCTGCCAGCGTTGCTTCGCGGGGGCCGGCTGTGCTTCGTGGGGTAGTCCGAAAGTCCTGCTTCGCGGGGCCGGCTGTGCTTCGTGGGGTAGTCCGATCCGAAACAGGTAGGGCGTCTTTTACGTTTCGGATCGGACCACCCCACTACGCCGGGATCAGCCGGCTAGTTCGTCGGGCCACGGCAGGTTTCCCTCAGACCGCCCGTTGGCTGAGCGGTGACTTAGCCGGGTTAGAAGGGTGGCTTAGTCAGGTCCGCCCGATGGGCAAGTTGTCTGGCGCGTTGGTTCCTAGCCGTGGCGATTGCTTGGTTTGCGTTGGTGATCCTGGCTTCATCGCTGTCCTCGGTGGCATAGTCGAGTTCTTGTTGCCATCGTTTCTGCAGTGTGGCGTAGGCGGCGTCTTCGTTGGTGTGGATCTCTTCCAGAGTTATCTGGCGTGGTGGTTCTGGTCGTTGTTCATGACGTGGTGTGGTCCAGCGTTCGGGTGGGTGGCTGGTGTAGGGGTGGTCGGTGTCGGTGGTCCAGGTGAAAGATCCGTCGGGGTTTCGGGTGTAGTCCCAGTCGCTGTCGATTTTGCAGTTGTTGTGTCTGCGGCAGGCGAGTGCACCGTTGCAGCGACACGTCGCTCCTCCTTGCAGGTACGGGGTGATGTGTTCGTAGTGGCAGCGGTAGCCCGGTTGGTGGCAGGTTGGGAAGCAACACACGTCATCCCTGGCGTTCACGAAGTCCCGGAGGCGCTGGGAGGGTGTGTAGTGGTCTTGGCTGATATCGAGCAACTGCCCGGTGTCCGGGTCGGTGAGCAACCGGCGCCAGGTGCCTGACTGGTCGGCCGCGAGTTGTCGGGCTGTTTCGGCGGTGATCGGTCCGTAGCCGGTCAGGTGTCCGGGTTGGTCATCCAGGCAGAGCAGGGTGTCGGCGGACACCACGACCTGGATGCTGGGTTTGCGGCCCTGCATGTCCGGCAACGCATCCTGCGGCAGGCCGGACAGCACCGCGTCCACCAGGAGGTCGGCGCGTTTCTGATCCATGCTCCGTGGATCGTGTGCGGGGAGCAGGGTCGCGGCGGCGGTGAGCCGGGTGTAGATCAACTGTCCTTCCACCGCACCCACCAACACCGGTAACTGGACCATCCCGTCATCCACCGGTTGGAACCCGACCTTGCGGTCCGCCAACGCCCGTTGGTGGCGTTGTTCGCCGGTCACTGGATCGATCGCCAACTCCGCTCGCCGGATCGATTGCTTCAGCTGCGGCACCGTCTGGGAATCCGCCCGAGCACACACCCGAGTCTCGAACTCACCGACCACCTCCGGATCCAGCCGCCAGGACGCCTCGGCGATCACCTCAGCATGCCGACCCGAAATCAGACCCTGCTCCAACAACCCAAGAGTCATGGGCAACTCCCGCACCAGCGACCGAGCCGTTTTCAACCTGGCCTGCGCGGCACGCAGCGGAACTTTCAACACCAACGACACCACCTCCTGCCCCAAACCCTGCTTCGTACCATCGGCATTCTCGATCTCCGCCAACACCCGAGCCTGCACCGACTCAATCCAGCTCTTCTGCTCCTCCAACCCCGCAAGAAGATCAACCCGCTCACCACCCGACAACCCCCGGGCATCAATCCCCGCCAACTCACCCGTGCGCCGCACCGCCGGCACCACCGCAAGAAGCTCCCGCAACCGCTCCGCATCCGACACCATCCCCGCATACACCGGATGCTCCAACCACTCCGGCTCCGGAACATCAGCCAACCACGCGGCGAACTCCGGGTCGCTATCAGCATCGAACATACTATCGATTATAGCCACTCGAGCTGCCAACCACCACCAGAATCACCTAATAACTCAAAGCCAAAACCCCGACGAGGCAGACGGGACAGCCACCCCTTGATCGACCTCCATCGTGCGAACCATCCGCAGCCGAAAGAGAGTGGAGATTTATGTGGGCAGGCAACAGGAATCTTCCACTCCCTTGAAATGGCTCCGGCGCACGGACGCCGCAAGCCGAGAGGCGGCCTTAAGTCCGACCCAACTCCTCGTAGCTGCGCATTTGCTAATCGGAGACCGCAGCCGACCACCCCAGCCCGCCACCATCGAAGGACGACAGCAGCCCGGCGAGTCGCAGCCCGAAGACCTACCCGTGAGCCATTACCTCAGCCGGTTAGCTCGCCGTGTCGGGAGCAGGTTGCCCGCCAGCCCACCGGATCGACCTGCACGACCATTCGCCGCGCGCACTCGGTGCAGTACCTGGGCGGTTCCAGCTCGGCTCGCTGCCAGCAATCGGCATGCTCGCCCGGCTGCGGCTGCCCGCACTGACCGCAGTAACTCTGGGGCATCTACAACGTCGCCATTTCAAGCGTCGCCATTTACAGCGTCGCCGACAGTGCCTTGATCGGCATCTTCAGCTCGTCCAGCAAGTCGATATCGGACTCGGCGGGCCGTCCCAGCGTGGTGAGGTAGTTGCCGACGATCACCGCGTTGATGCCGCCGAGCATCCCCTGCCGGGCACCGAGGTCGCCCAGCGTCAGTTCCCGGCCACCGGCGAAGCGCAGGATCGTGCGCGGCATCGCCAACCGGAACGCGGCGATGGTCCGCAAGGCATCCTTGCCGTCGAGAATGGGCAACTCGGCAAAGGGGGTTCCCGGCCGCGGATTGAGGAAGTTCATCGGCACCTCGTCCGGATCGAGCTCAGCCAGCTGTGCCGCAAATTCCGCGCGCTGCTCGAGGGTCTCGCCCATCCCGATGATGCCGCCGCAGCAGACCTCCATCCCCGCTTGCGCAACCATCCGCAGGGTGTCCCAGCGTTCCTGCCAGGTATGGGTGGTGACCACCTGGTCGAAGTGCGAGCGGGCGGTCTCGAGGTTGTGGTTGTACCGGTGCACGCCGATCGCCACCAGCTCATCGACCTGCTCCTGGGTGAGCATGCCCAGCGAGCAGGCCACCTGGATGTCGACCTCGGCGTGGATCGCCTTGACCCCTTCGGCGACCTGGGCCATCAACCGCTTGTCTGGCCCGCGCACGGCGGCCACGATGCAGAACTCGGTGGCACCGGTCTTCGCGGTCTGCTTGGCCGCCTCGACCAGGCTGGGCACGTCGAGCCAGGCGGTTCGCACCGGCGAGCTGAACTGGCCCGACTGCGAGCAGAAATGGCAATCCTCCGGGCAGCCGCCGGTCTTCAGGCTGATGATGCCCTCGACCTCGACCTCCGGGCCGCACCAGCGCATCCGGACCTGATGGGCCAGTTCCAGCAGCCCGTCCAGCCGATCGTCGGGCAGCTGCAGCACTTCGAGCACCTGCTGCTGCGACAGGCCCACCCCGTTGTCGAGGACCTGCTCACGGGCGCGCGCCAGGATATCGGGCAACTCGGTCATGATCGGCCTTTCGGTGACGGGTAGTTCTGCTTGACGAAGTCTGGCGCATCCAGCACTCCGCCAAGCTCAGGGGTGAGAGATCTCATGGCCAGCTCAGCAAAACCGGCCGCCTCCAGAGCCGCGCCGGCCGGCAGCACCCCGTGCAACGGGACGCCGGCGTAGTCCGGCAGGTCGATCAGGTTGCACCGGTCGGCGAGGTCGGTCTCCGCCGGCCAGCAGCCAATCACCAGATGCCGCAAAGCGATTCCGCGAGCCAGGAAGGCCTGCGCGGTCAAACCGGCCGGGTTCAGGGTGCCCAATCCGGAGCCGGCCACCAGCACCGTCTCGCAGCCGACCGAGCGATCGAGCGCGCCGGCCAGGTCCAGCAACGTCTCGCCGGCACCGTTGAACCGCACCAGGGCTCCCCCGGCACCCTCGACGATCACCACGTCCCGGTCGGCCAATCCGGCGATCCTCTCGACCATCGCCTCGATCGTCGGCGCCTGGGTACCAGCCAGCCGGGCGGCGCTGGCCGGCGCCAGCGGGGCCGGAAAGCGGGCATACTCGTGCACGTCCTCAACCCCGCTCAACCGCGACACCTCGGCAAGATCAGCCGGTTCGGCCGGCTGCACACCGGTCTGGACGGGCTTGACCACCGCTACCCGGGCACCGGCCCGCCAGGCGCAGGAGGCGATGGCCGCCGTGACCACTGTCTTGCCGACATCGGTGCCGGTACCGGTCACCAGGATCAGTCTCATCGTCCGGACACCTCGGCAAAGACAGCGCAAAACCGATCGAGGTCGGCGTCGGTGAGACTGGCCCGGGCGGTGATCCGCAGCCTGGCGGTACCGGCCGGCACCGCTGGTGGCCGGAAGCAACCGACCCGAATCCCCTTGTCCAGCAGGGCAATCGATCGATCATAGGCAGCCTGGGCGGCACCGACCAGCACCGGTACCACCGCCGAATCGGTCGGATTCACCCCGCAGATCTTGGCCAGTTCGCCGGCTCGTCCGAGTACCGCTTCGGCCAGTTCCGGCTGCTCGCCGACGATCCGGACGGCGGCCAGCGCGGCGCCGGCCGCCGCCGGGTTCAGGCCGGTGTCGAAGATGAATGGCCTTGCGGTATCGACGAGATGCTCGATCACGGCGATGCTGCCGAGCACCGCACCGCCCTGCGAGCCGAGCGATTTCGACAGAGTCACGGTGGTCAGCACGTTGGGCTGGTCGGCGATACCGGCCTCGGCCGCCGCACCTCGGCCGGCACCACGCACCCCGATGCCGTGCGCGTCGTCCACCACCAGCACCGCCCCGTATCGCAGCGCGAGCACCTGCAGCTCGGCCAGCGGCAACAGGTCACCGTCGGCGGAGTTGATCGCGTCGACCACCAGTACCGCTCGCGATTCGGTCCGTTCGGACAGGGCAATCTCGATCGCAGCGAGATCGCCGTGCCGGGTCACCACTACCCGGGAACGGGACAGCCGGCAGGCATCGACCAGTGAGGCGTGGTTGCCGGCGTCGGAAACCACCAGGCAGTCCGGCCCCGCCAGCGCGGTCACCGCCGCGAGATTTGCCAGGTAGCCGGAGGAGAACACCAGCGCGGCCGGTGCCCCGACCAGCCCGGCCAGCGCCCGTTCCAGCTCGACATGCAGTTCGGTGCTGCCGGTCACCAGCCGCGAGCCGGTGGAGCCGGCACCCCATTCGGTGACCGCCTCGATCGCCGCGCGCACCACCCGAGGATCCCGGCCCAGGCCCAGGTAGTCGTTGGAGGCCAGGTCGAGGACGTCGGAGCCGGCAGCACGTGGCCGCAGCACCCGGTGCAGGCCGGCGTCGGCGCGGGCGGCCGCGGTGTCGGCCAGCCAACTCGCCTGGACTTCAGTGCTCACGTCACGAGACGTTACGTCAGTTGCTCGTCGCCGCAAGGCTGGCCTCGGCCGCGGCGTGGATCGCCGCACTAATACTTGCCAATTCCTGATCCGTGGTGATGTAGGGCGGCATGGTGTAGATCAGATCCCGGAACGGCCGCAGCCAGACCCCGTGCGCCACCGCGGCGGCGGTCGCGGCGGCCAGGTCCACCGGCCGAGCCAGCTGCACCACTCCGATCGCGCCGAGCACTCGGACGTCGCGCACGCCGGCCAGTTCGGCCACCGGCGCCAGCCCGGCGGCCAGCCCGGTCGAGATTCGACTTACCGAAGCGGACCAATCACCGGAAAGCAGCAATCGGATCGAGGCGTTGGACACCGCCGCCGCCAGCGGGTTGGCCATGAATGTCGGCCCGTGCGCGAGCACCGGGACGTCCCCGTGCGAGATCTGGTCGGCCACCCGCTCGGTGCACAGGGTCGCCGCCATCGACAGGTAGCCGCCGGTCATCGCCTTGCCCAAGCAGCAGATATCGGGCGATACTCCCGCATGTTCTGCGGCGAACAGCGCACCGGTCCGGCCGAAGCCGGTGGCGATCTCATCGAAGATCAGCAGCACCTGATACCGGTCGGCCAGCTCCCGCAGCCCGCGCAGGTAGCCGGGGTTGTGAAAGCTCATCCCGCCCGCCCCCTGCACCACCGGCTCGACGATGATTGCCGCTATCTCACCGTGGTGTTCGGCCAGTGCACGGTCCCAGGCAGCGAGGTAGTCCTGGTCCAGCTCGGCCTGGAACCCGGCCGGCGGCGCATCGAGGAAGACCTGCGAGGGCAGCATTCCGCGCCACAGCGCATGCATCCCGCCGTCCGGATCGCAGACGCTCATCGGATGCACGGTGTCGCCGTGATAGCCCCCGCGCCAGGTGATCAGCCGGTGCTTGGCCGGCTTGCCGGCCGAGACCCAGTACTGCAGCGCCATCTTGGCCGCCACCTCGACGGCCACCGAACCGGAGTCGGAGAAGAAGACCTTGCACAATGGCTGCGGGGTGATCTCGATCAGCGTCCGGGCCAGCTCGATCGCCGGCCGGTGGGTCAGGCCGCCGAACATCACGTGGCTCATCGAGTCCAGCTGCTCGCGCACCGCGGCGTCCAGTACCGGGTTGCGATAGCCATGGATCGCCGCCCACCAGGACGACATCGCATCGATCAGCTCGCGGCCGTCCGCCAGCCGCAGCCGGACGCCGGCCGCCGACCGGACCAGCAGCGGATCGCTGCGGCCGGGCAGCGGCCCGTACGGGTGCCAGACGTGCGCCCGGTCGAAATCGAGCAACCGCTCGGCGTCAGTCACCCTCAGGCGCCGGGCACCTTGGGTGCCGCGTCGACACCGGCTTCCTTGCGCTGCTCGGGGGTGATCGGGGCGGGCGCCTCGGTCAGCGGGTCGTAGCCGCCACCGGTCTTGGGAAAGGCGATGACGTCGCGGATCGAGTCGGTACCCGACAGCAGCGCGCAGATCCGGTCCCAACCGAAGGCGATCCCGCCGTGCGGCGGCGCGCCGTAGGCGAAGGCATCGAGCAGGAAGCCGAACTTCTCCTGCGCCTGCTCGCGGGACAGCCCCATCACCGCGAACACCCGTTCCTGGATGTCGCGGCGGTGGATACGGATCGAGCCGCCACCGATCTCGTTGCCGTTGCAGACGATGTCGTAGGCGTAGGCCAGCGCCGGGCCGGGGTCGGTGTCGAAGGACTCGAAGAACTCGGCCTTCGGGCTGGTGAACGCATGGTGCACCGCGGTCCAGGCGCCGGAACCGACCGCCACGTCGCCGCTGGCGGTGGCCTCCGAACTCGGCTCGAACAGCGGCGCGTCGACCACCCACAGGAAGGACCACTCGCCCTCGGTGAGCAGGCCGGCCCGCTTGCCGATCTCGAGCCGGGCCGCGCCGAGCAGCGACTGCGAGCTCTTGCGGGTGCCGGCGGCGAAGAACACGCAGTCACCGGGCTGAGCGCCCACGAACTCGGCCAGCCCGGCCCGTTCGGTCTCGGACAGGTTCTTCGCGACCGGGCCGGCCAACTCGCCGTCCTCGCCGATCAGGACGTAGGCCAGACCACGGGCGCCGCGCTGCTTGGCCCACTCCTGCCAGGCGTCCAGCTGCCGGCGTGGCTGCGAGGCGCCGCCGGCCATCACCACCGCACCGACGTAGTCGGCCTGGAAGACCCGGAACGGGGTGTCGGCGAAGTAGCCGGTGCACTCGGTCAGTTCGAGATCGAAGCGCAGGTCCGGCTTGTCCGAGCCGTAGCGGTTCATCGCGTCGGTGTAGGTCAACCGCGGGATCTCGGCCGGCACCTGATAGCCGATCAGCGCCCAGAGCGCGCGCAGCACGTCCTCGCCGAGGGCGATCACGTCGTCCTGGTCGACGAAGCTCATTTCGATGTCGAGCTGGGTGAACTCCGGCTGCCGGTCGGCCCGGAAGTCCTCGTCGCGGTAGCAGCGCGCGATCTGGAAGTAGCGCTCCATGCCGGCCACCATCAGCAGCTGCTTGAACAGCTGCGGCGACTGCGGCAGGGCGTACCAGGAACCGGGCTGCAGCCGGGCCGGCACCAGGAAGTCCCGAGCCCCCTCGGGCGTCGAGCGGGTCAGCGTCGGGGTCTCGATCTCGACGAAGTCCTGGGCGTAGAGCACCTCGCGGGCCGCCCGGTTCACCTTGCTGCGCAACCGGATCGCGGCCGACGGCGCCGGCCGCCGCAGGTCCAGGTAGCGGTACTTCAGCCGGGCTTCCTCGCCGACCTCGGTGTGCTCGTCGATCTGGAACGGCAGCACCGCGGCCTCGTTGAGCACCTCGAGCTTGTCGGCGACCACCTCGACCTCGCCGGTCGGGATGTTCGGGTTGACCTTGCCCTCCAGCCGGCCACGGACCTGGCCGGTCACCTGGATGCACCACTCGTTGCGCAGGTCGTGTGCGATGGCGTCGTCGCGGACCACCACCTGCACCACTCCGGACGCGTCGCGCAGGTCGATGAACGCCACCCCACCGTGATCGCGGCGGCTGGCTACCCAACCCGCCAGGGTGACCGGTTGACCCGACTCGGACGCGCGTAGCGACCCGGCCTCATGCGTGCGGAGCACAGGAATTCCTCTCGATTCGTCTGGGACGGCCAATTCTCCCACGGGCCGCGCGGGCCCTCGCTCGGCTCCGCGCGTCCGGCGGATCAGGCTTCGGGACGCACTATCTGCGGACGCAGGTCCTCCGCCGGCGGCAGCCAGCTGGCCGGATCGGCCACCGCCTGCTCACCGGTGCGGATATCGCGGACCGAATCGCCGGTCTCCGGTCCGTCGGCCAGCTCGCTCGCGCCGGCCGGGAACCAGACGAACGGGATCCCCCGCCGCTCGGCGAAGCGGATCTGCTTGCCGTACTTCTGCGGATTCGGCGCCACCTCGCAGGCGATGCCGCGGGCCCGCAACTGCTGGGCGATGGTGTAGCACTCGGCCCGGGACTCCTCATCGGGCAGCGCGACCAGCACCGCCGAGGGCACCGAGCGGCTAGCCGTCAGCTTCTTGCGCGCAAACAGCGGGATCAGCATCCTGGTCACGCCGAAGGAGATCCCGACCCCGGGGTAGCTGGTCTTGCCATCGCTGGCCAGCGAGTCGTAGCGGCCACCCGAGCAGATCGAGCCGAGGCTCTCGAAGCCGGCCAACCGGGTCTCGAAGACGGTGCCGGTGTAGTAGTCCAGCCCGCGAGCGATGCGAAGATCGGCCTCGACGGTGAAGCGCTCGCTGTTGAGCGAGGAGCAGCCGTCGATCACCGCGGCGAGCTCGGCCAGGCCCTCGTCCAGCAGCGGGTCGCTGACCCCCAGCGCCCGGACCCGGTCCACGAAGGAGCTGTCCGAGGCCCGGATCTCGGCGAGCGCCAGGCAGCTGGCGGCCTGCGCCTCGTCCAGGCCGGCGTCGGAGACCAGCATGGTCGCGATGACCTCGGAAGGCACCTTGTCCATCTTGTCGATGACCCGCATCACCGAGCCGGCGTCCGCGGCACCCACTCCGCGGCAGAATCCCTCGATCAGCTTGCGGTTGTTGACCTGCAGGGTCAGCGCCGGCACCGGCAGCGCGGACAGCGCCTCGGCCATCACCCGGGCCACCTCGACGTCGTGGTGGAAGGGCAGCACGTCGCGGGCCACCACGTCGATGTCGGCCTGGGTGAACTCGCGGTAGCGGCCCTCCTGCGGTCGCTCACCACGCCAGACCTTCTGGATCTGGTAACGCCGGAAAGGGAATTCCAGCTTGCCGGCGTTCTCCAGGACGTACCGGGCGAAGGGCACCGTCAGGTCGAAGTGCAGGCCGAGGGCTGACGAGCCGGCTGCCTCGTCGGTCTCGTCACCGGCCTGCAACCGCCGCAGGACGTACACCTCTTTGTCGATCTCGCCCTTACGCAGCAGCTGATCCAGCGGCTCGGCGGCCCGGGTCTCGATCGGGGCGAAGCCGTGCAGCTCGAAGGTCGCCCGCAGCTGATCGATGATCTGCAGCTCGGCCAACCGCTCGGCCGGCAACAGCTCCGGAAAGCCACTGATCGGGGTCGGCTTGGCTGTCGGGTGCGGGCTGGCCTCGGTCACGTCAGATCTCTCAGGTAGGGATTGGTGGCGCGTTCACGACCTATGGTGGTCTGCGGGCCGTGTCCTGGACAAACCATTACTTCATCAGGCATCGGCACGATCACCGTACGCAGCGAGGTCCGCATGGCCGCCATCGAACCGCCGGGCAGGTCGGTCCGGCCGATCGAACCGGCGAACAGCGTGTCACCGGCGAACAGCACGCCGGCCTGCTCGTCGACCTCGAGTCCCAGCACCACCGACCCGGCGGTGTGACCGGGCGTGTGATGGACGGTGAAGCCCAGGCCGGCGATCTCGATCCGGCCGCCGTCGGAGAGCGGGCGGACGTCGTCCGGTTCGGCGAAGGTCAGCCCGCTGGCACCGAAGATCGGCGAGCCGACCGGCTGGCCCAGGGTCGTCCACGGGTCGGTCAGCGCGAACCGGTCCGCCGGGTGGATGTAGGCCGGTACGTCGCGGGCCTGGCAGACCGGCAGCACCGAGAAGGTGTGGTCGAGGTGGCCGTGGGTCAGCATGACCGCCACCGGGTGCAGCCGGTGCTCGGCGATGATCTCGTCCAGCTCGCCGACCACCCCGTAGCCCGGGTCGATCACGATGCACTGCTCGCCCGGGCCGGCCGCGACGACGAAACAGTTCGTCCCGAGCAGTTTGGCCGGAAAGCCTTCGATCAGCACAGCGCGCGCTCCCTGTCCCAGCTGGTATCCACCTGGTGCGGAACCCGAGGTCCGAGCCTACCCAGCGGCACCGACCGCAACCGGCCGGGCGGCGGCGGCCCGCTAGGCTGCACTGGCTGCTGAACGGACTCATAGGCACTGTCTCGCGCGACATCCATCGAGGTTTCGTACAATTCGGCACCGTTACCGATTTCATTTTCGGGTGCAGGTCGAGCCGCGCCCACGGAAGGACACCAGTGCCGAACAGTAAGCAGCGCCGCGAGGCGGCCCGACGTCACCTCGAACGCCAGCTGGTTCGACGCCAGCAGCGCAACTCGCGTCGCCGGCAACTGAACCTGATCGCGACCGTGGTCGGCGTGCTGGTGCTGTTCGGCGTGGTGATCACCACGGTGGTCATGCTGACCAGCGACAACAAGAAGAGCACCGCCAGCAGTTCGACCACGCCGTCGGCATCGCCGTCCGCCTCGCCGTCGGCATCGAGTACCGCGGCACCCGAACCCAGCCGGGCGGCGCCCCCGATCAAGGCCCGGGCGGCGAAGAAGACCACCGGCCCGTGCGGCTACAAGGAAGATGCCAGCAAGCTGACCGGTGGCAACCTGTTCGACGTCGGCCTGCCGCCGGATCCCAAGCCCACCCCGACCGGCACCTACACCGCCGTCTTCAACACCAACCAGGGCGCCATCACGGTCACGCTGGACGGCAAGAGCGCGCCGTGCAACGTGCAGAGCATCAAGTACCTGATCTCGAAGAAGTTCTACGACCAGACGCCCTGCCCGCGCTCGGTGAACTCCGGCATCTTCGTCGTGCAGTGCGGTGACCCGTCCGGCACCACCGGCGGTGGTCCTACCTACAGCACCAAGGACGAGAACCTGAGTAAGGCCAGCTACACCGAGGGCACCCTGGCGATGGCCAACTCCGGGGCCAACACCAACGGCAGCCAGTTCTTCTTCATCACCAAGGATTCCAACGGCGCGCTCGGCAAGAACTACACCGTGATCGGTCACGTGACCGGCGGCCTGGCAATCCTGCAGAAGGTGGCGACCGGCGGCGACGACGGGTCCAACCAGGCCGGCGGCGGCAAGCCGAAGATCCCGCTGTACTTCAATACCGTCACCGTCAAGGGCTGACCTGGCATGTCGCTGAAGGCGAAATTGCGAGCGCTGTTCTCGATACGGGTCGCCGACATCTCTGGGGTGGGGTCCGCGGCTGCCACCGCGGCCCCGGCCGACGGCCTGCACGCGCCACACCCGACCACCAACTCGCTGATCGAGCCACCGGCCGACGAGCCGGAGCAGCGATAGCCCGCTCAGTTGGCGGCGTGCACCCGGTAGACGTCATAGACACCCTCGACGCCCCGGACGGTACGCAGCAGGTTGGCCAGGTGCTTGGCCTCGGCCAGCTCGAAGGTGAAGCGCGAGACCGCGACCCGATCACGGTTGGTGGTCACCGAGGCCGACAGGATGTTGACGCGCTCGTCGGACAGCACTCGGGAGACATCCGACAGCAGCCGGTGCCGGTCCAGCGCCTCGACCTGGATGGACACCACGAACACCGAATCCGAGGACGGCGCCCACTCCACCTCGACCAGGCGATCGCTTTGCTGCTCAAGGGATCCGGCGTTGGTGCAGGTTCGGCGGTGCACCGACACGCCGCCGCCGCGGGTGATGAACCCGAGGATCTCATCGCCCGGTACCGGCGTGCAGCAGCGGGCCAGCTTCACCCAGACGTCGGACATCCCGGAGACCATCACGCCGGCATTGCCACCGGACCGGCGTGGCGCGCGCATCGGGATAGCAGTCTCGGCAAGGTCCTCGGTCGCGCCCTCGACCCCGCCGAGCGAGGCGACCAGCTTCTGCACGATGGACTGCGCCGAGACATGTCCCTCGCCGATCGCGACGTACAGCGCGGTCAGGTCGGCCAGGTGCATGTCGCGGGCGATGGTGACCAGCTGGTCACCGCCGAGCAACCGCTGCATCGGCAGCGACGACTTGCGCATCGCCCTGGTCAGCGAGGTCTTGCCGGCCTCGACCGCGTCCTCGCGGCGTTCCTTGGCGAACCACTGCCGGATCTTGGTCTTGGCCCGCGGCGAGGCGACGAAGGCCAGCCAGTCCCGGGACGGGCCGGCGCCCTCGGCCTTGGAGGTGAACACCTCGATGTTGTCGCCATGATCCAGCGCAGTCTCGAGCGCCACCAGCTTGCCGTTGACCCGGGCACCGATGCAGCGGTGACCGACATCGGTGTGCACCGCATAGGCGAAGTCGACCGGCGTCGAACCGGCCGGTAGCGGGATCACGTCACCCTTGGGCGTGAAGACGTACACCTCCCGGGCACCGAGGTCGAACCGCAGCGTGTCCAGGAACTCGCCCGGTTCCTGGGCCTCGCGCTGCCAGTCCAGCAGCTGTCGCAGCCAGACCATCTCATCGCTCACCGAGGTAGGCGTCGCGGCGCTGCCGATCTCCTTGTACTTCCAGTGCGCCGCGATGCCGAACTCGGCGGTGCGGTGCATGGTGTGGGTACGGATCTGCAGCTCGACCGGCTTGCCACCCGGTCCGATCACGGTGGTGTGCAGCGACTGGTACATGTTGAACTTCGGACGCGCGATGAAGTCCTTGAACCGGCCCGGTACCGGCTGCCAGTTGGCGTGGATCACCCCGAGGGTGCCGTAGCAATCGCGCTCGGAATCGACCAGCACCCGGATGCCGACCAGGTCATAGATATCGGTGAACTCGCGTCCGCGCACGATCATTTTCTGGTAGATCGAATAGTAGTGCTTGGGCCGTCCGTAGACGTTCGCCTTGATCGAGCCAGCCTTGAGGTCGCGGTTGACCCGGTCGATCACCTCGTTGAGGTAGACATCGCGCTGCGGTGCCCGGTCGGCCACCAGTCGCACGATCTCGTCGTAGCGCTTGGGATAGAGGGTGGCGAAGGCCAGGTCCTCGAGCTCCCACTTGATGGTGTTCATCCCCAGGCGGTGGGCCAGTGGGGCGAGCACCTCCAGGGTCTCGCGCGCCTTCCGTTCCTGCTTCGCCGGCGGCAAGAAGCGCAGCGTGCGCATGTTGTGCAGCCGGTCGGCCAGCTTGATCACCAGCACCCGCGGGTCGCGGGCCATCGCCACGATCATCTTGCGGATCGTCTCGGCCTCGGCCGCCTCGCCGTACTTGACCCGGTCGAGCTTGGTGACGCCCTCGACCAGGTGGGCCACCTCGTTGCCGAAGTCGCGGGCCAGCTCGGCGGTGGTCATGCCGGTGTCCTCGACCGTGTCGTGCAGCAGCGCCGCCACCAGGGTGGTGGTGTCCATCCCGAGCTCGGCCAGGATGGTGGCCACCGCCAGCGGGTGGGTGATGTAGGGGTCACCGGACTTGCGCAGCTGGCCACGGTGGCGTTCCTCGGCCACGTCGTAGCCGCGCTGCAGCAGCCGGGCGTCCACCTTTGGATGGGCTGCTCGATGCACCGCGAGCAACGGTTCCAGCACCGGCTTGACGTCGGTCTGCCGGGGCGGCGGGACCAGCCGGCGGGCGATCCGATCCCGGACGCGCCTGCGATGCGCGCCGTTGGCCACCTCGGTGGCGGTGGGCGCGCCACCCTGCCCGGTCGGCCGGGCCGGCTCGGCGGCTGGCCTCTCCGGGCTACGAGCGGCAGGTTTGTCGGCAGTTTTAGCCGGAGCGGCAGCGGCCTTGGCCGGAGCGGCAGCCGACCCGTTCGCGACAGCCTGCCCACTCGCGGCGGTCGTGGCGGCGCGAGCGGCAGGGCGCTTCGGCTGCTCGGCCGAGCGCGGATCGGTTGCCTCGGTGGTCAGCTCGTCCTCCCCTGCCAAGTCGGGTCACCGCCCAGTCTAGGCGCCCGAGGGTAGCGGCCGCCGGGCCGGTAACCGGTTACAGGGTGAGCAGCGCGGTGAGGTCCTGGCCGGCCAGCCGGTCGCGGCCGGCCAGGAAGGACAGCTCGACCAGCACACCCACCCCGGTGACGATCGCGCCGACCCGGCCGAGCAGTTCGATGGTCGCGGCCAGGGTGCCACCGGTGGCCAGCACGTCGTCCACCAGGTACACCCGCTTGCCTTCGAGCAGGCCGACCGGGACCTCGATCTCGGCCTGGCCGTATTCGAGCTCGTAGCGGGCACTGACGGTCGGCGGCGGCAGCTTGCCCGCCTTGCGGACCGGTACGACGCCGGCCTGCACCGCCCGGGCCAGCGCGGCCGCGACGATGAAGCCACGCGCCTCGACCCCGGCGATCAGGTCGGCCTCGGCCGCTGCCGGCAGCGCGGCGAGCACGTCGATGCAGGCGCCGAAGGCCTTGGCATCGGCCAGCAGCGGGGTGATGTCCTTGAACAGCACACCCGGCTCGGGAAAGTCCGGGACGTCGCGCAGTAGCGCGTCGATAGTGCCGGCCAGGCTCAGCTCAACGGTCACGGACGTTTCTTCGCCGGCCGGGTGGCCGGCCGAGCACCGGGCTTGGGAGCTGGCGCCGGCGCGCCGCGCAGCACGCTAGCCGGCGGTCCGGCCAGCACTGGCTCGGCCGCGAGCCGGGCACTGTTGCGCTTGGCCAGCACCCGCTTGGCCAGGCTGCGGTACTGGGGCTCCTGGTTCTTCAGGTCCACCACCACCGGGGTAGCCAGGAACAGCGAGGAGTACGCGCCGATCGCCAACCCGACGAACAGGATCAGCGCCAGGTCCTTGATGGTGCCCACGCCGAGGATGCCGGCACCGACGAACAGCAGCCCGGCCACCGGCAGCAGCGAGATCAGCGAGGTGTTGATCGAGCGCATCAGGGTCTGGTTGACCGCCAGGTTGGCAGCCTCCGCGTACGTCATCTTGGCGGTGGCCAGCAGGTCCTTGGAGTTCTCGGCGACCTTGTCGAAGACCACCACTGTGTCGTACAGCGAGAAACCGAGGATGGTCAGCAGGCCGACGATGGTGGACGGCGTCAGCTCGAACCCGACCACCGAATAGATACCGGCGGCAATGACCAAGTCATGCAGCAGCGCGGTGAGCGCGCCGAGCGCCATCTTCCACTCGAAGCGCAGCGTGATGTAGGCGAACACCACGATCAGGAACACGACCAGACCCTGGACGGCCTTCTTGGTGATCTCGCTACCCCAGCTCGAGGACACCGAGTCGACCGAGATCGCCTTGTTCGGGTCGATGTTCAGTTCGCTGCCGAGCTTCTTCTGAACGTCGCTCTGGACGCCCAGGTTCAGCTCCTGGGTCTTGACCACGATCTGCCGGGTCGCGCCGGAGCCCACCTCTTGGGCGGCGCCATCGGCTGGGTGGCCGGTCTTGGCCATCGCTTCTTCGACGGCCTTGGTGGTCAGCGAACTGTTGCTCGCCTTCACCTGGAACTGGGTACCGCCCTTGAAGTCGATGCCCACGTTGAAACCGCGAAAGACCATGCTCAGCACGCAGATCGCGATCAGGATCAACGATGCCAGATACCAACGGCGACGGCTGCCGATGAAGTCGATCCGGGTCTCACCCCGGTAGAGCCGCGTGAAAACGCTCATCAGTTCCCGTCCTCGGTGCTCGTATCGGGGGTAGCGCGCCTGGCCCGGCGGGCCGCGGCCCGCTCCGCGGCGGTCTCGCCGACCACCGGCTCGTCGACCGTGGGCTTCGACCGGCTCGTCGCCGCGCCGGTCGATCGGCTGGTCGCGGACTGGCTACTGGCCGCGGGTCGACTGACGGAGCCTGTCGATCCGACGCCGGCGGCGACCAGTTCGGGAGCGCTGCTGCGCTGGTCGCGACTGGCGATACCGCCCGGCCGGACGTGGTCCAGGCCGGTGAACTTGGCCGAACCGAACGCGGCGCTGCGAGAGAACAGGGCCACCAGCGGGTGGGTGAACAGGAACACCACGACCAGATCCAGGATGGTGGACAGCCCCAGCGTGAACGCGAAGCCCTTCACGTCACCGGCCGCGAAGTAGTACAGGGTGGCTGCCGCCAGGAAGGACACGGTGTCGGCGGACAGGATGGTGCGCCGCGACCGTTCCCAAGCCCGTGGGATGGCCACCCGGGCCGTCCGGCCCTCGTGCACTTCATCCTTTATTCGTTCGAAGAACACCACGAAGGAGTCCGCGGTGATACCGACCGCCACGATGAAACCTGCGATACCCGACAGGGTCAGGGTGAAGCCGATCTGTTTGCCGAGCACGACCAGCATCGCGTAGGTCAGGCCACCGGAGACGACCAGCGAGGCGATCGTCACCAGGCCCAGGGCTCGGTAGTAGATCAGCGAGTAGACGACCACCAGGAACAGGCCGATGCCGCCGGCCAGCAGGCCGGCCTTGAGCTGGTCGGTGCCGAGCGTCGGCGAGATGGAGGTCGCCGCCTGCTGCACGAAGTTCAACGGCAGCGCGCCGTACTTCAGCGAGTTGGCGAGGTTGTTCGCGTCGCCGGCGGTGAAGGTGCCGGTGATCTGGGTGGTTCCGTTGATGGTGCCCTGGATGGTCGAGGCGACGATGACCTTGCTGTCCAAGGTGTCGGCGACCTGGTTGCCGACGTCGTCCGGGCTGACCGTGACGTTGTGCTTGGAGGTGTAGGACGCCCAGGCCGACTGGCCCTTGGGCTTGAGGTCGACGGTGACGGTCCACTGGAACTGGCCCTGCACCGCACCCGGTGGCACCGCCGCGGCGGTCTTGACCTCGGTGCCGGCCACGATCACCGGGCCGAGCAGGTACTTGGTGGAGTTTTTCTGGTCGCACGTGATGATCGGCTTGGTGGGCACGTCCAGCGGCTTGATGGTGTTGTTGCACGGCCAGGACTCGATGGCTGAGTACAGCGTCGACTTCTGGGTGGCGCTGAGCGCACCGACCGCCGCCGGCGTGCTCGGCGGGGTGAAGCCGACCACCTTCCACTGGTCGATCGGCGCGGACGGGTCGGCGGTGGAGCTGGCCGACGGCGTCGCCGAACCGGAGCCGAGCGGGGTTGCCGAACCGCTGGGAGTGGCCGACGGGGTCGCCGAGCCGGCCGGCGAGGTGCTGCCGGCCGCCAGCGGAACTACCCGGCCGTGCGCGGACGACGAGCCGGTGGCCTTCGCGGTCGAGCTGGCCGATCCGGTGCCGCTGGCTTTGGCGCTCGCGCTACCGGTCGGGGCGGTGGTCGCCGGGCCGGAACCTGAGGGCGCCGCGGTCGACGGCGGGGTGACCGGGATCGAGGTCTGCTGCTGGCCGGTGGAGTCGAAGATCGGCAGCAGGGGGCGGAACTGCAACAGTGCAGTGCCGCCGACGTCCTTGATGTCGTTGGCGCTGGCGCCGGGCACCGAGACCACGATCCGGTCGTTGCCCTGCGTGACCACCTCGGCCGAGGAGACACCGAGGCCGTTGACCCGGTTGGTGATGATCTGGCGGGCCTGGTCCATCGAGGACTTCGTCGGCGACTTACCGTTGGAGGTCTCGGCCTTCAGGATGACCTGCGCGCCACCCTCCAAGTCCAGGCCCAGCTTCGGGGTACGCGGCTGGTGCGGCCAGAAGACGATGCCGTACAGGACGACAAACAGACCCAGGAGCACTGCGAAATAACGCCCGACGCGCAGCGTTCCGGCAGATGGTGCCACGAAAATTGATCTCCTCAGTTGTAACCAGCTACCCGGGTGCCCGCGATCCGGGCGGGTGCTGCTTGCGGATCTAGGTCCAAGCCGCGCTCAGAGCATGGCTGCATACCCGCCAGACAGTATGACCGATGCCCCCAGGAACTGTTTCAGTGCCCGGCAAATCAGACAGACCCAGGGCTCTGGGCTATGTCCTGAAGTAGCTCGAGACGGACGAGGCATGACCCGCCGGGCTACGAGCCTTCCTGTCGATCATCAACACCAAACATCAAGCGGACCTAGTGCGGCGCGTCGTTAGTTATTAGGCGGTTGGTGGTGCGGGAGAATGGGCTATGCCTGCTCGCCCTGCGCCCGCCTTGGTCCTTCGTGACGGTGACCGGGAACGGCTGGTGGCGTGGACTCGGTCGACGTCGATCCGGTCGGGATTGGCTCAACGGGCAAGGATCGTGTTGCTGGCCGCGGACGGTGTGAGCAACACCGAGATCGCCCGCCGGGTCGGGGTCGCGCGCCAGACCGTGATCGATTGGCGCGCTGACTACGGCTGTTCGGGGTTGGCCGGTCTGGATGACCGGCCGCGCTCGGGCCGGCCGCGGGTGGTGGACCGGCAGAAGATCATCGCCGCGACGTTGTTGCCGCCGCCGCGCAAGTACGGGGTGACGCATTGGTCCTCTCGTTTGCTGGCTGCGCATCTGAAGACCAGCAGCTCGACGGTGGCCAATGCCTGGCGTGAGGTCGGGGTGGCGCCATGGCGGGTCGAGACGTTCAAGTTCTCCACTGACCCGGAGCTGGTCGCGAAGGTCACCGACGTCGTCGGGTTGTATTTGGCGCCGCCGGAGGACGCGATTGTGCTGTGTATAGATGAGAAATCTCAGATCCAGGCTCTGGATCGCACGGCACCGATGCTGCCGATGCAACCCGGCCTGCCCGAACGGCGCACCCACGACTACGTCCGTCACGGCACCACGACGTTGTTCGCGGCGCTGGAGATTGCGACCGGCAAGATCACCGGCCGGTGCCAGCCCCGGCATCGCCATCAGGAGTTCCTGCGGTTCCTCAAAGACGTCGCCCGTGCCTACCCCGACCGCGAACTGCACTTGGTGATGGACAACTACGCAGCCCACAAACGCATCGAGATCCGAAACTGGCTCGTGGCGAACCCGCGCGTGCAGGTCCACTTCACCCCGACGTCGGCCTCCTGGATGAACATGGTCGAAATCTGGTTCGGGATCATCGAACGCCAAGCCATCCACCGCGGCACCTTCGGCTCCGTGCGGGACCTCAACACCAAGATCCGCGCCTTCATCGACGGCTGGAACGACCGCGCCCACCCCTTCATCTGGAACAAAACAGCAGACCAAATCCTCACCAAAGCCAAGCGCCCAACCACTTCAAACTCAGACCACTAGGCGCTGCTACTTTCCGTTGGTGTTAGTGGCCCAGATAGCCGAGCCGCCTGAGGATCCGGGATACTCCACGAAGTTTCCATCGTTCTGCATCACAACGCGCATTGTCGAGTACTGGTTGTAACCGTGCACGTTATTCTGCCAAGCATCTCCACCGTTCTTCGTAATAAAAATATTACCAAATTCGTCACCCGGACTGCTTGCAAAAACTAAGCCAATTCCAACATTGCTAGTATTCGACGCCCATGTTGGGGTGGATCCGTGATAGACAACCCAATTACCATCTGGTTGAAATTGAACATGATGGGTGTTATCACTGGAATCAAGAATCCAGCCCGCTGTTGGTGAGCGACTAGTTCCATATTGAGTCCAAGAAAAAGTACTAGAGTGAGCTGCAGCGGAAGCGTTTGGGGCAGCCTCACTGGTGGTCGGCAGGACCACCAGTACCGTCGCCACACTGACGAATACGCCTACGATCCCAAGTATTCTTTTCATTCCTATATTACCTTCCTCAAGGAGGTGCCACTAATATGCTTTTCATAAAAAAAGCTAACATAACCCCCATCTCCTGTCAAGGAAATAGAAGGATATGTACCCTTTGCGGCTGTACTTGAAGGACGCCAGCAAAGCGAATAATCCTAGGTTTCTAATTCGTCGAGTAGCAGCTAGCGAACGCCGATTTGGTCGCTAGCAGAATCAGGCCGAGCCAGAGTCAGCGCTATTGGTGCCGGGCGCCGGGTCATTGGCTGTCTGATCAATGGGTGCGCGGTACTGCTCTGGCAATTCGGTTACCTGACGCAGCGCGGCGATCGCCCACTTCACCTCGACGCCGGGCGCGATGGACAGCAGCACACTGTCGTCGGGATTGATCGAGACCACCGTGCCGTACAGCCCGGAAGTGGTCATCACCTCCGAACCTGGCATCAGCTCTTGCCTGCGGGCATTGTCGGCAGCCGCGGCCCGCTGCTTGTTGCGGCGGGAGAAGGTGATCATGCCGACCAGCAGTACGGCGATGATGATGAGCGGGAGGATCTGGGACAAGGCAAAGTCCTGAGGGCGGGGTCCGAAGGCAGACGGCGGGACGGGCGGATGCCTCTAGTCTAAGCGTCTAACAGGGTGGACGCGCCGCTGCCGGTCCGCAGGTCTAGGCGTCGAACAGCGTAGGTGCGCCGGTGCCGGCCGGCGGGGTCAGTCCGAGGTGCAGCCAGGCGGCCGGGGTCGCCACCCGGCCACGCGGCGTCCGGGCCAGCAGGCCGGCTCGGACCAGGAACGGCTCGGCCACCTCTTGGACGGTCTCGATCTCTTCACCAACGGCCACCGCCAGAGTGCTCACCCCGACCGGGCCGCCGCCGAACCGGCGCACCAGGGCATCCAGCACCGCCTTGTCCAGCCGATCCAGGCCGATTTCGTCCACGTCATAGACCTGCAGGGCCGCGTGCGCGACCGCCGCGGTCACCACTCCATCGGCCCGGACCTCGGCGAAGTCCCGTACCCGGCGCAGCAGCCGGTTTGCGATCCGAGGGGTGCCGCGCGACCGGCTGGCGATCTCGGCGCCGCCCTCGGAGGTCAGCTGGACGCCGAGCAGCCGGGCCGACCTGGTCAGCACCTGCTCCAGATCGGCCGGTTCGTAGAAGTCCATGTGGCCGGTGAAGCCGAACCGGTCCCGCAGCGGCCCGGTCAGCAGGCCGGCTCGGGTGGTCGCGCCGACCAGCGTGAACGGGGCCAGCTCCAGCGGGATCGCGGTGGCACCGGGACCCTTGCCGACCATCACATCGACCCGAAAATCCTCCATCGCCATGTAGAGCAGCTCCTCGGCGGGCCGGGCGATCCGGTGGATCTCGTCGATGAACAGCACCTCGCCCTCGGCCAGGCTGGTCAGCAGCGCCGCAAGGTCGCCGGCCCGCTCGATGGCTGGACCCGAGGTGAGTCGGAACGGCGCGCCGAGCTCGGCGGCGATGATCATGGCCAGGCTGGTCTTGCCCAGCCCCGGCGGCCCGGACAGCAGTACGTGATCGGGCGGCCGGTTGCGTCGCATGGCGCTCTCGAGCACCACCTGCAGCTGCTCGCGCACCTTGGGCTGGGCGACGAACTCGCTCAACCGGCGGGGTCGCAGGCTGGCCTCGACCTCTGCCTCGTCCACCTCGGGCAGCGGTGAGACGACGTCGCGCTCGATCGGGTCGGTCATGACGGCTTGAAAATCGAGTGCGACCTAATCATCGGGTACGGCCCAGCAGCTGGATGGTGCGGCGCAGGATCACCGCGACCTCCGGGTTGTCCGCCGGCCCGGCTCGCTCGGCGTCGGCGGCCACCAGCTCGATCGCCTCGGCCGCCTCCTTGCCGTTGAACCCCAGACCGGCCAGCGCGTGCAGCACCTGGTCCTTCCACGGCGCGATGGCGGTCACGCCGGCCAGTTCGGCGCCCGGCGCGAAACTGTCGATCGGGCCGATCCGGTCACGCAGCTCGATCACGATCTTCTCCGCGCCCTTGCGGCCGATGCCGGGCACCTTGACCAGGCTCGGGTAGTCGGCGGTGGCGATCGCCCGGCGGATCTCGCGCGGCGGGTACACCCCGAGGATGGTCTGCGCGAGCTTGGGGCCGACCCCGTTGGCGGTCTGCAGCAGCTCGAACATGCCGCGCTCGTCGTCATCGGAAAATCCATATAACGTAAGGGAATCCTCCCGTACCACCAGGCTGGTCGACAGCCGCGCGCTGTCGCCGATCCGTAGCCGGGCCAGCGTGCCGGGCGAGCAGGACACCGCCAGGCCCACGCCGCCGACCTCGACCACCGCGCCGTCCGGACCCAACGCCGCGACCCGGCCGTGCACGCTGGCGATCATCGGCGAACTCCTATCGGTGCCGTGCGTTCGAACTGGCCACGGCCCGGCGTCTCGGGTGTCTGACCGGTGGCCGCAACGCCGCGGGCCTTGGCGGCAGCCTCGGCCAGCCGAGCCATCCCCGCGCCGCGCCAAATATGGCAGATCGCCAGGGCCAGCGCGTCGGCCGCATCGGCCGGCCGCGGGGCCACACCGAGCTTGAGGATCCGGGTCACCATCGCGGTCACCTGCTCCTTGTCGGCGGTGCCCGAGCCGGTGATCGCCGCCTTGACCTCGGACGGGGTGTGCAGATACACCGGGATCCCGAGCCGGCTGGCGGCCACCATGGCCAGGCCGGCCACCTGCGCGGTGCCGGTCACGGTCCGGACGTTGTGCTGGGCGAAGACCCGTTCGACCACCACCACGTCCGGGCGGTGGGTACGGACCGCGTCGTCGAAGGCATCGGCCATCGCCAACAGCCGCCGGGCCAGGTCGTCACCGGCAGGGGTCCGCAACACCTCGACGTGCACCAGCGTGAGCGCCCGGCCGGTGGTCCCGTCGACCACTCCAACCCCGCACCGGGTCAGGCCCGGGTCGACGCCGAGCACTCGCATGACCGCCCGTCCCCTCTGCTGCTGGATCCGTCAACCCAATCGAACGGACGTTCGACACCTTACCGCCCGACTAACGCGGTAGCCGGGACGGACACGCGATGCCGTGGAGCCAGGAGCACCGGCCGACGATCGCGATCTCTTTGCCACCAGCGGCGGCCGGCGATGGCTGAGGAGTCCGGTGCCACCCCGACAGCTCCCTAGACTGCTGAGCCATGACCATCCCGTTCCGGCG
Organism: Actinomycetota bacterium; assembly: GCA_030853265.1. Lineage (GTDB taxonomy): Bacteria > Actinomycetota > Actinomycetes > Mycobacteriales > Jatrophihabitantaceae > Jatrophihabitans_A. The sequence goes on from JALYVK010000019.1 coordinate 30,993, forward strand.
CCGCCGGACCCGCATCCTGCCGAGCCCGGTGTTCCTGGCGATCATCGCGATCGCAGCCCTCGGCGGCTACCTGAGCTGGACGGCTACCGAATCGAGTCGCACCACCCGCTTCGGAGTCTTCCTGTTCGTGGTGGCCGGTTGGGTGGTCACGCTGTGCATCCACGAGTTCGCCCATGCCTTTCTGGCCTGGCGGTTCGGTGACGACGAGGTCGAGGCCCGTGGCTACCTCACCCTGAACCCGCTCAAGTACAGCCACCCGGTGTTGTCCATCCTGCTGCCGGTGGCCTTCATCGCACTCGGCGGTATCGGGCTGCCGGGCGGCGCGGTGTACCTGCACCCACATCGATTCCGCACCGACCTGCAGCGCGCGCTGGTCTCGCTGGCCGGGCCGCTGACCAACGTGGTGTTCGCGATCGTGCTGATCGGGCTGGCCAAGCATGCCGGCTTTCCGAACGAGCACGGTTTCTTCTGGGGCGGAGTGGCCGCGCTCGGGCTGCTGCAGGTGATGGCGGCGGTCCTGAACCTGCTGCCGGTGCCCGGCCTGGACGGCTACGGGGCCATCGAGCCCTACCTGGATCCGAACTTCCGCCAGGGCGCCGAGCAGTTCAAGCCGTTCGGGTTGCTCGCGGTCTTCGCGCTGCTGCAGGTACGCCAGCTCAACGTGGCTTTTTTCCGTTTTATCTACTGGTTATTCGACCTATCCGGACTTGACCACACCTTCGGCCAGGCGGGTATCGACCTGATGCGATTCTGGCAGTCCAGTTAGGTGTCGCGATTCCTGTACTTGCCCTGAGAACGAGCATCCAGAATTAACCTAAGCCAGTCAGGCTGTCGGTTCGTAGTCCTGAACGCCATATCGGGGGCCCCGTATGCATTCGCTCGCTCGCTTCGCCGTTCGCCGCCGCTGGTACGTGGTTGCCGGTTGGATCGTCTTCATCCTCGCCATGCAAGGCCTGCTGTCCGGCCTGGGCGGCGCCAACTACAAGGACGACTTCAAGCTGCCGCACACCGAGACCGAGACGGTCTCGCGGCTGCTCTCGGCGGCCGGGCTGGACAGCGAGAACGGGGCCAGCGGCACCATGGTGGTGCACGCCAAGTCGGGTACGGTCGCCGACTTCGCCGGTAAGGTCCAGCCCGCCCTGCAACAGCTGTGCCGCCTCGACGCCGGCATCGCCTCGGTCAACTCGCCGTACGGGGCGATCAGCTGCACCGGCAAGCCCGCCGGCGGCACGGCAGCGGAGCTGAGCAGCCTGGTCAGCAAGGACAAGACCATCGGCCTGGTGAATATCAACTGGACCGCGGCCCAGCCGACCGCCGGCCAGGTCAACTCGGTGTACGACGCGCTGAAGGGGCTGACGAGCGGCCCACTGCAGGCGGAGTTCACCGGCAACGCCTTCGCCATCCTGGCCGCGCCCTCCGGCGGGGTACCACCGGAGCTGATCGGCTTCCTGGCCGCGCTGATCATCCTGTTCATCGTCTTCCGGACGCTCGGGGCCACCGTGCTGCCGCTGGTCAGCGCGATCGCCGCGATGGGTAGCGGGCTGGCCCTGATCGGCCTGCTGTCGCACGTCATGTCGGTCGCCTCGTTCGCCGATCAGCTGGCATTGCTGATGATTCTCGGCGTCGGGGTGGACTATGCGTTGTTCATCGTGACCCGACATCAGCGAAACCTGCTGCGCGGCATGTCGGTCGAGGACTCCATCGCGGTAGCGGTGAACACCTCCGGGCGGGCCGTGCTGTTCGCCGGCACCACCGTCTGCATCGCGCTGCTCGGCTTGTGGACGCTCGGCGTCAGCTTCCTGTACGGGGTGTCGCTGGGCACCGCGATCGGGGTCGCGCTCACCATGCTCGCCTCGCTCACCCTGCTGCCGGCACTGCTCAGCTTCCTCGGACTGAAGGTGCTGCCCCGCAAGCAGCGGGCCGCGGTCCGGGCCGGCACCTTCGACCTGTCCGAGCACCACGGTTTCTGGTACAAGTGGTCGCGGCTGGTGCAGCGGCGCCGGCTGGTCTTCGGGGTTGTGGCGCTGGCGCTGCTGGCCGTGCTGGCGATCCCGTTCTTCTCGATCCGACTGGGGTCATCCGATCAGGGCAACGATCCCTCGAATGCCACCACCCGCAAGGGCTACGACCTGATCGCCCAGGGCTTCGGACCCGGCTACAACTCCGGCTTGCAACTGGTGGTCAGTGGTCCGCAGGCCACCGATCCGAACTATCTGGCCAAGGTCGGCGACGCCCTGTCGAAGGTGCCCGATGTTGCGCCGCAGAGCGTGCGGGCCATCCCGGCCGGCAAGAACATCGCGCTGATCAGCTTCAAGTCGATCACCTCGCCGCAGGATGCCAAGACCACCGACCTGGTGAAGAACCTGCGCTCTACGGTGCTGCCACCGCTCTACAACGGCACCAGCGAACACATCTATGTCTACGGGGTAACTGCGATCTTCGTGGACTTCGCCAAGGTGCTGTCGTCGAAGATGATCCTGTTCTTCGTCGCCGTCATCGGGCTGTCGTTCCTGCTGCTGCTGGTCGCCTTCCGCAGCCTGGTCATCCCGCTCACCGCCGCGGTGATGAACCTGCTGGCGGCCGGCGCGTCCTTCGGGGTGATCGTGACGATCTTCCAGTGGGGTTGGTTCGCCGACCTGCTCGGGATCGGTGGTCCAGGGCCGATCGAGGCCTTCGTCCCGGTGATGTTCTTCGCGATCCTGTTCGGGTTGTCGATGGACTACCAGGTGTTCCTGGTCAGCCGGATGCACGAGGAATGGCTGCACACCGGCGACAACCGCAAGGCCATCACCGTCGGCCAGGGCGAGACCGGCGGGATCATCACCGCGGCGGCACTGATCATGATGGCGGTCTTCGGCGGCTTCATCCTCGGCGATGCCCGGGTGATCAAGCTGTTCGGGATCGGCCTGGCGTCGGCGATCTTCCTGGATGCCTTCGTGGTCCGGACGGTCCTGGTGCCGGCCACCATGCACCTGGTGGGCAAGGCCAACTGGTACTACCCGTCCTGGCTGGAGCGCATCACGCCCAAGGTGTCGATCGAAGCCGGGGACACGATGGCGGATGAGGATCCCGAGTCGAAGAAGGAACTGGCCGGCGTCTAGCGGCGCCCATCCGATCGTGATGCTGAGCCGAGGCCCTGGCTCAGCATCACGATCGCTGCGGTAACGGCGGTCTAGGCCCGCCGGGACAGCTAAGCCTGCCGGGACAGCAACGAGCGCAGGCTCAACGCGGCCAGCACCCGTCGCCGGCGGCCGACCCGCTGCCCTATCTCGCGTAGCACCCGGCCGAGGGATTCCCACTGCTCGCTGGCCACGAAGTCCGCTATCTCGGCCCGACCGAAGGTGGCCGCGTCGATGCTGACCGCCAGCGGGGCCAGTTGGTAGTGCGGCAGCAGCGCGGCGCTCTCCTGCCGGGTTCGGCCGGCCGGCACCGCCTCGCCGAGATCCCGGGCGTAGTCCAGTAACTCCTGCCAGCCGTTGATGATCCGGTCCCCCGGCGAGCCCCTGGTTCGCCGGAGCCGCCGGCGTGCGGCCTTGGCGGTCACGACCGCGGCGGCGTACAGCAGCACCAGCAGGATCGGGACGCCCAGCCACCACAGCAGAGCGGCCAGCCAGCCCGGCAGCGCCGAGCCGAACCGCCGCAGCGGCTGGGCGCTACGACTGCGCGAGGAGCTCGAGTCGGCCTGGTTGAACTGTTCCAGCGAGCTGGGCGGCCGCAGCGAGTTGGGTGGCGGCACCACGGCGGAGTTGTCGTCCTGCTGCTGTTGCTGCTGTTGCTTGGCCGGCTTGTGGTCGTGATCGGGCACGATCATCGCCGACGGCAGCGCCACCCACTCGCCGGTGGCGGCATGCACCTCGATCCAGGCATGTACGTCGATCCCCTTGACCGTGCCGTCCGGTTCCGGGATCGCGCCGAGCACCACCCGGGCCGGCAGCCCCAGGTAATTGGCCAGCAGGGCCAGGCTGGCCGCGTACTGCTCGTCGTCGCCGGCCGGTTGCGGCGCGGCCAGGAACTGGGTCAGTCGGCCCAGGCTGTGCCCCGGCAGGTACGAGGTCTCCCCCGGCCCGCCATCGGTGTAGGCGCCGGTGTCGTGCAGGTGCTTGGCGATCGACAGCAGCCGCTGCCACGGGTCACCAGAGCTGCCGCCCCAGCTCAGGGCGTACCGGCTGACGAAGGAGTAGACGCTGGCGTCCAGGGTCGGCGCGCCGAACGGGGCGAGCGAGGCCGGCAGCCGCTGGCTGGGCAGCACCGCCTCGATGTCATAGCTGTCGCCCGCCTGCAGCCGGTCGGTGACCAGCCCGGCGGCGGTGTCGAGGTTGTAGCGGACGCTGTCGCCGTGCGCGGTGCGGTTCGGCCCGGCGAAGGCGATCCCGGTGACCGAGCCGGCATCGGCGAGCCAGACCGAACAAGCCACGCTCTGGGCGTAGCCGGGCGCTATCCGGACGGTGAACCGGACCCGGCTGCCGCGCGCCGCGGTGGCGATCCGAGTGCCGACCCGGGAGAACTGATCGACGTTGCCGTCGCTGCCGCCCGCCGTCCAGGCGGTGCCCGCGTAGTCGTCCAGGGTGGCGATCCGGACCGGCGTACCGGCCGACAACCCGCGCTCGGTGAACAGCACCTGCTGGGCCAGTTCCCTGGCGTCCGGGGTGTACCTGCGAAAGCCCACCAGCGGGCTCGGGTAGTCGTTGAGCTCGATCGGCGGATGCACCGAGTTACGCAGTACCAACCGGCCGGCACCAGAACCAGATCCGGGTAGGTACGGCCCGGCCAGGCCGACCACCGCGACGGTGGCGCCCAGCAGCACGACCGCGGTGACCAGCCGGCCGGTCCGGCCGCCGTGGTTCTGCACGGTCCGCCGCTGGCCACGGAGCGAGGCCCAGGCCAGCGCCACGCAACCGAACAGCAGGCCGACGACGGTGGTCCGCTGACCGTGGCCGGTGCCGAGCAGAATGGTCGCGGCCAGCCCCACGCCGGGCACCACCAGGGCCGGCATCGGACGGTCGGTGGCCCGCGCCAGATACTGCCCGGCTGCTCCCATCAGCAGCCCGATCAGCATCGGCAGCACCAGCAGCCGGCCGCTGCCATCCACCGGCGGCAGCGTGGTCAGCAACTGCTTCCAGCCGTGCAGCAGGGTGGACCAGAGGTCGGTCCAGGCGGCCGGGGTGGGCAGCGCGCCGGCGGCCTGGTCACCGCGTAACGCCAGCACCGGCCCGAGCAGTAGGAAGATCAGCAGCGCGGCCAGCAGGGTGGCCGGCGCGACCCAGCGGCTGAGCCGGGCCAGCCCGGCACCGGCGATCCCCAGCACCGCGGCGATGGTGCCGACCACCAGGTACCGCGGGCCGTCGAAGGTGGCGCTCAGCTCAGCCAGCGCGATCACGGTGAGCAGGATCAGGAAGCCGGCGTCGACCAGCGCCGGACGCGACCAGCCGCGCGGATCCCACCGGCCCGGCCCGGCCACCCGGTCAGTCATCAGCGTCCCGCACCCAGCAGCCGGGGCAGGTCGGTCAGCTCGGCCAGGTTGAGCACGGTCAGGTCGACCCCCGAGGTCAGCCCGGTCTGGTTGGCCGGATCGACCCGCAGGATCAGGGTGTTCACCTCGAGCGGGAACTGCGCCACCGCCCGGCGGATCTCGGAGAACTCGGTGAGCGAGCCGGTCACGATCAGCGCGATGCTGGTGCCGGGCGCGACCCGGGCGGCCTGCGCGGTCAGCGCCGCCAGCGGCGTGTTGCCCAGCTCGGCCCGGGCGAAACCGTCCAGCGCGCGCTGCGCGGTGCCCTCGTCGATCACCTGCCGGCCGGCCACCACCGTGGTGTCGACCTCGTCGCGGATCGCCCGGACGGCCACCGAGGCGGCCGCCGCCACCGCCAGCTCGAAATCCTCGGCATCGGGGTAGGCCCGGCTGTCGCCGTCCACCACCACCGTCAGGTGTGAGCGGCGGGTGTCCAGGAACTGCCGGATCAGGAACTTGCCGTTCTGCGATCCGGCACTCGCCTTGGCCGAGGATCGCCAGTGGATGTAACGGCGATCGTCACCAGGGGCGTAGTCGCGCAGCGCGTGGAATTCCAGGTCCGCCATCGACAGGTCGGGCGTGGTCTGGCCTTCCAGGTCACGCAGCAGGCCGGTGTCCAGCGGCTGCAGGCCGATGATCCGCGGGTGCACGAAGACCTCGCTGACCCCGGTCCAGCGCACCGCGCGCCGGACCAGGCCGAACGGGTCACCGCGAACCGTCGAGGCCGGCCCGACCGGGATCACCCCGCGCCGGTTGGTCGGCACCAGGAAGTCCTCCTGGTACGAACCGCCCGACCCGAGCGAGGGCATGTTCAGCCGGGCCGGGCGCGGGCCGATCCGCAGTTCCAGGGCGATCTTGGGCAGCCGGCCCCGGCGGAGGTTGCGCACCGACACCTGGCCCGCCGCGGTCTCGCCGGCAAAGACCCGTTGCGGTCGCAGGCTGATCTTCACCAGCAGCTGGGTACGTCCCAGGGTGAAGGCGCAGCACAGCACGAACAGCACCAGGCAGACCAGCGCCAGCACCCGTACCTCGGCCCAGCGCAGCCGGCTGGCGAGCAGCCAGCTCAGCACCCCGGTCGCCAGCAGGCTCCACCCGAAACCGGTCACCGCGGCGAACAGCGGAGCTACCGGACGAACCCATGGCCGCAGGATTTCACCATATTCGTCAAAGGAATTCCGGATTGCCTCAGCGCGCCGGGTAGCTCGGCCGCGAAGCTCGCGTCGGTGCCGAGTGCTGGAGTGGCTGGTCATCGCCGCGGCCGCCTCAGTATGCCTCGGCCACGTCACGGCCGACCGGGGTCTTCAGCGCGGCGAAAATCTCCTCGATCACACCGGTGACGGTCGCGCCGCTAAACTGGGCGTCGGCGTCGAGCAGCAGCCGATGCTGCAACACCGGTACCGCCAGGGTCTTGATGTCATCGGGCAGCACGTAGTCCCGCCCGTTGCCGGCCGCCCAGGTCTTGGCGCAGTGCGCGAAGGCCAGGCAGCCCCGGACGGACAGGCCGAGCCGGACGTGCGGGTGGACCCGGGACTGCTCGGCGATCAGCGTCAGGTAGCCGATCAGCTCCGGGTCGATGTGCACCTGGCGGGCGATGTCGCTGAGCTGGGTGACCAGCTCCGGGGTGATGATCGCGCTGACCGAGGACGCCCGATCGCGTACCGCCGCCCCGCTGAGCAACGCGACGGTGGAGTTGAAGTCCGGGTAGCCGACGCTGGTCTTCATCATGAACCGGTCGAGCTGGGCCTCGGGCAGCCGATAGGTGCCGGCCTGCTCGATCGGGTTCTGGGTGGCGATCACCATGAACGGCGAACCGACCGGGTATTCCACGCCGTCGACGGTGATGTGGCCCTCCTCCATCACCTCCAGCAGCGCGGACTGGGTCTTGGGCGAGGCCCGGTTGATCTCGTCGGCCAGCACGATGGTGGCAAAGATCGGCCCGCGATGGAACTCGAAACTCTGCTTGAGCTGGTCATAGATCGTCACGCCGGTGACGTCGGAGGGCAGCAGGTCCGGGGTGAACTGGATCCGGCTGTTGCTGGCCTGGATGGTGTTGGCCAGCGACTTGGCCAGGCTGGTCTTGCCGGTGCCGGGAAAGTCCTCGAGCAGCAGGTGGCCGCCGGACACCAGGCAGGTCAGCGCCAGGTTCACCACATGCCGTTTGCCCAGCACTGCCTGGGAGATGTTGTCGGCGAGCCGGTCGAAGGTCTGGGCGAACCAGGTGATCTGAGCTGCCTGCAGCGGCGGGTTGGTCATAGCGCGCGATACCTCTCATAGGTCCTAGCGGTGGCGGTCCTAGCGGTGGCGGTCCTAGCGGTGGCGGTCATGACGATGGCGGTCCTAGCGGCGGCGGTCCTAGCGGTGGCGGTCATGACGATGGCCAGCTGACGCTGCCCGAGACGGTGGCCGTGCTGTCGCCGCACTGGACCGCGAGCGTCGCGCCGGCGGTGCCGAAGACGTAGGTCGGCGCGGGCAGGTCGGCGTTGTAGTTGCCGCTGCCGTCAGTCGCGACGCTCAGGTCGGGCAGGCTGGCGCTGGCCTGGCCGTTGACCGTGAAGTGGCACGAGACGCTGCGGCTGGCACCGAGATTGCCCAGTACCAGGTGGATCTGGGCGCAGGCGGCGGTCTGGCAAGCCGGGTTGGCGGTGCTGGTAGCACCCCGGCTCGGCGTCGCGGTACCGGCGTTGGTCTGGCCGGTGGCCTGGCCGCTCGGGTGATCCTTCGGGCGGTCCGAGTCGGTGACAGTCGCCTTGATGGTCACCTGCTTGCCGAAGCCGACCTCGCTGCGATACGTCTTGGTCCAGGTGTCCGGGCTGGCGTCGGTGGTGTCGCTCCTGCTGTCCAGGGTGGTGCCGTCCAGCGCCTTCACGGTCACCTTCAGTTGGGCGGCCTTGCCGTTCGGACGGGCCGTGACGGTGTAGCTGATGAACGGGCCGTCCACCCCGGTGACCGTCACGTCGACCGGCCCGAGGTGGCCGAAGGCCGGATCGCTGCTGACCGTCACCGGGTCGCTGCACGGGTCCGCGATCTGGGCGTCGTTGCAAGCCTTGAGGGTGATCTGCGCTGACTGGCCGCCGTCGCTGGGCAGGGTGATTGTCCGGGTGGCGCCGTCCTCGCACTCCGGCGGGAACTGCCACTGGCCGGGCTGGCAGGCGTCGCCGTCGACGCTGCACCGGATCGTGAGCTGGTGGCCGTGCGCCGGTGGGGCGTCGAAGGTGAGCTTGACCTGGCGGTCCTGGCCGGTCGGGCTGGCACTGACGTTGCGCAGCGGCCCGGGGGTGGCCGCGGCGGTCACCGAGGCCGGCGAGCTGGCCGGCGAGACGTGCCCGGCGGCGTTGGCGGCCTCGGCGTTGGCGGCGGTCACCCGGTAGCTGTAGGTGGTGCCGTCGTTGTCGAGCTGGTCGTCGGTGCAGGTCGTGCCGGTCACCGCCGCGCACACCGTCTTGGCCTGGCCGCCGCCGCTGCGGCTGACGGTGTAGCTGGTGGGACCGGGCCCGTTGGGCGAGACTGCATTCCAGGCGACGGTCTCGGTCCGGCCGACCTGGTCCGAGGACATCGTCGCGGTGAGGTTCGGGGTGTCCGGGGCCTTCGGCGCTCCGGCGGACTGGCCGGTGACCGTACTGGCCGGCCCCTGGCCCTTGGCGTTGCTGGCGATCACGGTGAACGTCGTGATGGCCTCGTTGTCCAGCCCGGTCACCACGGTTTCGGTAGCCGAGGTGCTGGTGTGGCCACCCGGCCAGCTCACCGAGTAGCCGGTCACCGGGGTGCCGTCCACCGGGGCCGGCTGCCAGGCCAGGGTGAGTGTGCGGTCCCGCGGTTGCGAGGTGGCCAGCCCCAGCACCGCGCCGGGCACCGCGTTCGGCGTGGCCGGTTCGGACTGCCCGCTGAGCTTGCCGAAGCCGATGCCGTTGTGCGCCCTGACCGTGAAGCGGTAGGCCGTGCCATTGGTGAGCTTGTCGATGGCGCACGGCGAACCGGGGCAGTCCCGCGAGCCGCCCGGGTAGTCGATCTCGTAGTAGTCGATCGGTTCGCCGTTGTTCGCAGGTGCCGACCAGGACAGCGACACCACGTGACTCTGCGCCGACCGCTCCGGGATCGGCACCCCTGGGACGTCGGGAACACCCAGTACCTGCAAGGTGATGGTGCCGGTGGCGTACCGGTCGGTGCGGGTGCTGTCGGCGACATCGCTGACGGTCACCGCGAAACTCAGGCTGCCGTGCGCGTCCGAGGGCGGGGTGAGCGTGATCGAGCTGCCGCTGCTGTCGTGGCCGGCCGACGTCCCGGACGTCTGGCTGACCCTGACGACCGAGACCACCGGATCGCGCAGCTGGGAGTTGACGTAGTCGGTGATGTCCACGGTCGTCGGCCTGCCGGCGACCACCCCGCCCAGGGTGACCGGCGACATCGTCGGGCGCGGTGCCACCGCCACCACGATCTGCAGCTGGGCCGGCACCGCAGGTGTGCCGGGCACCGTGACGCTCAGCTGCCCGGTGCTGCCGGGCACCGCGCTGCCGGCCGCGTTGACCCGCAGGGTGCGGGGGTCGGCATTGCCGACCCCGATACCTGGCTGCTGGGCCTTGATCGAACCCTGGTACCGAATGCTCGACAGGATGCCCGGGTCCGCGACCCAGACATGGCACAGCGAGCTGATGTCCAGATCGACGTCCGCGCCGCCCTCGATCACCGTGATCGGGCTGGTCGGGCAGCGCAGCACCGGCGTCGGCGGGCCGATCTGCACCGGGATCGTGACGATCGCGAACTGCCCCTTGGGATCGGTCAGGCTGACCCCGTCGGTGACCTGGAAGGTCAGCGCGGCCGGCCCGGTGTAGTCCCGCGCGGCGGTCAGTCTGATCAGGTGGTTCGAGGCCTCGGTGCCGGTCAGCTGGGCCGACGGCGAGGTCCACAGCTGGCCGGTGGTGGTCAGCGAGACCGGCTTGCGCGCCGGGTCGAGCAGGTAGTCCCGGACGTCGATGGTCCTGGCGCCGTTCTGCGGCAGGTCGATGAGCTGGTCGGGTTTGACGAACGGCGCACCGGCCCCGCTGGCCGGCACGAAGACGGTGGCCATCGAGACCGCGCCGCCGCCATCGGTCACCTCGAACGGGACGACCTGCGGGTGGTCCAGCACCGGCAGGCTGACCTTGCCGCCACTGACGGTGGCCTTGGCCGCGAACACCCGGCTGACGGTGAGGTCGGCGGCATCGCCGTCCGGATCGGAGTCCCTGGCCAGTACGTCGACCGACACCAGGTTGTCCTCGGCGCCGGGGCTGGCATAGGCATCCAGCGCGACCGGCGGGATGTCGTACTTCGGACGGCCGCGCACCGTCACGGTCGCCACCGAGGGCTGACCGAGGCCGTCGGTGATCGCGTAGCGCAGCACCACCGGCGCTGCCCCCGAGCCGACCGTGACATCCAGCGGGCCGGTGGGTGATTCCAGGCTGGCGGCACCGGCCAGCCGGCGGTTGTCCCGGGCCAGCGGCCGGATCGTCACCTTGTCATCGACGGCCCGGTAGTCATTGGCCAGCACGTCCACGCTGATCCGCTTGCCGGGAGCGGCGGTCAGCACGTCGTCGGCGGCCACCGGCGGTTGCGGATCCCCCGGCGGCACCACCGACACCCGGATCGCCGCGGTGCCGGACTTGCCGTACCGGTCGAGGACCGTGTAGCTGAAGTCGTCGGTGCCGCTACTGGTCGGATAAGCCTGATAGGTCAGCGACGAGGCGTTGCTGGCCAGCACCCGTCCCCTGGCCGGCGCGCTCGCGATGCCGGTCAGGGTGACCGAGTCGCCGTCCGGATCGGTGCCGGTGGTCGCGACCGGGACGGTGATCGTGTCACCGGCCACCACCCGCGCCTGGATGGCCGGCGGGGCCGGCGCCTGGTCGGGCCTGCTGGCCGAGGGCGGCGGCTCGACGGTGACGTAGGCATGGCCGATGGCCTGCTCGCCGCGGTCGTTCTGGACCGGGTAGTCGATGGTGAAGGTCAGCTCGCCGGCGATGCTGGCGGGTGCGGCGTAGCGGATCAGGTTGCCGGCCAAGTAGGCATTGCCGGTGTCCTGGTGGCCGCCCTCGGCCGAGCTGACCGCCAGCTCGCCGGGCCGGGGCGCGCCGACCGAGTCCGGGTTCAGGCTGAGCGGGTCGCCGCCCGGGTCGGTGTCGTTGTCCAGCACCGGGATGCTGACGCTGTCGCCCGCTCGCACCGTGGCGTAGTCGTCCTGCGGCACCGGGGTATCGTCCTGCGGCGCCGGCAGCTGGCTGACCGAAACCTCGCCGGTGACCGAGCCGGTCACCCCGTCGGTGATCGTGTACCGCACGACCTGCGGGTTCGGTCCGATCGCCGGCACCAGCGCGTCGATCCGCAGCCAGTGCCCGGCGATGATCGCGACCTGCAGCTGGCTGCTGTCGGCCGGACCGGCCTGCTGGACGGTGAGCAGGTTGCCGGCGGGGTCGTAGTCATTGGCCAGCACGTCGACGATCGCCGCACCTTGCCCGTGCAGGGTCACCGCGTCCAGCACCGCCACCGGCGGCAGGTTCTTGCTGGGCGCCGCCACCACGTCCACCCGCGCGGTGCCCTTGGCGTATGCCGCGTTGCCATAGGCCGCGGTGTAGCTGAACAGGTAGGTGCCGGCGTGTGCCGCGGTCAACGTCACCGTGCCGGCCTTGCGGTTGGTGACCACGGTGGTGCCGTCCGGGCTGGCCACGTCGGTCGCCAACTGCAGCCGGGCCGTCGGGGTGGACGGGTCAGCGCCGGGCAGGTCGTTGTCCAGCGGGTTGAGCACGATCGGCTGACCCGCCTGGCCCCGGCCGACGTCGGGTTCGGTGGTTGCCGGCACCGTGCCGGTGGCGGTGGCGGCCAGCACGTCGACGTTCAGCACCGCCTCGGCCGCGGCGGTGCCGTCGGAGACGGTGTACTTGAGCTGCTGGGGCCCGGCGGTCAGCGGTGCGGTGTAGTTCAACCGGCCGTCCGCGGTGGTGCTGACGGTGCCCGCGCTGGCGCTGGCCTTCACCAGGATCGGCGGGTCGCCGTCGTAGTCACGCCAGTCACCGAGCACCGGCAGGGTGACCGCCCCGCCGTAGGCCACCGTCCAGACGTGCGGGCTGAATCCGGCCCGCAGGTTGGGCGGCTTGTTGTCACCGGGCTGGCGAGCATGCACGGTGACCGCGGCGCTGGCCTCGAGGCCCTTGCCGTCATCGACGGTGTAGCTGAACCGGACGTCGGCCGAGTTCGGCGACATGGTGATCTGCACCGTCTGGCCGTCCGGCGAGATCGCCAGGGTGTCGTCCGGATTGCTGGGCGCGGTGAGCGACCGGATCGAAAGGATGTTGCCGCTGGGGTCGGAGTCGTTGTCCAGCACGTGCAGGATCGCGGTGTGGCCGGGCCGGGCGCCCAGGTCGTCGGCCACCACCCGCGGCTTGCGCAGCGTGCGGTCGGAGTTGCTGTCCTGCTGGTTCGGCTTGTGCTGCGGCTTGGCGGTGGCCGGCGGGCTGACCTGCTGCCAGTTGTCGACCCGCTTGCCGGTCGCCAGGTCCCAGACCGCGCCGCTGGTCAGATCGTTCAGGGCCACCGCGTCGGAGTTGGAGCGCAGTTCCGGTTTGACCAGCGCGGTCTGGGCGGCCAGCGCGATGGTCCCCAGCCGGCCGTCGCAGTCGCGGGCCGCGACCCCGGGGGTGCCGGTCCAGGCGGCGTAGACGCAGCCGTCGAGCTCCACCGGGGCGGCGGCCGGCCCGCTGCCGAGATCGCCGCGGTCGCTCACCCGGCCGTCGGACAGGTTCACCGAGAACAGCGAATTACTCGTGGCGATAAAGACATCCTGGCCGCCGGCCGACGGCTGCTGCAGCACCGGATCGCCCTGACCACCGGGCAGCGTGACCACCTTGCCGCCGGGCAGCAGCACGGTGCCGACCTTGGCGTCCAGCACGACCTGCCGGGAGCCGACGGCGGTGAGCTGCACGCTCTGCAGGGCCACGTCGAGCTGCTGGTACCGGACCTTGCCGAAGCCGGTGCCGTCCGCGGTCGGCCGCAGGACGGCGAGCCTGCCGTCGCCGCTGACCGCGTACACCGAGCCGTCCACCCCGACGGTCAGCGCCGAACCGGCCGCGCTGGGCGAGCCGATCACCGCCAGCGGCCTGCTGTTGGCGTCCAGACCGGCCATCGTCGCGATGCCCTGAGCGCCGTCGCGGCTGGCCCAGAGCTTGCCGGACGCTGGGTCGAGGACCGCCACGCTGCCGCCACCGACCTGGACCTGGTCGGCGGAGTTCACCGAGATCCCGTGCTCCGCGATCGGCGTGCCGGCCGCGACGTCGACCGGATAGAGCTTGCCGCTGGCGCGATCGCGGGCGACCACGTCGAAGCCGGACTGGATGACATCGAGCTGGTAGTTCAGCTGCCGGCCACCGGGCGGGAAGAAGGCCGCGTCAAGCGCGCCGACCGGGGTGTTGAGCCGACCGAACAGGCCGTCATGATCGCTGGTGACCCAGATGCCGCCGTCGTTCGGGCTCACCTGATGACCGGTATAGCCACGGCTGCGGCTGGCGGTGGCGACCAGCAGGCCGGCAGCCACCGCGACGGCCACGGCGACCGCGGCCATCGCCTGGCGGCGTCCTGCGAATCTCACGAGCGGCTCCCGGCTCAACGCGCACCGAGAGCTATCCCGCAGCGGTCCCGTACCTGACAAACCTAACGATGATCGTACAAGTACTCACCAGCCGGGCGCGCGCCGTACCTAGTGTCTAAGCCGAGACTGCTTCCATCACGTCGTCGGAGACCTCGAAGTTGGCGTAGACGTTCTGCACGTCGTCGGAATCCTCGAGAGCGTCGATGAGCTTGAAGACCTTGCGGGCCCCGTCCTCGTCCAGCGGCACCTGCACGCTGGGCAGGAACGAGGAGTCGGCCGAGTCGTAGTCGATGCCGGCGTCCTGCAGCGCGGTCCGCACCGCGACCAGGTCGGTCGCCTCGCAGATCACCTCGAACTCCTCGCCCAGGTCGTTGACCTCTTCAGCACCTGCCTCGAGCACCGCGGCCAGCACGTCGTCCTCGGCCAGGTCGTTCTTGGCCACGATCACCACACCTTTGCGGGCGAACAGGTAGGCCACCGAACCGGGATCGGCCATGTTGCCGCCGTTGCGGGTCATCGCGATCCGCACCTCGCCGGCGGCCCGGTTGCGGTTGTCGGTAAGGCACTCGATCAGCACCGCGACGCCGGACGGGCCGTAGCCCTCGTACATGATCGTCTGCCAGTCGGCGCCCCCGGCTTCGGCACCGGAGCCGCGCTTGACCGCGCGCTCGATGTTGTCCAGCGGGACGGAGGTCTTGCGTGCCTTCTGGATGGCGTCATAGAGCGTCGGGTTGCCGTTGACGTCACCGCCGCCGGTACGGGCCGCCACCTCGATGTTCTTGACCAGCTTGGCGAAGATCTTGCCGCGCTTGGCGTCGACGACAGCCTTCTTGTGCTTGGTCGTCGCCCACTTGGAATGGCCGCTCATTGTCCTACCCCTCAGTCCTCGCGCCAGCGCTCAGCGCACCACTCGCCGCCGCCCGGACCATCGCCACGAAGTAGCCGTGCACTCGCGCGTCGCCGGTGAGTTCCGGGTGGAACGAGGTGGCCAGCAGGTGCTGCTGCCGAATCCCAACAATTCTACCCGCCGCGTGGCCGGACTCGACCCGGGCAAGCACCTGCGCGGCCGGGCCGACCTGCTCGACCCAGGGCGCCCGGATGAACACCGCGGTGAACGGCTGGCCGTCGATCCCGTCGATCCGCACCGGTTCCTCGAAGGAGTCCAGCTGCCGGCCGAAGGCGTTGCGCCGCACCGTCATGTCGATGCCGCCGAAGGTGACCTGGTCGCTGGTGCCGTCCAGGATCCGCTCGGCCAGCAGGATCATCCCGGCGCACGAGCCGTAGGTCGGCAGGCCACCGGCGATGCGCTCGCGCAGCGGTTCGAGCAGGTCGAAATGCTTGGCCAGCTTCACGATGGTGGTCGACTCGCCGCCCGGGATGACCAGGCCGGCGAGGTCGGCCAGCTCGGATTCGCGGCGGACCGATACCGCCTGCGCGCCGACCTCGGTCAGCGCGGCCAGGTGTTCGCGGACATCGCCTTGCAGGGCGAGGACGCCGATCCTCGGAGCATGCGTCATCGCGGGTAAATCCTCAGGTGGTGGGTGGCTGGCTGGGTATCGGTGGTAGCTGGTCGTCTAGGTCGCCGCTGGCTGGTGCTGATTGTCTTGTCGCCGCTGGCTGGTGCTGATTGTCTTGTCGCCGCTGGCTGGCGGGTCAGGAAGCGGCCGCGGCCCGGGCCGGCAGCACCAGACCGGCCATCAGGTGATCGGTGATGTGCGCTATCTCAGCCACCGCCTGCTCGAAGGCCTCGGCGTTCGCCTTGGACGGGCTGCGCATGCCGGCCACCTTGCGCACGTACTGCAGCGCGGCAGCCTGGCTGTCGGCGCTGGTCGGGTGCTCGGTGTACGGCGGGCGCAGGGTCTTGATGCTGCGGCACATGGCGTGGCCTCCTGGTCTTCCGGCTCTCACCGGCGATCTTCAGACGTCCTGCACGCTCAGGCGATCAGACCGTCTGAAGATCATCTACACGGACTCGGTTACCAGCCGCGCTCGGCGAGCCGGTGCGGTTGGGGGATGTCCTCGACGTTGATGCCGACCATCGCCTCGCCCAGGCCCCGCGACACCTTGGCCAGCACGTCCGGGTCGTCGAAGAAGGTGGTCGCCTTGACGATCGCCTCCGCACGCTGGGCCGGGTTGCCGGACTTGAAGATGCCCGATCCGACGAAGACGCCCTCGGCGCCGAGCTGCATCATCATCGCGGCGTCGGCCGGAGTGGCGATCCCGCCGGCGGTGAACAGCACCAGCGGCAGCTTGCCGTTGCGGGCCACCTCGACGACCAGCTCGTACGGCGCCTGCAGTTCCTTGGCGGCCACGAACAGCTCGTCGGGTGACAGCGAGCGAAGCCGCCGGATCTCGCCACCGATCTTGCGCATATGGGTGGTCGCATTGGACACGTCGCCGGTGCCGGCCTCGCCCTTGGAGCGGATCATCGCCGCACCCTCGGTGATCCGGCGCAGCGCCTCGCCCAGGTTGGTGGCACCGCAGACGAAGGGCACCGTGAACTGCCACTTGTCGATGTGGTTGGCATAGTCGGCCGGGGTCAGCACCTCGGACTCGTCGATGTAGTCCACCCCGAGCGACTGCAGGATCTGCGCCTCGACGAAGTGCCCGATCCGGGCCTTGGCCATCACCGGGATCGACACCGAGCTGATGATGGAATCGATCATGTCCGGGTCGCTCATCCGGGATACCCCGCCCTGGGCGCGGATGTCGGCCGGTACCCGCTCGAGGGCCATCACCGCCACCGCTCCGGCGTCCTCGGCGATCTTGGCCTGCTCGGCGGTGACGACGTCCATGATGACGCCACCCTTGAGCATCTCGGCCATTCCGCGCTTCACCCGCGCGGTGCCCACCAGATGGCTGGTACTGCTCGCGCTGTCGCTCACACCGCTGTGGGTGCTGTCGTGCTCAGAAGTCATGCCCAGGAGTCTACGTCCGATAGGTGGGCGGTCAGACAGGTGCACCGACGGTGGCGAGCACCACCGTGACGCCGCCGGGTGCCAGCAGCAACGGCTTGCCCGCGAGGTCGGTGAAGTGGGTCGGCGAGCCGGCCGAGACCCGGTTCCACTTGCCCTCGATCCGCTTGCCGTTACGGAACAGCACCACCCGGCCGGAGCCCACCGAGTGGGTGAACTGGGACGGGTTGCCCACCACGTCCACGTCGCCGGGGTTCACCGAGACCTGGCACAGCTGGACGATCACGTTCGGCGAACCGATCGCGGCCCCGTCGGCGGCATGCAACCTGGAGCCGTCCACCGTCCGGATGTAGCGCTTGGCCCCGGCGTCCCAGACGAAGGTGACCGACGTGCCACCGACCACCGTCGTGATGGTGCTGGCCGACTTGGCGCTGGT
Source organism: Actinomycetota bacterium (assembly GCA_030853265.1). Taxonomy (GTDB): domain Bacteria; phylum Actinomycetota; class Actinomycetes; order Mycobacteriales; family Jatrophihabitantaceae; genus Jatrophihabitans_A. The sequence continues at coordinate 48,458 of JALYVK010000019.1, forward strand.
CAGCCGCGGGTCGCTGACCGCCCAGCTGAACCCGACATTGCGCGAGCCTGCGGTCTTGGCAACCGCCGAGACCTGGGCCAGGTTCGACTGCAGGTTGTACGGCGCCGGCCGGTTGCCGTCCCGGCCGAAGCCCGGCCCGCCCCGGTCGTTGATGATGCCCTTGACCGCGGACCGGTCCAGCGTGGTGAGCGAGTCGCCACCGCCGCCGGAGGCGATCAGCGAGATCGGGCCGTACTGGCTGAGCAGTTCGGCATCGCTGGCCCGGACGCTGCGGACCGCCTCGACCACCGGCTTGTTGGTGCCGAACACCGCCACCATCCGGGTCAGGCCACCCTCGGCCTGCTCGATGTAAACCACGTCGGCCTTGTCCAGCCCGACCGACGGGCGGCCGTTCTCGGTGTCGTCGATCTTCACCGCCAGGATCGGCCCGGACGGCGGCTTGCCGATCCCGGTCAGCGGATTGACTGCGACGACCGGTTTCGAGACGGGTACACGGGTCGGCGACGGCGTCGGGGTGGCCGTCGGAGCCGCGCTGGTCAGGCTCGGCGTGGCCGCCACCTTCTTGCTGTCGTTGCCGGTCAGCGCGTACGTGGACACCCCGCCGATCACCACCACCGCGGCGACGCCGCCGGCGATCAGGGCCTGGTTCCGGGACAATCGGGCAATCATCTAGCTGCTCCAAACATTGTGGTGCGGTCACGTTGTAGGGCGGTCATGGTGCGGTGCGGTGCGGTGCGGTGGGCGTGCGGTGCGGTGGGTGTGCGGTGCAGTTGGTGTGCGTCATCGGGCGGTGTTGGCCGAGTCGAAACCCGGCGGATCCTGGGCGAACAAGCTGGTGTCGTCGATGTCGAAGAACTGCGGCAGTTCCC
>JALYVK010000136.1:0-4237 GCA_030853265.1 Actinomycetota bacterium
CCGCGGTTCTTGACGGTGAGATGGAGCTTGTGGTGGTGGGCGTGGAAGTCGACGTGGACGCGGTAGCCGAGCCGGCGCGAGCGGCGCACCCCGTGCGCCTGGGTGGGGACCGACCCGACGGCCGGAGGTGTCGGGTGCACAGGCGGAGGAGCCGAGCCGTTTGGCTTGTAGGCGGCGACGCTCGGCAGTGGCGGGAAGCGATCGGACGCATGCTCGAAGTCGAACGACGCGGTCAGATCGCCGCAGACGGCGCGCCGCCACGGGGTGATGTTCGGCTCGTTGACGCCGAAGCGCGCCTCGATGAATCGGATCAGCGAGGTGTGGTCGAAGGTCTGAGAACAGACCCAGCCTCCCTTGCTCCAGGGCGAGATGACGAGCAGCGGCACGCGGACGCCGAGCCCGTACGGTCCCGGGGTCCCGTTCGAGCCGCCCGGTGTACCCGCGGTGCCGTCGAACATCTCGTTGTCGAGCGGCACGGTCGACTTGCCGGCGAGCCCACCGACATTGGGGTACGGCGAGATGACGTGGTCAAAGAAGCCGTCGTTCTCGTCGAACACGGCGAGCAGAGCCGTCTTCGACCACACCTCGGGATTGCTGGTGAGGGCGTTGAGAACCCCGGCCGTGTACCAGGCACCGTAACCGGGCGGCCACTTCGGATGCTCGCTGTAGGCCTCCGGGGCGACGACCCACGAGACGCTCGGCAGCTGCCCGGACGCGACGTCGGCCGCGAGGATGTCGAACAGGTCGCCGCCGTGCATGACATCCGTTCCGGTGCGGGCCCGCTCGTACAGCGGGCTGCCCGGGGTCGCGTTCTGGTAGCTGGAGAAGTACAACAGCGAGTTGTCGCCGTAGTTGCCGATGTACGGATCTGAGGTGAAGCCCCAGACGCCAGCCTTGTCGAGGCCCTCGCCGCTGTCCTGGTAGATCTTCCAGCTGATCCCTGCCGCCTGAAGCCGCTCCGGATAGGTCTGCCAGCCGTACCCAAGCTCGTCGTTGGCGATCACCGGCCCGCCGCCGTGCCCGTCGTTGCCATCCCAGCCCGTCCACATGTAGTAGCGGTTGGGATCGGTCGGACCGAGCATCGAGCAGTGATAGCCATCGCAGATCGTGAACGCGTCAGCCAGCGCGTAATGGAACGGAAGGTCCGAGCGCTGCATGTGCGCCATAGACGTCGTGGTCTTGGCCGGCAGCCACTGGTCCCATCGGCCGCTGTTAAACATCTGATGCGTCGTGTCCCAGCCGTGGTCGAGATCCTCAAGGAAGGTGAGCGCCAGCTCGGGGACGGCGGGACGAAACGGCGGCACCACCGTGGCGCCATCGGCCTGGTACCAGACCGGCCGGCCGCTCGGAAGCGTCACTGGATGCGGATCGCCGAACCCGCGAACGCCGCGCATCACGCCGAAGTACTGATCGAAGGAGCGGTTCTCCTGCATCAGCACCACGATGTGCTCGACGTCCTTCAACGACCGCGTCGCGTGATTCGCTGGGACGGCCAGCGCGCGCGCGATGCTGTCCGACAGCACCGTCGAGGCAAGGCCACCCCCCGCGATCTGAAGGAACCTACGCCGACTGACAGCCCGCATCAGCGTCACCTGCCTGACATCCACGGGCGACGCCCATACGCCACCCTGGTTTGAGCACTCCCGCACCCTATCGCCCACGTCAACGGCAGATCCAAACAGCACGTATCCCAAACCGGGTGGAGTTCCCGCAGACGAAAACCCCTCGCACAGCCGTAGCCGCTTCAGACGTCAGGCCGCAGCGCGGCTCCCCCGACGCCCCGCTGCTCCATTCGATGCTCGGCAGGCGTCCAACTCCGGGTGCCAGACGGTCCCCTTCGCCTGCCGGTAGCCGTCGGTCGGCGCTGGCGCGCACGAGTGCTCTGCTAGGGGAGACATTGCAGGGCGCACGACCGGGTTGGCGACGTCTCACGCCTGTGCTACCGGTGGCCGGGGCTCACTCGTCGTCGATGGCGAAGTCGTTGATAACGCGCACTTCGAGCCCGAGGCTCTTTGCAACATAGTCAAGGAACTTCAGCGAGGTCAAAAACCACTCCGCGCCGATCCGGCCGCCGCGAACACCGTCGTGATCGGCGGCACGAAGGAAGGCATGCATTCTCTGTTCTGCCTCGGACGACGCATCGACCGGATAGATGCGAAGAAGCCACGGGTCTTCAGGCAGGGAGGGGACCCGCGCCTGGCTGGTGGCCCTGTAAAGCGCGTCAACTGAGGAGTGCCCAACCTTGAGCAGAGTCCGTCCAGTCTTGCCGTCATATGGGTACCTAACGTAGTGCGGGAGCGTGTAGACGTAGATGCCGGGGATGTTCTCGGCCTCGGCGTCCTTGCTCTTCGCAACGGCCTCCTCAGTCTCTGCCTCTATCGCCTGGGAGTCGTCGACGACGGCACGGAGCGCATGCTCCTGCTCCTCCAGTACGTGGCGCAATTCGTCGCTGAGAGGCTTCGTCTGCAGCCACTTGCGAATGCGCGCGGCGACGCCGCGTGTTACCGAGGGCGCTTTCGAAACGGTGCCGTTGAGGAGCGCGTTCTGAAGATTGAAGTAGCTATAGGCGGGACCGACAGTGTTGCCATCTTCCTCCGCTATTTGCTCGGGAATCTTCCCCGCTTGGCGGCGACGCCAGACGTCGCCAAGCGTCGTTTGGTCCGCCTCGAGCAGTGCAGCTATCTCTTTGACGCGCTCATACTCGGGCTCACCCAGGGTGGGGACGTCGCTCACGGCCAACACCGTATCGTCCAACCCGAATGGGGTGGGCCTCGGTCGGCTTCGGTCTGGTCCCGGGCAGCAAACCGTCTCCGGCGACGCCGGAGGCACGATCGCATCCGTCACGAGCGAGTCGCTGCGGCGGACTTGCGCTTTGGCGAGAGGCTGTCGCACAAAGCATCGGCTCCGATGACTTCTTGTACGTCTGCGACAAGGAGCCGAATCTACGCCGAGTCATTTCGGTCTTGGAGAGTGCGCCTGGGTCGGCTGAGGCCCTCCTGAGAGGTCGCCGAAAAGTGCCGTTGTCACTTTCCTACAACCGCCTTGGTTTGTGCGACAGCCTCCGCGGATACCGCGCCCTGCAGCCGACGTTTGCTCCATGTCGGTGGGAACCTGGTGCGATGAGTCTGGCGTGGTCCAGCAGTCTCTTGCAGCAGGATTACGACGAGAACGGAGTGGAGATGAGCAAGCTGAGACTCAGCATCACGATGTCGCTAGACGGCTACGTCGCTGGCCCGGACCAAAGCGAGGAGAACCCGCTCGGCGTCGGCGGGATGGAGCTACACCAGTGGTTCTTCCCGCTCAAGGCGTTCCGGGAGATGCACGGCGACGAGGGAGGTGAGGTCAACGCCAGCTCCGCCGTGGTTGAGGAGCGCCGGGCCAACATCGGGGCCACCATCATGGGCCGGAACATGTTCGGGCCGGTTCGTGGTCCGTGGCCGGATGAGGCCTGGCGGGGCTGGTGGGGCGAGGATCCCCCCTACCACCATCGGGTGTTCGTGCTCACCCACCACCCGCGTGAGCCACTCGAAATGGAGGGCGGCACCACCTTCCACTTCGTCAGCGACGGGATCGAGTTGGCCCTCGCGCAGGCCAAGGATGCCGCGCGGGGACGCGACGTCTGGCTCGCCGGTGGCGCGTCGGTGGTCAACCAGTACCTGGCCGCGCGGCTGGTTGACGAGATTGACGTCTCGATCGCGCCATTGATCCTCGGCGCCGGCGCTCGCCTACTCGAGCGCCTCGACAACGGGGCGCTCAAGCTCAAGCAGGTCCGGGCCATCGACGCGCCCGGCGTCACGCACATCAGGTACGAAATCGGCTGACCCGCTTTCATCAAGCCGCGCGTTCTCCGCTCAGGTCCCGGTCAGAACCGCTTGGCGCGGATACAAGGGCCGTGAAGCCTGTAGCCGGGAGGGTTATTTCTGGTAGTGGTAGCGAGCCTGCAGGATCACTAGGTCATCGTCGAGGACTCGGTACACGAGCCGGTGTTCGTCGGTGATCCGCCGCGACCATGCCCCCGCGATCCCATACTTCAGCGGCTCAGGTTTTCCGATCCCGCTCGTAGGGTCTCGCAGCGCGTCATCGATCAGCCGATTGATCCGCTTCAACGTCGAGCGATCCGCACGCTGCCAATAGGTGTAGTCCTCCCACCCCTGCGAGGCGAAGACCAGCCTCACTCGCGGTCAAGCGCATGCTCGGCGAGTTCTCCACGTTCGGCCGCCTCGGCGGCGTCGAGCAG
>JALYVK010000136.1:4247-5486 GCA_030853265.1 Actinomycetota bacterium
GTCCAGCAGACGCCGCGCGTTCGCCGGTGAGCGGAACAGGTAGGCGGTCTCCTGCCATGCGGCATAGTCATCGGCTGACATCAGGACGGCGTTGCCGCGCCTCGAGGTGATCTCGATCGCCGACCGATCCTCGTTGACTTTCTCGATGAGCGGGAACAGGGCCCGTCGCGCTTCACTCGCTGTGATCGCCACACCTACTCCTTTCGGTACAAGAAACCGTACCACAGGATCAGGTGCCGCATGAGCCTGCTCCCACGCCGCAGCGGGCATCGCCGCGGCCTCGCTCTCGACCTCCTCCGGCGGACAGGGCAAGCGGTGGGCAGAGGGATCGTATGCAGGCATCCGGGTGCGATGAGTTGAGTCGGGCTCTGATGAAGGAATTTGCGCTGGTTGCGACCCTTATGCTCGCCTCCCGTGAGCTGGCCGTATACCGTCGCGGGCGTGAGTGGCGGCAGACGGCGACGAGGCTCCGGCGGTCACCCCGCGCGGGTGGCGCAGCGCCGCGAGCGCGAGCAGCCCGGGAACGGTTCTGCGCCAGAGGAGGTCCGCGTGGCGCGGATGATCGCGCAGTCAGCCGGGGAGATTGACTCGGCGCTCGACGCCGAGGCGTGGGCGGCGCAGCTGCTTGGCACCTTCCGTGAGCAGCGGCACGGGCTGGCGTTTCCCGAGGCCGTCGAAGTCGATCCGGCGCTGCTGTTCGGCGAGCCGCTGGTCGCGCGGCTGGCGACCTTCAATGACGCGGGCTCCGCGATCACGCTGGCGGCGATAGCGGAGCTCGATGACGGTGAGCTGGGGGGCTTGGCGAGAGAGTTGCTCACCAGCTCGCCCGCGGCGGCCAGCGCGCCGGCGTGGATCGAGCAGATCGGCGAATCGGAGATCGTCGGCGCCGCAGTGATCAGCGAGGCGGTGTTCGACGACGCCCGCACGGTGTTGCTTGAGAGCCGCCATCCCGACGGCGAGACCATTGGCTGTCGGCGTGTTGATCGACCGCAACCTGGGAGGGTTGGCCAAGGACGTGCTGCTGGCCGAATCGATCGAGCAGGTGGCGGTTTCGATGGGCCGCTTTCCAACTGCCGACGAGGCCGAGCTGGAGATGAAGCGCGTCGAGCCCGCCGTCGCCGCCGGGCTGATCCGGGCGGCGATCGCCCGGACGGACATGACCTGGGATCCGCCCGTCGACGACGATTTTTGGTCCGGGCGGGCGCTGGCGCTCCAGCGTGCCGACCTGACGCCGGGCGC
>JALYVK010000078.1 GCA_030853265.1 Actinomycetota bacterium
CTCACCGGCCAGCCACTCGGTGACCCGGCCGAGCTCGGCCAGCGGGCAGGTCTGCTCCCCCACGAAGATCAGCACGCCAGCGCCGAGGGTGCCACCGGCGGTGGCCAGTCCGGCCCGCGACAGCACCAGCTCTGGCGCGGGAGCAAGCCAGCAACCGTGATACCCGCCGGCCACCACGGCCTGGCTGGGCCCGGCACCGGTCGCCCCGGCCACCGCGCCGAGCGAGGTACCGAACGGCACTTCGAGCACCCCCGGACGGCTCACCGCACCGGTCACCGTCAGCAAGGTGGTGCCAGGCTCGGTCGCGGTGCCGACCCCTGCGAACGCCGGCGCGCCGAGCCGGACCAGCACCCCAACCTGCGCGAACGTCTCGGCGTTGGACAGCACCGTCGGCTGGCCGTGCACGCCCTGCTCGGTCGGCAACACCCGCCGTCCGGGCGGGACGGCCGGGCCGCCGTTCAGGGCCCCGATCAGCGCTCGAGCCTCGCCGGCGATGAAGCCCTCGGGCACCGCGTGTAGCTCGAAGAGCCGGCCGGCCGGGCGGCTGGCCAGCGCGCGTTGCAGCGGCTCGACCAACTGCTGATCGGTGATCGCCACCAGCACTCGCCGCGCGCCGATCGCCGCCGCCACTGCCAGCGCCCCGTCCAGCACCAGCTGCGGAGTCCGGCTCAGCAGCACGTGATCCTTCGCGCTGACCGGCTCGCCCTCGGCACCGTTGACCACCACGGTCGGCTCGCCGGTTCGCAGCGACCGCAGCTTGGCGGCCAGCGGAAACCCGGCCCCGCCGCGACCGGCCAGCCCGGCCGCCTCCAGGGTGGCCAGCAGCGCGTCCCGACTGAGCATCGGCAGCGGGCCGTGGACGGCCAGGTGCGCACGATGGTCCACCAGGTCGGTATTGGTACCGCGCAGCAGCCGGGGCTCACCGAGCCAGCCGATCGGCAGCTGCGTCAAGGCTGGTCTGCTCAGCACCGCGGTCATCGCCGGGCTCCGCATACGACCGGGGGCCGGACCGGCGGACCGATGGCTGCACCCGCAGCCAGTACGGCGGTCATCGCCGGGCTCCGACCGCGACCGGAGCGTGCCGGCGTACCGGTGGCTGCCGATCGGTCAGCCGGACGGTGACACCACCCGCCACCACCGCGAGCCCGGCGAACAACACCAACCGGGCCCACCACTGGCCGGAGTCGGTGCCGGCCGCGAGAAAGTGCCAGGCCGCCAGCACCCAGGCGGCGTAGCTGGCCAGGTGGATGGCGCGCCAGCGCCGTACCGCGCTTGCCGACCGGGCGAACCGGGCCCGCAGCAGTCCGGACGCCGCGACCGCCAGCAGCAGGTACATCGCGGTCACGCCGAGGCTGACCGGGGCCGGCCGGTAGCCGGACCCGAACAGCACCAGCGCGCCGATGGCGCCGACCCGGGCGTAGGAGTCGGTGACCAGCAACAGCACGTGCAGGCCGAGCAACAGCAGGCCGGCCAGCGCGGCCGCCCGGTGCACGTACTGGGTGATCACCCGGGCCTCGACGGCAGCAGCCCGCCGAGCGGTCAGCGCGCCGGCTCCGGTCGCCACGCTCAGGCTGGCGAACGCGGCGATCCCGGCGCCCCGGGCCAGGTACCAGCTCAGCATGGCGGCCAGCCGCCCATCGTGACCACGGCACCGTCGACGTCCACCAGCCGGGCGGCAACCTGCTGCGCCTGCAGCCAGGGCAGCGCCGCATCCCCGAGCACGATTGCCGAGGTGCTGCAGGTGTTCGCGTGCACGGCGGATTCGGCGGCCACCGTCACCGTCCGCCACGGTCCGGTGGCAGGTTGCCCGGTGGCCGGGTCGATCAGGTGATGCAGTTGCTGACTGCCCGCTCGCCACCGCCGGATCGTGCTGGTCGAGGTGGCCAGCCCGCCGGCCCGCAGGGTGATCCGCGCCCCTGGTCCGCCGGCCCGTTCGGCCACTGTCAGCTGCCAGTCGGCCTTCGTGCCGGCTACGGCGACATCGCCGCCGAGTTCGACCAGCACCGAGCAGCCGTACCGCTCGGCTAGTTGGGACGCTGCCCAGTCGGCCGTCTGAGACTTCGCCGAGGCGCCGAGATCCAGCGCCGACCCGGCCGGGACGGTGACCAGGCCGGCGGACCGGTCCAGCCGGACGTCCCGCCAGCTTGGCGCAGGCGCGGCGCGGCCGGCCACCTCGGCCGGCAGGTCGCCGACCAGGCTGATATCCCGGTCATAGCCGAGCCGCTGCAGGTCCCGTCCGAGCGTCGGGTCCAGCGCGCCGTCGGAACGGCGGGCCTCGCCGAGCGCGGTGTCGAGCAGCATGACCAGCAACCGCGAAATAGCGATCGGACGTCCGGCGTTGGCGTTCGCCCAATTCAGCTCGGAATCGATCCGGAATCGGCTGGCCGCCCGGTCGACCCGATCCAGCAGGACGGCCAGGTCGGCGGCGGCCGGCTCCAAGGCGTCCGGGGCGGTGACGACCAGCCGCACCTGGCAGCTCCAGGCATGCCAGCTGGTGGTCGGGTGAGTGGCCGTCCTATCACGAACCCGCTGTGCCAGCGCGGTCATGATCCGTGGCTCCCGGCGTTGCTGGACTGGTTGGTATTGCCAGCCGAGACCGAAGCCGACGAGGACGGGGTCGCCACGCTCGAAGACGAACCCGTCGAGCCCGATGAGGAAGACGAGGACGATGAAGAAGACGAGCCCGAGGACGAGCCCGACGACGAGCTAGCCGCGCTGTCGGTACCGGCGTGCCAGGCCTGCTGGGCGAACAGTCCGAGACTGACCGCACTGGCGGTGACGACTGCACCCACCGCGAGCTTGACCCGGGTCATCAATGCGAAGTTGTTCATGGCTCAACCATGCGGGCAGCGACTTGCCCCACCCTGCGCACCCGCTGTGGGAAAACTGTGGATGATGGCGAGCTGAGCCAACAACCGTGGTTCGCGGCACCCGTCCGTAAGCTGCTGAGCCATGACGCATGAGCTGGCCTCCCAGCTGCTGGCCAACCCCATCTCGCCGAAGCACCTGCTGGGCAGCTACGGCCTGGCGGGCCTGCTGATCATCATCTTTTCCGAGTGCGGCCTGCTGATCGGGTTCTTCCTGCCCGGCGACACCTTGCTGTTTTCAGCCGGCCTACTGCTCGCGATCAACGATCCGTCCATCAACCTGCCTAGCCTGCCGGTGCTACTGATCGCGCTTCCGATCGCTGCCATCGTGGGCAATCTGGTCGGTTACTGGATCGGCCGTCAGGCCGGCCCAGCGGTGTTCGACCGGCCACGCTCGCGGATGTTCAAGCCCGAATACGTGGTGCGCTCGCAACGCTTCTTCGACCGGTACGGAGCGGTCACCGTGCTGGTGGCCAGGTTCGTCCCGATCGTCCGGACGGTGGCCACGGTGATGGCCGGGGTCAGCCGGATGCGGTTCAGCCTGTACGCCCTCTACTCGGTGATCGGCGGCATCGTCTGGACCGACGGGGTGCTGCTGCTCGGCCGCGCGCTCGGTCACATCGACTTCGTGCGCAACACCATCGCCCCGAAGATCGACGTGATCCTGGTGCTCGTCGTGGTGCTCTCGTTGCTGCCGACCGCCGTCCACTGGTGGCGCACGCGCAAAGACGACCCGGACGCCCACCGACGTAGCATCACTGAGTGACCCCTTCCGGCTTGTCGCAGGTACGTGAACGTCTCGGATCCGCCCTGTTCGAACGGGTGGCTGGCGATGAGGGCCCGGACCGGCGGGCCAGGGTTCACCAGTCCGAGGGTCCGCGCTGGTTCGCCGAGGACCGTCCGATCCGGCAGGTGCACGGCGATGCCGCGATGTTCGTCGGCGGCCTGCGAGCCCTGCTGCTGCAATCGCTGCACCCGCTGGCGATGGCCGGGGTCGCCGGCCACTCGGGCTACCGGGGCGATCCGTGGGGACGGCTGCAGCGCACCAGCTACTTCCTGGCGGTGACCACCTTCGGTACCGCCGAAGATGCCGAGGCCGTGATCGCTCGGGTCCAGGCGATCCACCAGCGAGTCACCGGCACCGCCGCCAACGGGCAACCCTATGCGGCGACCGACCCGCATCTGCTGCGCTGGGTGCACATCGCCGAGGTGGACAGCTTCCTGCTCACCCACCAGCGCTACGGTGCGCGGCCGCTGGATCAGGCCGGCCGGGACGGCTACCTCGCCGACACCGCCCGGGTCGCTCGGGCGCTCGGCGTCGAAGATCCACCGACCACCGAGGCCCAGCTGCACGACCAGCTGCGGGACTACCGGGCCGAGCTGACCGGGACCAAGGACGCCCGGGACGCCGCCCGATTCATGCTGCTGCAGCCGCCGCTGCCGATCGCGGCGCGGCCGCCGTACGCGCTGCTGGCCGCGGCTGCCGTGGCCAGCCTGCCCAGGTGGGCACGCTGGCCGTTGCGGTTGCCGTACCTGCCGGTATCCGAGGCGACGGTGGTGAGACTGGCCGGCGAGGGCCTGGTGCGAACGATCCGCTGGGCGATGACCCCACCACCGGCCGCCCGGGCTGCTTGACATCTCCAACAGGCCAAGACACGATGGTGGGGCGAGAACTGCTGTGAACAGTCCTCGCCCCGAGTGGGACGGTCTACCGAACCATCAGGGTCCGGATCAGTTCAGCAATTGCCAGGATCGTCGGCGCGATCGCTCCAAGCCCCGCGCAGGCAATCCTGGTTTTTTGCTTTCTTGACAGCTTCCGCAAGTCCACTCACCTCCCTTCACCAGTCAGGCCGCAAACCGGATTCGTGCGGCCAGACCGGGCAAGGAAGACGAGGAAAGTCTGTCAGCGATCAGCGGTGGTAAACGCCGTCAGCTGCGTCCTGTGGATAACCTCTCGCTATCCACAGGCCTCTTTCGAGATACGGTTATTTGGTGTCCTGGCAGACTTTGCGCAGGTTCGCATTATGTGGTTCCACGTGAATCCCGAAGAAGGTGGCATTGCATTTCTTCGCGTCGGTGGCCAGCTGATCTCGTTGCTGGTAGATCACCACGGCCAGCACGATCATGACCAGCAGCACCACCAACCGGATGGCCAGCTTGGTCACCAGCCGGGCGATCAGCAGCCCGAGCAGCACGACGACCACAATGGTGATCACCCCAACGTTCTTGGCCTGGTCGGTATCCAGCGCGTTGACCATTGGGCCAGAAACCACTACGGGGGCGCTCATGGCCGATCACGCTAACTCAGTCGGTAGCTAAACTCGCTCACTGACACCCGACAGCTCCAGGAGACCATCACACGTGACCATGCCAGAACGAGGACTCGGGACGCCGGCCAAGCTCACCGAGGGCGCCCTTCGAGTCGTCGCGCTCGGCGGCATCAGCGAAGTCGGCCGCAACATGACGATGTTCGAGTACGGCCGGCGCGGCAAATCGCGGCTGCTGGTGGTGGACTGCGGGATGCTGCTGGGCAAGACCAACGCCCCAGGCGTCGACCTCGGCCTGCCGGACTGGTCGGCCTATACCGACCGGCTCAACGACATCGACGCGATCGTGCTCACGCACGGCCACGAGGACCACATCGGCGCGCTGCCCTACCTGCTCAAGGCCCGTCCGAACATTCCGCTGATCGGCTCCCGGCTGACGATGGCGTTCGTGACGGCCAAGCTCGAGCAGCACCGGATCCGGCCCGACGTCCGGATCGTTCGTGAAGGCGAGCGATTCAGTGTCGGCAGCCAGTGGGACCTGCAGTTCTACGCCGTCAACCACTCCATCCCGGACGCGCTGGCGGTGGCCATCCGCACCCCGGGCGGCACGGTGCTACACACCGGCGACTTCAAGATGGACCAGACCCCCCTCGATGGCCGGATCACCGACCTGCCTGGGTTCTCGCGACTCGGTGACGAGGGCGTCGACCTGCTGCTGTCGGACTCCACCAACGCCGAGGTGCCGGGCTTCATCCCGAGCGAGCGCGAGGTCGGCAAGGTGGTCGCCGACGTGATCACCCGGGCTACCGGCCGGGTCATCGTGGCGTGCTTCGCCAGCCACGTGCACCGGGTGCAGCAGGTGTTGGACGCGGCCGTCGAATCCGGTCGGCATGCCGCCCTGGTCGGCCGTTCGATGATCCGCAACATGCAGATCGCCCGCGACCTCGGCCTGCTGCACGTGCCCGACGGCGTGCTGGTCGACCTCAAGGACGCCGAGGCGATGCCGTCCAACCGGATCATGCTGATCTGCACCGGCTCGCAGGGTGAACCGCTCTCGGCGCTGTCCCGGATGGCCAACCGCGACCATCCGACCATCCGGATCGTCAGCGACGACACCATCCTGCTCGCGTCCTCGCTGATCCCGGGCAACGAGAACTCGGTTTTCACCGTGATCAACGGCCTGTCCCGGCTCGGCGCCAAGGTGGTACACAAGTCCACCGCGCTGGTGCACGTCTCCGGGCACGCCCCGGCCGGCGAGCTGCGCTACCTGCTCAACGCCGTCCGGCCGAAGAACCTGATGCCGGTGCACGGCGAGTGGCGGCACCTGCGCGCGCACGCGGCGATCGCCCGCTCCACCGGGATGACCGACGAGCAGATCATGCTGGCCGAGAACGGTGTGGTGGTCGACCTGAACGGCGGCCGGGCCACCATCGTCGGCAAGATCGACATCGGCAACATCTACGTGGATGGCCTGGCGGTCGGCGATATCGGCGACCAGGTCATCAAGCAGCGCCAGATCCTCGGCGACGAGGGCTTCGTCTCGATCCTGGTCGCGGTGGACCTCAACGCGGGCAAGGTCGTCTATGGCCCGGAGCTGACCGCACGCGGTTTCACCGAGGACCCGGAGGCACTGGAGCCGATCCGGGTCGAGCTGATCAAGATCGTCGAGAAGTCGGTCGCGGACGGGGTGCGCGACGCCCAGGCGCTCGAGCACATCGTCCGACGGACGGTCGGCCGGTGGGTGGACAAGACCTATCGCCGGCGCCCGATGCTGATGCCCATGGTGATCGAGGTATGACCCGTCCACTACTCGTGCCGGGCAAGGTATCGCCGATGCTCAGCGCACCGCAGGTGGCGCCGCCGCCGTACGCCGACAACGACGGCCAGCCGACCGGAGCGCCCTGGGACGCCGACGATCCACAACCCAAGGACGCCGAGACGGTCGAGAAGATGCGAGTCGCCGGCCGGATCGCGGCGCTGGCCCGCGACGAGGTCGGACGGCAGATCGCGCCGGGTATCACCACCGACCAGCTGGACCGGATCGGCCACGAATTCCTGCTCGATCACGGGGCTTACCCGTCCACCCTGGGCTACAAGGGCTTCCCGAAATCGCTGTGCTCGTCGGTGAACGAGGTGATCTGCCACGGCATCCCGGACGACCTGCCGCTGGCCGACGGCGACGTGGTCAAGATCGATATCACCGCCTATTTCGACGGTGTGCACGGTGACACCTGCGGGACGTACTTCGCCGGCGAACCGACCGAGGACGTCCGGCTGCTGTCCGAGCGCACCCACGAGGCGATGATGCGCGGTATCAAGGCGGCCCGGCCCGGCCGTCCGATCAGCGTCATCGGCCGGGTCATCGAGTCCTACGCCAAGCGGTTCGGCTACGGGGTGATCCGGGACTTCACCGGGCACGGGGTCGGTCAGTCCTTCCACACCAGGCCGACCATCTGGCCGTATGACGAGCCCCGGGCCACCGCGCTGATCCAGGCCGGCATGACCTTCACGGTGGAGCCGATGCTGACCCTGGGTGGCTACGCCTGGGATATGTGGGATGACGGCTGGACCGTGGTAACCAAGGACAAGTCGTGGGTTGCGCAGTGGGAACACACCCTGCACATCACCGAGGACGGCGCCGAGATCCTGACGCTCGCAGGCTGAATCTCTGCACGCTCGCAGGCTGGGTTCCGCACGTTCGCGGGCTGAGTCCCTACGTGCTCGCGGGCTGAGTCTGTGCACGCTCGCGGGCTGAGTCTCTACGCGCTCGCGGGCTGAGTCTCTACGCGTTCGCGGGCTGAGTTTCCGCACTTCACCGGGGCTTGGGGCCACCGCTGGCACAATCGCCGCATCCGCCCCCAAAGCCCTAAGGATCATCATGCGCCTCATCCGACGCCTCGCCGGCACTGCCGTGTCCGTCGCGCTCGTCCTCGCGCTGAGCCCGGCCGCGCTCGCCCAGGCCACCGCCAGCTCGCCAGTCAGCTCGCCGAGCACGGCCGCCACCGGACCCACCCACGGCCCGTGTGCGTACACCCCGACTCCGGACGACCCGGCGGTCCGGCCGGTGTCGCTGCCGCCGGACCCCAAGCACACCCCGGACCACGGCCAGGTGCTGGTGACGTTCGTGACCAACCGTGGCCTGATCCCGATGCTGCTGAACCGGGCCGAGGCGCCTTGTACCGTGCAGAGCTTCGTACACCTGCTGCAGTCGCGCTTCTACGACAACACGATCTGCCACCGGCTGACCACCTACCCGACGCTGTCGGTGCTGCAGTGCGGTGACCCGAGCGGGACTGGTGAGGGCGGCCCGGGCTACCGGTTCCGCGACGAGCTGCCGACCAACCTGCCGACCTGGCCCGGTGACCCGGCCGGCAGCCCTGGTCGGGTGTACGCCCGGGGCACGCTGGCGATGGCAAACGCCGGTCCGGACACTAACGGCAGCCAGTTCTTCTTGGTATACAAGGACTCCAAGCTGCGGCCGAACTACTCGATCTTCGGCACCATCCTGCCGCTCGGCCTGGCCACCCTCGACCGGATCGCCGCCGGTGGGGTAGCACCGAGTGACCCCGGCGCGCCGCTGGACGGCCTGCCCGCGCTGAACACCAGGATCTATCTCGGCCTGAAGCTGTTCTGAGGCACTGGCGTCTGACGTGGCGACCCGCTGCCCGGGCCTGGTTCGGGCAGCGGGTTAGCCTGGCACGATGACGGACGCGGATGTGATCGTGATCGGCGGTGGGCTGGCCGGCCTGGTCGCTACCGCCGAGCTGGCCGACGCCGGGCGCAGCGTGATCCTGCTGGATCAGGAACCGGAGCAGAGCCTGGGCGGCCAGGCATTCTGGTCCTTCGGCGGGCTGTTCCTGGTGAACTCACCCGAGCAGCGCCGGCTGCGGATCACCGACTCGCACGAGCTGGCATTGCAGGACTGGCTGGGCACCGCGGGCTTCGACCGGGACACCGACTACTGGCCCCGCCAGTGGGCCGAGGCGTACGTGGATTTCGCGGCCGGCGAGAAGCGATCATGGTTGCACCAGCAGGGTGTTCGCTTCTTTCCGGTGGTGGGCTGGGCCGAGCGGGGCGGCTACCTGGCCACCGGGCACGGCAACTCGGTGCCGCGCTTTCACGTCACCTGGGGCACCGGGCCGGGGCTGATCGCGCCGTTCGTCCGGCGGGTTCGCCAGGCCGAGGCGGCCGGCCAGGTACGGCTGCTGTTCCGGCACCAGGTGGATGAGCTGACGGTCACCGGCGGGGTCGTCGACGGCGTCCGCGGCCAGCTGTTGGAGCCCAGCGGGGTCGAGCGCGGCAAAGCCAGTTCCCGTTTGACCGTCGGGGAATTCTCGCTCACCGCGCAGGCGGTGGTGGTCACCTCCGGTGGCATCGGCGGCAACCACGAACTGGTCCGGCGCAACTGGCCGGCCCGGCTGGGCAGCGCGCCGAAGCGGATGGTGGCCGGCGTGCCCGCGCACGTGGACGGCCGGATGCTCGGCATCGCGCAGGCGGCCGGCGCGCGGGTCGTCAATGAGGATCGGATGTGGCACTACACCGAGGGGCTGCAGAACTTCGCGCCGATCTGGGACAACCACGGTATCCGGATCCTGCCCGGGCCGTCCTCGCTCTGGTTCGACGCGCGCGGCCAGCGGCTGCCGGTGCCGCTGTTCCCCGGCTTCGACACCCTGGGCACTCTCGAACATCTGATGAAGACCGGCTATGACTACAGCTGGTTCGTACTCGACCAGAAGATCATCGAAAAGGAGTTCACCCTGTCCGGATCGGAGCAAAACCCCGATCTGACCGGCAAGTCGGTACGCGCCGTGCTGGCCCGGGCCCGGGGCGGGGCGCCCGCACCGGTGGCGGCCTTCCAGCAGCACGGAGCCGACTTCGTGACCGCGGTGACGCTGCCCGAACTGGTGGCCGGCATGAACACGCTGACCGGCGAGGACCTGATCGATTTCGCTGATCTGGAAAGGCAGATCCTGGCCCGGGACCGAGAGATCGAGAACCGGTACACCAAGGATCTGCAGATCACCGCAATCCGGGGTGCCCGGGGCTACCTCGGCGACCGGCTGATCCGGGTAGCCAGCCCGCACCGGTTGCTGGACCCGGCGGCCGGGCCGCTGATCGCGGTGCGGTTGAACATCCTGACCCGCAAGAGCCTGGGTGGGCTGGAAACCGACCTGGACGGCCGGGTGCTGACCAGCGCTGGTGAGCCGCTGGCCGGTGTCTACGCGGCTGGCGAGGTGAGCGGCTTCGGCGGCGGGGGCATGCACGGTTACCGCTCGCTGGAAGGCAGCTTTCTCGGCGGCTGCCTGTTCTCCGGCCGGGTCGCCGGCCGTGCCGCCGCGGCTGCTACTGCCTGAGCCAGCCGCCCCGCGATCTTCAGACAATCTGTGCGCCATGGCGAGTGAAACGTCTGAAGATCGCGAACGACTCAAGGTCCAGTGACCAGGGCGGTCAAGATCCGGTCCAGGGTCGCCAGGTCCGCCGGCGCCAGGCTCGCGAACGCGGCCGGTGGCCGGTTCTGGATCTTCTCGGCCACCTCGGCCGATTCGGCCCCGGCGGCGGTGATGCTGACGATCTTCACCCGCCGATCGTCCGGGTGCATGCTGCGCTCGACCAGGCCGCGGCGTTCGAGATCGTCCACCACCACGCTGGTGTACGGCGAATCGATGGCCAGGGTGGCCGCGAGTTCCCGCATGCTCAGCGGCCCGCTCTGCAGCTTGAGCAGGGCCTTGGCCCGGATGAAGCTCATGCCCAGTGCTTCGGAGATCTCCTGCCGGCCGGCGTGCACGTCGAACATCAGCGTCCGCATCGCCTGCCAGACGTGCTCGGCTCGGTCGGCGGTCATGACGCGCTCAAGGCGGGCTCCAGCGACTCGCGACTCAGCAGGGTGGCGGTGGCCTGCGCGCTGAGCCTGGCCCGCCTGCCAGTGGTCACGATTCCCAGTATCAGTACGGCTAAACCCGCTCCGGTGATGATCCACCAGCCCGGGTGGCTGGCCCGGGCCAGGTTCTTCGCGATAGCGCCGTTCGAGCCGGAGTTGATGACCGAGCCGATGATCGCCACCCCGAGCGAGGCACCGACCTGCCGGCTGGTCGACGCGACCGCGGCCGCGACGCCGGCCTGAGACCGGGGCATGCCGGAGACCGCGGTGTTGGTGATCGGGGCGTTCACCATGCCGAAGCCGATCGCGTAGATCACCAGGCTTCCGATGATCCACAGGTAGCTGGTGGTCTCGCTCAGCCTGGTAAGCGACAGGCCCGCCACGGTCATCGCAACCCCCGCCACGAACAGCGGGATTCGCGGCCCGCGGCTGGCGACGATCCGGCCCGACAGCGGTGCCAGCAGCGAGGTGACCACCGCCATCGGCAGCAGGAACAGCCCGGCATCGAGCGCGTCCAAACCTCGAATATCCTGCAGATACAGGGTATTCAAGAACAGGAAGCCGCTGAACGCGCCGAACGCGCAGACCGCGATGACGGTCGCTCCGCTGAACGGCACGCTGCGAAAGAACCGCAGTTCGATGAGCGGGTCGATCCGGCGCGGTTCGTAGACCAGCAAGCCGACCAGCGCAACCACCGCAATGACGAATATCCCTATCGTCTCAGTGGATTCCCAACCGGCACGCGGGGCATTGATGATGGCGTAGGTGACGCTGGCCAGCAGCACGATGACCAGCAACTGCCCGACCGGATCGACCTTTCTGGCGCGCGGGGCACGGGATTCCGGCACGAAGATGGCCGCCAGGACGAAGGCCGCGATCCCGATCGGGACGTTGATCCAGAAGATCGCCCGCCAGCCGATCGTCTGGGTGAGCAGGCCACCGACGATCGGGCCGAGCCCCAGGCTGATGCCGATCACGCCGCCCCAGACCCCGATCGCGCGGGCCCGCTCCTTCGGATCGGTGAACACGTTGGTGATGATCGACATGGCAACCGGGTTGAGCATCGAGCCGCCGACGGCCTGGATCATCCGGAAGGCCACCAACCAGCCCAGGCCCGGCGCGATACTGCACAGCAGCGAGCCGGCGGTGAACAGCACCAGGCCGGTCTGGAAGGTCCGCCGGCGACCGAGTCGATCTCCGGTCGAGCCGGCCAGGATCAGCAGGCTGGCCAGCACCAGCGTGTAGCCGTCGATCGTCCACTGCAGGCCTTCGACCGAGGCATGCAGGCTGGTGCGGATCGACGGCAACGCCACGTTGACGATGGTGTTGTCCATGCCGACGATCAGCAGGCTCATGCAGCAGATTGCCAGCACCAGCATCCGTCGGCCCTTGCTGAGTTCGGTCACTGAGCTGGCAGCCACTCGTCACGTCCAATCGTTGTGTGTCTACAACGATTGTAGCCACACAACTAATTGCCCGGACGTCAGGGCAGCTGGAAGTGCGGGTTGACGATGAAGCCGACGATGCTGCCGTGCGCGGTCAGCACCGTGCCGGTCACGATCCCGTCGCCGACCTCGGTGGCCGCGGTGTGCTCGACCGCGCCGACCGCGACCGCCTCGGCCATCGCGTCCGGCACCGAATCGACGCCCCAGTAGGTCAGCGCACCCTCGGCCGGATTGGCGTCGGGCAGCAAGCCGAGTTCGTAGCCGGCCACCGCAAACCCGACATAGAACGGTTCGTTGAAATAGGGCTCTTCACCGAGCAGGGCGGTCCACCAGGCCGTGGCGGCGGCCAGGTCGCTGACCGGGTAGATGACGGTACGTAGGCCGAGCAGACGGGTCGACATAGCGCAACTCTGACACGCCGGCCAGGCCGCGCGCGAGGGTCAGCCGCCGATGACCGCATGCTGCCTGATCCAGGCATGCATCGCGATGCCGGCCGCCACGCCGGCATTGATCGAACGGGTCGAGCCGAACTGCGCGATCGACAAGGTCAGCGAGGCCCCCAGCCGAGCATCGCCGGTGAGCCCCGGGCCCTCCTGGCCGAACAGGAACAGCGCCTTACGCGGCAGCACGGCCAGCTCGATCGGCTCGGCGCCGGGGGTGTTGTCGATCCCGAGCACGGTGTAGCCGCCGGCGGCGGCGTAGTCGAGCAGGTCGGCCATCGACGGCAGGTGCCGGACGTGCTGGTACCGATCGGTGACCATGGCACCGCGCCGGTTCCACCGCTTGCGCCCGACGATCAGCACCTCGCGCGCCAGGAACGCGTTCGCGGTCCGGACGACCGTGCCGATGTTGGCGTCGTGCTGCCAGTTCTCGATCGCCACCACGAAATCGTGCCGGCGGGTGTCGAGGTCGGCGACGATCGCTTCCAGCGTCCAGTAGCGGTAGCCGTCCAGCACATTGCGCCGGTCGCCGTCCCGCAGCAGATGCCGGTCGTAGCGGGCCTCGGCCGGCCACGGCTGTGGGTGCGGGCCGACCCCGACCTCGAGATCCGGCGTCGCGTCCGCTGGCTGGCTCACCCCGAGCGGCTCAGCACCGTCCGACCCGGGGTCCACCGGCTTGGCCACGTCGAGCGGCCCAACGCCGTCCGGCTCGGTCACGTCGAGCGGCCCAACGCCGTCCGGCTCGGTCACGTCGAGCGGCCCAACGCCGTCCGGCTCGGTCACGTCGAGCGGCCCAACGCCGTCCGGCTCGTCACGCCGAGCGGCCTAGGCCAGCCCGAGCTCGGCCAGCGAGAAGGCTGCCCGGCAGTCCAGGCCGGCGGCCCGGATGGTGTCACCGGCGCCCCGGTCCACGATCAGCGCGACTCCGGCCACCTCGGCACCCGCCTCGCGGACACCCTCGACGGCGGTCAGCGGGCTCGACCCGGTAGTGGACACGTCCTCGACCACCAGAACCCGGCGGCCGGCCACCGACGGGCCCTCGACCCGCTGCTGCATGCCATGCTTCTTCTCTGCCTTGCGCACCACGAAGGAATCGATTTTACCCTTGCTGGCATGCATGATCGCGGTACCGACGGGGTCGGCACCCAGGGTCAACCCGCCGGCCGCCTGGTAGTTCCAGTCGGCGGTCAGGTCCAGCAACACCCGGCCCACCAGCGGGGCCGCCTGGCGGTGCAGGGTGATCCGGCGCAGGTCGATGTAGTAGTCGGCACGCTGGCCGGATGACAACGTCACCTCGCCGTGCACGACGGCGAGTTCGGTGATCAGCTTCAGCAGTTCGTCTCGATCGGTCACCGGGCCAGCCTATCGGCGGCTATCGGTTGACCATCACCCTGGCGACCAGGGGGCGCGGCAGCAGCTTCACCAGGGTCACGATCGTCCGGTATCGCTTGCTCGGCACGCTGATCACCTTGCCGGCCCGGGCATCGGCCAGCCCGTCCGCGACGACCCGATCGGCGTCCAGCCACAGCAGGGACGGGGTACCGCTCATATCCGCCGACGCCCGCTGGTGAAACTCGGTCCGGACGAAGCCGGGGCAGATCACGGTGATCCGGACGCCGGTACCGATCAGCAGTAACGCCACACCCTCGGTGAACGAGGTCACCCACGCCTTGCCGGCCGCGTAGGTGGCCGCCGCCCCGCGCGGCAGGAAGCCCGCCACCGACGAGATATTGATGATCTCGCCCCGGCCCCGGGCGGTCATCGCGCCGACCGCGGCATGGGTGAGCGTCAACACCGCCCGGACGTTGAGGTCCAGCATCCGCTGCTCGTCCGCCAGCGGCGCCTTGCCGAAGGCCCGGTACAACCCGAAACCGGCATTGTTGATCAGGGTGTCCACCGGCTGGGCGTCCTGCGCGATCCGGCTGGCAACCGCCGCACTGCCCTGCACGGTGCTCAGGTCGGCCGGCAGCACCTCGACCGTGATCGGGTACCGCTCGCGCAGCTCGGCGGCGGTCGCCTCGAGCCGGTCGACATCGCGGGCCACCAGGATCAGGTCACGCCCCTCGGCCGCCAGTCGCCGGCTGAACGAGGCGCCGAGCCCCGCGGTGGCGCCGGTGATCAGGGCGTACCCGGTGAGCGGTCCGGTGCTCATTCGGTGCCGGTCCGGCGCGACTTGGCCCGCGGCGCGCGGCGCGGGCCACCAGGATCAGGTACCGGGCCGACCTGTTCGGTCACCGGCTCGGCCGGTAGCGACTCGACAGCCGGTGCCGCCGCACCGGCCGGCATCGTGCGGGCCGGGCCGCGCGGGCGGAAGAGGCCGCCGAGCGAGGCCATCGCGCCGGGCCGCCGGAAGAAATGGCTGGACGACGGCAGGAACATCAGCACGATCGCCGCCACCGCGGAGACCCCGGTCAGGCCGGAGACCAGCCGCAGCAGCACCGAGTGGTACTGGAAGAACGCGGTCACCTGCAACGCGTCCCGGGTCACCAGGAACGCGGTTACCAGGTACAGCCAGCGGGCCCAGTTGCGGCCGTCCCGGATGAACTTCGCGATCACCAGCACCAGCACGATGGTGACGGCGGTGGCGACCAGGTTGGCCTTCAAACCCGAGGTGACGTTGTCGTGCAGCTTGCTCGCCGACCAGTCCGGATGCAGCTTGGCCAGGCTGGCGGTCACCTCCGGACGGGCGCCGAAGAGCGCGAAGCTGCCAGCCAGCGCGAAGACGCAGCGGGCTACCAGGGCATAGAGGGCGTAGTCCACCAAGCGCGGCCGGGGCGGGCGCTCAGCGCGTTCCGGCGCGGGGTTCTGGCTCATCTAGCGCAGCGTACCGGCGGCTCAGGCCGGCGGCGCCAACCAGGAACCGGCCGGCAGATTTCGCAGCACCCCGAAGACCAGCGCGACGGCCAGCAGCGCCCAGAACACCGGCCTTGGCAGCAGCCGGCCATTGACCGCTCCGGCGGGCAGCCGGGCCCATCGCCACCAGAGCACGGCCAGCAGCGGAAGCAGCAATACGTACAGCGCATTGTCGTGCAGCGCGGTCGCGAGGTCACCGTGCAGCAACGCGTAGGTCGCCCGGGTCGCGCCGCACAGCGGGCACCACAGGCCGGTCATCGCATGCAGCGGGCAGAGCGGGACGTGCGTCGTGTTGGGGTTGACGAGATAGAGCCCGGCCGCGCCCAGCGCCGCAAGGGCACCGGTGATCACGGGTGCCTCGCGGTAGCGCGACCGGTGGCTGATCAGCTGATCGTCCATCGCTGTCTCCTCGGACGGGCCGTAGCTAGCCGATCGGGCCGGGCAGAGTGCCCGGCCCGATCGGTACTGCGTTGCTAGCGATCAGGCCTTCACCACGAACGCGCTGGCCGCCTTGTCGTGCCAGCCCTGGTTGCGCTTGGTGCCGTCGAAGAACGGCGAGAAGTAGCCGACCAGGCAGAGCAGGCCGGTCAGTCCCTGAACCAGGTAGCGCAGCAGGCCCCGGCCAAGACCGATCGCGCCGCCGCTGGTGGCATCGACCACCTTGATGCCGAGCGCGCGCATCCCGATGCTCTGCTGGTTCACCCCGATCAGATAGCCGAAGTAACCGAACCCGATGATGAGCTCGACCAGGTTGGTCAGTGCACTCGGTGCGCCGATCCCCGCGAAGATCAGCGCGAGGATCACGTTGACCACGATCAGGATGAGCACGTCGATCACCAGCGCGCCGAACCGGGTACCCATCGAGGCGATGCTGCCGGCAGCGGCGCCGGCCGGCTGCTGCCCGTAGGCGGAGTAGCTCGGTGCGGCGGCGTATCCGCCCGGGCCGGCCGGCTGCTGGCCATAGGGCGGCTGCTGGGGCTGGCCGTAGGGCGGCTGCTGCGGCGGCTGGCCATAGTTCGGCTGCTGCGGCTGGCCGTAGCCGGGCTGCTGGGGTGGTTGCCCATAGTCCGGCTGCTGCGGTGGCTGGCCGTAACCCGGTTGCTGGGGCGGCTGGCCGTAGTTCGGCTGCTGCGGCTGGCCATAGTCCGGCTGCTGGGTGGGCTGGCCCCAGGTCTCCGGCCCCGGCTGCGACGGCGCTGCCCACGGATCGGACTGCGGCTTATCGCCCTGCTCGCCGTTCGGGTCGTTTCCCCACTGCGTCATTACTGGTCTCCCTGGCTACGTCGGTTGTTGTCGATCAGGCATGAACACGACGTCGAGCGCCGAATCCCCCCGCTTGCCGCAGAACTTATCGGAATTTCGCATCGCGGCAAGCTAGGCGTCCAGAATTGATTGCCAAACCGGGCAGTTCGCCATGCGACCGGCGACCGGCGGCTACCGTTGCCGTCATGGCACCCGCTCGTACCCGCACCGCGCAACAGCGCGATGCCCGGGAGCTGGCGTTGACCCGGCCGGCCGACCCGTACCGGGGCAGCCTGACCGACCCGTTCTACGAGCAGCCGGCGGCGAACTACCTGACCGGAGTGGCCGGCCGGCCACCCTCGAGCGTCCACCTCACCGGCCTGGCGGAACCCGCCAGCGCACCACCGGCCAGTCCGATGCCGGCTGGCACGCTGGACTACTCCGGGCCCAGCCTGCTGCCCAGCCCGGACACCGGCCGGATGCCCGGGCCGGCGACCCTGGCCGGCATTCTTGGCATCGCACTCGGCGTGACGCTGGCACTCTTCGGCATGCTGCTGCTGGCGATCCTCAGCTTGCAGCACGAGTACGGCGCTCCGGATCGGTCCTTCTACCGGGGCACCGACTCCGGCTATGTGGTGCTGGCGTTGCTCGACTTCGGGGTGGCACTCGGCTGTGCCATCGGCGCGATCATGCTGCTGACCGGCCGGGTTGCCGGCCGGGTCGCGATCACGGTTTCCGGCTGGGCGACGCTGATCCTGGCCGCCTTCTGGTTGCTGATCGGCCAGACCAACCCGGTCGCGCCGCTGATCATCGCGGTCGCTGCCGCGCTGATGCTGCTGCTCAGCTACCAGCGGACGGTCACCCGGTGGCTGGGCGTGTTGCCCGCCCCGCAACCCGACTAATCCGCCCCGCTCGTCGCGCATTGTGCGGCCCGAGACCGCGGATTTCGTCGCCAAAAGCGCGGTTTCGGGCCGCACAATGCAGCAACCAGGCACTCAGCGAGGGGCTTGCTCGGGCAGGCCGCAGTCCCTGGCCAGCCGGACGGCAGCGCCCCGATCGGCCAGGTCGGCCTTGGCGAACAGGTGGTTGATATGCGTCTTCACGGTCGTCTCGCTGACGAACAGTTCCCGCGCGATGCCCCGGTTGCTCATCCCCTGACCGATCAGGGTCAGCACCTGCACCTCGCGCGGGGTCAGCTCGGCGGGCAGCGTCCGGGTGGCCGGGGCGGGTGCCGCCGCCCGGACGCTACGGATCAGGCGTAGCTGGACGGCCGGGTCGAGCACCGCCTGGCCGGCCGCGGCGGCCAGCACCGCCCGGG
>JALYVK010000020.1 GCA_030853265.1 Actinomycetota bacterium
TCCTCGACCTACCCGTCGCCGCCTGGATCAACCCGCCCATCACCCAGACCGAAGATCAAGAACAGGAGACCGTCACCGCAGCCGCATGACTCACGCTGGCCTCAGCCACCTTGAAAAATTCCGAGCCGCCGAACATCGAACACCGCTTCGTGGCGATTATGCCGTCCGGCGCTGCCCGGCAGTTGGCCGCAGCCCTGCTGGTGGCAGCCGGCCAGGCGGAAGAACTCGAACGCGACGTGACCCGGCCACGCGATCGCTAGTAGCTAACCGGGCCAGCAGCGTCTCGAAGGTTCGACGCCAGCGGTGCACTCGTGAGGTGTCAGACTTGGGCCACCGACTCCGGGTTGTCCTCCAGATGAGCGTGTTCGTATAGAAGCTCGCCCAGGCCGGTCACCAACTCGACCTGGAGCCGGTCGCTGGCGGTCACGATGTCGAACATCTGCGAATGGCTCTCCTGGTTGCCGAGCAGGACGCCGATGACCTCCGAACGAAGGTCGGGTGAGTCGAGGAACTGTGACTTAGAATTGATGCGTGCCTGATTGACCAGCATCTGGTTCCCCAGCAGGACGGTCAGCAGGCCCTCTAGCCACGACGTCTTCTCGCCCTGGCTGAACTCCTCGTCGGCGAACATCTCGTTTAGCCGCAAGACGATCTCCTCCAGCCGTACGAGCTTGGGGTCGCGGTGTGGCCGAGATCCGGCAGCGGTGATGCCCGAGAGACCGCCGGTGGCGGTCGGGTCCAACGCGATGTCGACCGTCTCTAGCACGGCCTGCTTGATGCGGCGCAGCTCGACGTCAGAGATGTCCACCGGCTGAGCCAGGTTCTCGGTCTTGATACGGCGGGCCAGCATCCGGAAGAAGATCGAGCGCTTCTCCAGATCGGTGTCGCCGTAGTCGATGATCTGGGAGAGGAAGTCGTACATTCGCACGAAGGAATTCAGGTCGTCCCGGAACAGTTCGAGCGTCTCGATCTCGGTCTGGTTCTTCCATCGGAGCGCCTCGTCCCAGCGGTCCTTGAAGCGCTGCTTCGCGGGGTCGATGGCTGCCGCGAGGGCATTGTTGCCCTTGCTCTGCACCCAGGCGTCTGCGAAGGCGTCGATCTCGGCATCGGTGTAGATGCCAACCAGGTCGAGCTTCGCTTGTAGGTCGTGGATGACGTTTGGGTCGGTCACCGTGTCGAGCCGGGCCTCCTTGTAGTACGGCTGGAAGGCCGCGAGGATCAGCTCTGGTTTGTTCACGAAGTCGAGGACGAAGGTGACGTCCTTCCCCGGATAGGTGCGGTTGAGCCGAGAGAGGGTCTGCACCGCCGTGACCCCGGAGAGCTGCTTGTCGACGTACATAGCCACCAGGAGCGGCTGGTCGAATCCAGTCTGGAACTTGTTGGCGACCAGCATTACTCGGTAGTCATGTGTTGCGAAGGCAGCGCGCAGGTCTCGGCCTCGCAGCAAGGGGTTGAGGTTCTGCTCGTTGAACGGCTCGGGCCCGGACTCCAGATCGGTGACGTCGCCGGAGAACGCGACAAGGGTCGTCACCTCGGTGTAGCCCTGCTTGGCGATGTAGGCGTCGATTGCCTTCTTGTAGCGCACAGCCGCCTTGCGCGAGTCGGTAACGATCATCGCCTTGGCGTTGCCGTCGAGCAGGCTCTCGACGTTCGAGCGGAAGTGCTCGACGATGATCTGCACCTTCTGCGCGATGTTCGTTGGGTGCAGCTTCACCCAGCGCATGAGGCCCAGGGTCGCGGCAGCTTCGTCGACCAGTGTCTCGTCGCCGTCCACGGTCTGCTGGGCGATCTGAAACGCGGTGTCATAGGGCGTGTAGTTACGCAGGACGTCGAGGATGAAGCCCTCCTGGATCGCCTGCTGCATCGTGTAGGTGTGGAAAGCCCGGGGAAGCCCGTCAGCGTCTTCGCGGCCGAACAGCTCGATCGTCTTCGGCTTCGGGGTGGCGGTGAAGGCGAAGTAGCTGATGTTGTCTGCCGCTGCACGGTTGACCATCTGAGCGGCCAGCAAAGCCTCCGTGTCGATCTCTCCGCCATCGGCCAACTCCGCCTGCTCCTCGGTGGTCAGCACCTCCTTGAGCTTGTTGGCCGTCGCGCCGGTCTGGGAGGAGTGTGCCTCGTCGGCGATGACCGCGAACCGCTTGGTGGACAGCCCCTTGGCCTTGCGGATCTCCTCCAGCGCGAACGGGAACGTCTGGATCGTCACGACGATGACGAGGGTGCCGTCGACCAGGCACTTGGCAAGCAGCTTGCTCTTGCTCGTCAGCGGCTTGCCGTCATCGCCCATCGTCTTGCGAGCCTGCTCGTCAGTGATGGGCACCACGACGCCGGTGACCTGCTCGGCCTGTCCGATGGCTTCTTGTAGCTGGTCATCGAGGACGGTCCGGTCGGTCACGACGATCACCGACTGGAACACCTTCTGGTTCTCGTCGTCGTGCAAAGTCGCCAGCCGGTGTGCGGTCCAGGCGATGGAATTCGTCTTGCCCGAACCCGCTGAGTGCTGAATGAGGTAGCGACCCCCGGGACCTTCGGCTTTAGCCGCCGCGACGAGTTCGGTGACCGCCTCCCACTGATGAAAGCGGGGGAACAACAACGTCGTCGACCGGCTGGTCGCCTTCGTCACGGCATCGACGCGATCACGGCTCTCGACGTGCATGAACTTGCCGAGGATGTCGAGCCACGAATCGCGCTGGAGCACGCGCTCCCAGAGGTAGGACGTACGGGAGCCCGCCGAATTCGGAGGGTTGCCCTGGCCCCCGTCAAAGCCCATGTTGAACGGGAGGAAGCGGGTTGCAGCCCCGTCGAGCTTGGTGGTCGTGAACACTTCGTCGTTGGACACCGCGAAGTGGACGAGAGCGCGGTAGCCGAAGCCCAGCAGCGGTTCGGCCTTGCGGGTCTCGGGGTCCTTCGGCGTGCGCTCGCTCTTGTACTGGGTGATCGCATCCTGGACCGACTGGGTGAAGTCAGTCTTGAGTTCGGCGGTGGCCACCGGCAAGCCGTTGACGAAGAACACCAGGTCGATACTTCGCTTGTTGTTGGCCGAGTAATAGACCTGGCGCATCACCCGCACCCGAGCCTGGCCGTACCGCTGCATCACAGATTGGTTGACCGTGTGATTGGGCCGGAACTGGCACATGGCGAACTTGGCCGACGTGTGCTTGAAGCCGGTCCGCAGCACCGCAAGCGTCCCACCGCCGGACTCCAGCGGCGTGTCGAGCACCTTGGCCAGCCGGTCCAGCAGGATCTCGCGCGACTGCCGCTGAACCTTCTCGCTCGCACTCGGCTTCACGATCTTCGCCAGCTCGTCGGCCTGGGTCTCCTCCAGCCATGCGAACACGTCCTCGGGGAACAGCGCTCGGGTCTTGTCGTAGCCGGTTGAGTTCTCCGAGTACAACCAGCCGTTGGCGGCCAGGTGCTCGCAGATCTCCTTCTCAAAGGCGATCTCGTGGTAGTCGGCCATGTCAGACGCTCCCCATCCTTGGGCCGCCCTTGGCAGCGATCTGAGCGGGTCGGTGCGGCGCGGGCTTGCGCGACGGCCGCTTCATCGGGGCCACGGTTGCCAGCGGCGCATCATGGCCTTTGACCGTGGAGTTGACGTCGATCTGGCCAGTCACTGCCGCTGAAATGAGCGCCGACCGGCGCTCAATCGACAGTTCGATGAACCGTCGCGCCTTCTCGATGAGTGCGTCGATCTTGGCGATCTGTTCGTCGATCGCAGCTACGGTCGCCAGCTGATTCTGTTGTGACGAAACTTCGACCAATATGTCCCCGAGATCGGACGGGTTGATTCTTGGAGTCCGAGCCGCACCGAGGTCAGCCGAGCCGACACCACGGATACGAGCAGCCATTTCACCGACGAACCAGGACGATTTCAGCACCCTTGTGAGCCACTTCGCGTCGTACCCCGATCGCGCTCGCAGAACCAGATAATCGGGGCTTACAACCCCGGCCTCACTGACGATCCCGAGCGCACCCTGGAATGCCCTCATGCGATTGATCACGATGTCTCCGACGTCGCAAACCTTGTAGTTGGAGAGATCTTCGGCCCGTGCGAGGGCATCGGTGGTGCTGTCGCGGCGCTGAACCCCTGTATGTATCGACACGGACAGAAGCGGAAGCTCATGGCCGCCTACGATGGCGTCGCTTGCGCGCACATCCATAACTTCGTACAAATACTTGATGCGGGATGTGCTGCTGTTCCGACCCTCCGGGGACCCCACACCGGCGCTGACAGCCGTTCGCCGCTCGCGGAGCGTCTCGATGAGCTGGCGCTGCTTGGCGACAAGCGTGTCGATCTTGGCGGTCTGACGGTCCAGGTAGTCGGCAATAGCGGCCTGCTCGTCTGGGGTTGGGACCGCAAGCGCGATGGACATCAACGCTGCTTGCGTTAGCTTGTCTCGCGTCGAGCCCGTGATGTAGAGCGAGTAGTCAACTTCATTTAGCGCATAAGCCAACCATCGCCCGTCGACGCCCGGCCGATGCTTCAACACATGGATGTGGTTGTTCGGCCAGATCGGATTGGTGACGTAGAACGCGACGGGCCGGGCTCGGTCAAAGAAGGGCGCACCATCTTCACCTACTAAGACAACAGGTTCAGCCACCAAGGCAACGTCCACGAATCCCTGAATTGCATTGGCACCCCAGTAGGGCACAGCTCCAGGACGGTGATGACGTTCCTCCGCATTCAATGGCACCCGTAGATCATCGCGGCACGCCGCCAACCGTCGCAAAGACAGTGTCGGCCAGGAGGTCACGCTTCCACCTCGGCGAGCAGACCCATGATCTCACCGACCAATGCGTTGAGGTCGGTGTCGATCTTGTCGAGCGAGCGGGGCGGGACGTAGCGGTAGAAGATCCTGGTGAACGGAATCTCGTAGCCGACCTTGGTCTTGGCGGGGTCTATCCAGGCGTCAGGGACGTGGGGCTTGACCTCGCGGTCGAAGTAGGTCTGGATGTCCTCCGTCAGCGGGACGTTCTCCGTGTCGCGCAGGGAGACATTCGGCTCGTCATTGCCTTTGGCATCCTGGCAAACCTCGGCGTTCTCGTCCCGCTCGGACAGCGCCAGAGCGATCGCTTTGCGGAACGCTGGCGTGTGCCGGATGACCTCTGGTCCTTCGTCGAGAGCCTCGGTGAGCGCCAAGTCGAACTGCGCACGATCGGTGTAGACCTCATCGCCGATGCGCTCCAGGCGCTCGCGGATGAGATTGACATCGCCGCCGGACTGGTTCTTGGCAAGCAGCTTCACGGCCGCCTCGCTGGCGAGCCGATCCGGCGACGCGGAGAAGTTCAGCCGCAGCGGGCGCTCTACGGTGATCTTGCGGTAGCCGAACTCCTCGTTGGCCATGATCTTGGAGTGCTCGCCGTCGGCGTATTCGTCGTAGATGGCGACGATCTTCGCCACGTCGGCCTCGGTGATCTCGCGGCTCTTGTTTCCGAGGTTCTTACGCATCTTGGTGAAAAAGCTGGTGGCGTCGATCAGCTGGACCTTGCCCAGACGCTCGGGCTGCTTGGTGTTGTCCAGAATCCAGATATAGGTGGCGATGCCGGTGTTGTAAAACATGTTGGTCGGCAGGGCCACGATGGCTTCCACGAGGTCAGCCTGGAGCAACCACTTGCGGATGTTGGACTCGCCCGACTCGGCCGCGCCGCTGAATAGGGGCGAGCCGTTGAGCACGATGCCTGCCCTACCGCCACCGTCCTTGGGCGAGCGCATCTTGGTGGCCAGGTGGGACAGAAACAACATCTGCCCGTCGCCCACGCTGGGCAGGCCACCGGGAAAGCGCCCGTTCTCACCGGTCGCTGCGTACTCGGCGCGGACCTTCTTCTCCGACGCTTTCCAGTCCACGCCGTAGGGCGGGTTGGACATGCAGTAGTCGAAAGTCCGTCCGGCGAACAGGTCGTTGGCCAGGGTGTCTCCCAGCTTGACCGACTGCGGGTCCTGCCCCTTGGCGATCATGTCGGCCTTGCAAATGGCGTAGGACTCGTCGTTGATCTCCTGGCCGTGCATGACCAACCGAGCGTCGGGGTTGCGTTTGCGCAGGTGATCGTCGGCGACCGAGAGCATCCCGCCGGTCCCGGCGGTGGGGTCATACACCGTGCGCACGACACCCTTCTCGGTCAGCGCCTGGCCGTCCTCGGCGAACAGCAGGTCAACCATGAGGCCGATCGCATCGCGCGGGGTGAAGTGCTCGCCAGCCGTCTCGTTGGAGGCGTCTGCGAACTTGCGAATCAGCTCCTCGAACAGGTCGCCCATCTCAGCGTTGGAGATGCGGTCCGGGTGCAGGTCGATGTCGGAGAACTTCTGCACGACCAGATAGAGGCGGTCCTTCTCGGCCATCGTGGCGATCTGGTTCTCGAAGCGGAACCGCTCGAAGATGTCCGCCACCGTCGTCGAGAACGCACCGAGGTACTCGATGAGGTTGGGAGCCAGGCTCTCCGGGTCATCGAGCAGCTTGCGCAGTGTGAACGTCGAGGTGTTGTAGAAATTCAGGCCGAACTGCCTGCGGATCAACATGTCCAGGTGCTCGGGACTCTTGGTTTTGGCGGCCTTGAACAACACCTCGTCCTTGGACGGCTCCAGCACGCAGTCAAGGCGGCGCAGGATCGTCATCGGCAGGATGACGGAGCCGTACTGGTGCGGTCGGTACACACACCTCGAAGTTGATCGGCGATCGACCAGACGAAGTTGCCGAGGCTGCTCACGAGCCGTCCCCGACGATGCCGCCGAGCAGACGCTCCGCGTTGGCCAGGTCCTCGAACCGCATCAATGCTTCCCCTCGGATGATCTTGCTGAGCCGGTCGTAGTTCAGACCGGCGGCTTCGGCGTACCCCTTGAGCGATCCGTACTTTGCCCTAGATCGCTTGGAGATGCGCACCGCGTAGCGGTGCTGCATCTGGGCGGCGAGGATGCGATCGTGGTCCGGCTCGCTGACCGGCTGGTTCCAGGCGATGGTGTCAGCCTTGCCGAACGCGCCCGGCTCGGAGGTGCAGCGCCGAGGTCGGAAACGGGGATCAGACATGAGCGCCTCGCGGCGCGCGATTCTGGCGGGACTTAGCACCCATTTAATGTACCTAAAAGACAGACAGTAGTCCAGGACTCATAGAGTGTGTCTGAAAGACCTGCTCTGTCTACGCTTGATGATAGGTGTGAAGCGCGCACCTGTCCCGACGCCGGGCTCCCGGCTATCACTGCGCGGTGCGCTTTTCGATCCGGCCCGGCCAGAGGTCAGCGTCCAGACCGTGTTCGAGGCGAGCGATGGTCGCCAGCTCGGGCCAAGTCAGGCCGTTGAGGATGTCGCTGAGAACAGTGTGGTCGATGCCCGTGCGCGCTTTCGCGCTGCGGAGGCTGTCGCCGCCGAGAGCCGAACGCAGGCGTTGCGCGAAGCGGCGGGCGACTTCGGCGGTGGTGTCCTCGCAGGCTTCATCGGGCCAGGAGCGACTGAACTCGCGGGGAGATTGGCGAGCGATCCTGGGCACGAAGCCACCGTAGGTGAATCAGCGAAAGGACTTCACGAGGCGCTCCGTCGCCTGAGCCTCAAGACTGTCGTACCCGTGGTCGATAGTGGTGGGTACAACCACCACAGTGACGTACGCGGGGATTCAGTGGCACGACGCATCCAGGAGTTCGTTCCGGACTTCGACCTAGCCTATTGGCGGGTCATAGAGGTGTTCGTGCGCGCCGCCGTCTCCGAGGCGGAGCCCAACACTCCATACAAGGCGGGGCAGCTGCTGACGATCCTGTCCCGTCACGTCCTGTGGTGCTGGCAGACAGCCGGACTTCCGCTGGAACGCGAGATCGTGTTCTCCCGCGACGTCATCAGCGAGTACATCGAGCACGGCTGCGGAGCTTTGACCCCGACCAGCCGGGGCACGATGCGTTCCCGGCTGCTGCGCGTGAGCGAGGCGTTGCTGCCCCGCGAGCTGGCCCCGCGTCGGCTGCCGCCGCTGCCGAAGTCGGAGTCCCTGACGCCGTACTCGGAGTCAGAGCTGGTGGCCTTCCGCAGTTGGGCGAACGGTCAAGCCACGGCAGCTCGACGCCGTGATGCGCTGACCCTGCTGGCGCTCAGCGCTGGAGCCGGGCTCTCGGCCGTTGAGATCGGAGACGTTCGCGCCGAACATGTTCACGCCGATGCCCTTGGCGTTCTGGTGGCAGTCAGCGGAGAGCGCCCGCGACTGGTCCCGGTGCTGCGTCAGTGGGAGAGCGCCTTGGTCGAGGCGGCTGGCGAGCGGCGGCCGGAGTCACCGATGTTCCGACTGTCGCGCTCTTACAACCATCGCAACCTCGTCACCAACTTCCTCACCAAGTGCAACGGCAGCGGCCCTCGCCCGCAGACCCAACGGCTGCGCGCGACGTGGATCGTGACGCACCTGGCCGCCTCCACTCCGGTCGTACCCTTCATGGCGGCTTCCGGCGTGCAGTCGCTGGAGGCGCTTACCCGCTACCTGCGTCACGTCCCCAACATCGACCCGACTCGCGCGCGGCGTTCGATGCGTGAAGCGCTAGACCAGGCCAGTCGATGACCGCCGCGCGGAACTCTGTGGCCGAGTCGTTTGAGGACGATCTGCTCGCTGAGCTGTTTCAGTTCGCCGACGGTGGGTCATCGAAGCTGCGGCATTCCGCCACGTTGCCCGACAGTTGGGTGGCGCGGTGCTCGGCGCTGATCGAGCAGAGCGGCGTGGCGCAGCAGATCGCCGACTGGCGCGGACAGGACCGAAAAACTTCGGGCCCCGGCGGGCGTCCGGCGAGCTTGAACGACCACACCGTCCTGGTACTGCTGACGATCCTGGCGTTCGAGCACTCACCGCTGATGGTGACCCGGATGACCGAGCTGCTCTGTCACCGGCTCAGCGAGAAGGCCAAGCAGACGCTCGGCATCGCCATCGCCCCTGCCAGCGACCAGGATTGGTACGACCGGCTCTGGCGCGCCACAAGGTCGCTGCTCAAGGTCATCGACCCATTCCCCGGTCCGCGCCATCGACAGTTGACGCGGCAAGAGTTCTCGACCGTCAAGGCATCCCGCGATCCAGTCGAGACCGCTGAGAAGCAGAAGCGCCTCGATGAGGTGTGCAACCAGCTGGTGGAGGTCAGCCTGTGCATGGTCCCGCGTGAGGTTCGTCGCCGGTGGCGGGGCAACGCCTGCATCGACGCCACTCTGGTTCCCGCGTTCGGAAAGCGCGGCACGGTCAAGCGCTCCGACTACGTGTCGATTGAGCCGGACGCGGCTTGGTATGTCCGCGAAGGCGATCATCGGGAGGTGACCGCTGAGGGCCGCAGGGCCCCGAAAAAGGTGATGTGGGGGTGGGAGGCGACTTTCGCAGTCCAGGCGACCAATGATCCCGCACGAGTCCCCGACTTCCCGCTCCTCGTAGCCGGAATCGCGTTCGGAAAGCCCGGGCATGACGTGTCCGGTCACGCCATCAAGACGTTTCAGTCGATCATCGAGCGCGGGCACCCGGCCGGGTATGCGGTCGCCGACCGGGCCTACTTTCCCAACAGCAGAGCCGAACTGCTCCAGCTTCCGATGCGAGCGCTGGGCTACGGTCTGGTGTTCGACTACCAGTCCGACCAGCTGGGCGTCAGCGACTCTCACGCCGGATCGATCCAGGTGGAGGGCGACTGGTACTGCCCGTCGATGCCCCAGCCGCTCATCGACGCGACGATTGACTACCGCAACGCCAAGACCATCGACGAGGCGACGTGGCGGCAGCGCATCGAGCAGCGCGGTCAGTACGCACTGCGGCGCAAGGAGCGCCCTGATTCCGACGGGCACGTCCCGATGCGGTGTCCGGCGGCTGGCCCGTCGGCCACGGTCTCCTGTCCGCTCAAGCCGCTGACCCAGGACAAGCAGGGCAGCACCCGCATCTTCATCACCCCGACGCATCCCGACCGGATCTGCACCAACACCGCGTCAGTCAGCTTCCCGCCATCCGCCGGAGCCAAGTGGGCGCAAGCGCTGCGCTACGGCAGCCCTGAGTGGCAGGCGACTTACTCCACCGCGCGCAACACGGTCGAGGGCTACAACGGCTACATCAAGGACTCCAGCCGGGAAGCACTCAGCGACTCCAGCCGCAGGCGCATTCGCGGCTATGCCGCTCAGTATCTGCTCGTCACGTTCCTGGTGCTGGCCGCGAATGCTCGCAAGATTGCCGCCTTCTACGACGCCGAGCGCAAGGCGGCGGACACGACGGTTGCCGGGGTGAAGCGCTCGCGGCCCCGGCGTCGGGACAGGCTGGCCGACTTCACCACGCCCGCAGCCGATACCGTCCCGGACGACCCTCCAGCCGCGTAGCGCGGCCCCGCGTGAAAACTGACCCGGTTCTAATGAGCCGGGTCCTAGTGCTGCGCTCGTACCCGAAACAGGGCTGATGCGGCCCGCGATCGGTGATCGGATGCTGTCAACAACACCGAATTGAGCCGCAGAAGGCCGCCTTGGACACGACCTCGGCGGCACACGGTCAAAAGGAGGTGGGAAAAAGGTCGAGCGTGGCGATCCGGCAGGAATTTCACGAATGAATCCTGCAAGATCCACGAACAACCCCTGGTGCGCAAGGGGGGAGTTGAACCCCCACGTCCTTACGGACACACGGACCTGAACCGTGCGCGTCTGCCATTCCGCCACTTGCGCGAGGCGTCTTGAAAAGACGCCATAGATTAGCACGACACATCGGACGCTCTTGCCGGTCTCCAAGCAGCACGCAGATACCATCATCAGCACGCCCCACCGTCAACGCTGTGCCGGGCGCAGGAACGCTGCCGTCAACTTGCGAGAGGAGGAACCGCCGGATGAGCCTCGCTCAACGCTTCGAACGCCGTCTGGAAGGCATGGTCGGTTCTGCCTTCGCCAGGGTTTTCAAGGGCCAGGTCGAACCCGTCGAGATCGGCAACGCCCTGCAACGCGAGGCGATGGACAAGAAGGCCGTGATGGGCAACGGGCAGGTGCTGGCGCCCAACCGCTACCGGGTAACCCTCGGCAATTCCGACTACGAGCGGCTCGCGCCCTGGGAGGCCCAGCTGACCCTGTCGCTGGCCGAACTTGTCCAGGAGTATCTCGACGAGCACCGGTTGGCCACCATCGGAGATATCGAGGTTTACCTCGCCAAGGACGAGGCCCTGCACACCGGGGTCTTCGGAGTCGCCTCCCGGATGGAGCCGCAGGCCCCGCCGCGTCGCCGGCCGATGGACTCGATGTCGATGCCGGTGGTCAAGGATCACCCGGAGGAGTACGTCCAGCCGTTCGCGGTGCCGGTCCAGCCGCCTGCCATGCAGCAGCCGCCGGTGCAGCAGCCACCGGTCCAGCCGCCCTATGTCGAGCCGCCTCGCCGGCCCAGCTATCGCGCCCAGCTGGTGGTTGACGGCACCCCGCGCTCGGTCGAGCTCACCGCCGGCAGCAACGTCATCGGACGCGGCGTCGACTCCGACCTGCAGGTGATGGATCAGGGTGTCTCACGCCGGCATGCCGACGTGCACATCGTCGACGGCCACGCCACCGTCTATGACCTCGGCTCGACCAACGGCACGTCGGTGAACGGGCGGACCGTGCAGAGCCAGCAGCTTCAGCATGGTGACGTGATCCGGGTCGGCCACACCAGGCTGGTTTTTCACGAGGACAGCTCTTGACCTCTCCGCTGGCGATTCAGCTTATGCGCTTTGCCTTTCTGGCATTGCTCTGGCTGTTCATCTACGGCATGGTGCGGGTGATCCGAGCTGAGCTGCGAACCTCGGGCGCGCGGCGGGTACCGGTCAGCGCCAAGCCGAAGCGGTCGCGGCGGGCGGCAACCACCGACGCCCGGCCGGTTCGTGGCGCGCTCTCCCAGCTGATCGTGACCGAGGGCGCTCTCACCGGAACCCGGATTGCCCTTACTGGCAAACCCATTCTGATCGGACGGGCCAACGACTCGACGCTGGTTCTCACCGACGACTATGCCTCGACCCGACATGCGCGGATCAGCGAGACCAACAGCGTCTGGTACCTCGAGGACCTCGGGTCGACCAACGGTACCTACGTCGGTCAGGCGAAGGTAACCGGGCCGATCCCGCTGGAGGCGGGAGTAGTTATCCGGATCGGCAAGACCGCCATGGAACTTCGATGAGTTTCACCCTGAAGTATGCGGTGCGTTCGGATCGCGGCCTGGTTCGCGGCAACAACGAGGACTCGGTCTACGCCGGCCCACGACTGCTGGCCATCGCCGACGGAATGGGTGGTCACGCGGCCGGCGAGGTGGCGTCCAAGATCGTGATCGGCGCGGTCGAAGAACTGGACGAGGACCGCCCGATCGCCGACCTGATCGGTGCCCTGCGCAGTACCGTCGACGACGCGACGGCGGCCCTGGCGCACGCGGTGGAGGAGAACCGGGCGCTGGAAGGCATGGGCACCACGCTGACCGCGATCCGGTTCGCCGGCAGCAGGATTGCCCTGGTGCACGTGGGTGATTCTCGGGCGTACCTGATGCGGGGTGGCCAGCTCAGCCAGATCACCCACGACGATACCTACGTCCAGTCGCTGGTGGATTCGGGAAAGCTGACCGCCGAAGAGGCATCGCACCACCCGCGCCGGTCGATGATCCTGCGCGCACTGAACGGCACCGAGGTCGACCCGGATATCTCGATCCGCGAAGCCCGAAAGGGTGACCGGTACCTGCTGTGCAGTGACGGCCTAAGCGACGTGGTCACTGCCACCACGCTGCTCGAAGCGCTGTCCTCGGGCACACCCCAGAACTGCGCTGACCGGCTCATCGAGCTTGCCCTACGCGGCGGTGGCCCGGACAACGTGACCTGCATCGTCGCCGACGTGGTCGACCTGTCCGACGGCGATGACCTGCCGATCGTCGGTGGTGCGGTCAGCGATCAGGCCGAGGTTACCGAAACCCAGGCCGACACGCCGGCCGGCCGGGCAGCCAGGATCTCGCGGCCATTGCGGCCGGCGCCGGTCGTCCTCGTCGGCCGTCGCAGCCGTCGCAGCCTGCTGGTCGGCCTGCTGCTGGGGCTGATCGTGATCGGTGCCGCGATCACTGGCTACTCCTGGACCCAGAAGCAGTATTTCGTGGGCAAGGACGGTAACGAGGTTGCCGTGTTCCGCGGGGTAAACGCGCACTTCGGACCGGTCAGCCTGTACTCGGTGATCGAGAACAGTGACCTGCGGGTCTCCGATCTGACCCAGTCCGCCAGCGGCCAGGTGTCCAACGGCATCACCGCCAACAGCCGGTCGGACGCCGAGGCGATCCTCGCTCGACTCGCCGGGCAGCTCAAACCGCTGTGCCCGGCCGCGATCACCCAGTCGCCGACGCCCACCCCGGTCAGCACTCCAAAGAGCACTCCGAAAACAACCCCGAAGACCAGCGCGAAACCGAGCGGTACCGCCAAGAAGTCGACGGCCACCAGGTCGTCGGCCAGCGCGCTGCCGACGCCTTCGGCGCTACCGAGCGGCGCGTTCAGCTCGGCGCCGAGCCTGCCGGATTGCCGATGACTGCCACAAACCGGTTACCGACCCGGCGCAATCTCGAACTGGCCTTCGTGGTCGGAGCGGCGGTCGTGGTGGCCTGCGCCGAGGCCATCGTGGAGATCACCGGAAACAACAGGCTCAGCAGCCACGTCGCGACCTACTCGCTGGTCGTGCTGGCAATCGGCATCGCCTGCCACCTGGCGATCCGCCGGTTCGCCCGCTACGCCGACCCGCTGATGGTGCCGTGCGCGATGTTGCTGGTCGGGCTGGGCCTGGTGATGATCCACCGGCTCGATCTCGGGCTGGCTCAACAGGCGGCGGAGAACGGCACGCATTACCGCGGTGTCGCCGCTGCCAGCCAGGTGGTCTGGGCATTCCTGGGACTGGTGGTCTTTCTGGTCGTGCTGATTCTGGTGCGCGATCATCGGTCGCTGTCCCGGTATGCCTATACCTTGGCGCTGATCGGGCTGTTCCTGCTGCTGCTGCCGGCCGTCCTGCCTGCCCAGTACAGCGAGGTGAACGGGGCTCGGATCTGGATCCGGCTGGCCGGATTCTCCATCCAGCCGGGCGAGATCTCCAAGATCGTGTTGACGATCTTCGCCGCCTCCTACCTGGTGACCAAGCGGGACGTGCTGTCGCTGGCCGGCCGTCGAGTATTTGGCATCGACCTGCCCCGTGGCCGGGATCTGGGCCCGGTGCTGGTCGCCTGGTTGGTCAGCATCGGGGTGCTGGTGCGCGATCACGACCTGGGCACATCGCTGATGTTCTTCGGCCTGTTCGTGGTGCTGATCTACGTGGCAACCGAACGGGTCAGCTGGGTGATCATCGGGGTGGTGCTGTTCATCGGTGGCTGCCTGATCTCCTACGAGTTCTTCGGCACCGTCAAGGAGCGGGTGGACGTCTGGCTGCACGTGTTCTCCTACATCCAGGATCAGGGCTACCAGATGAGCCAATCGCTGTTCGGGCTCGGTGCTGGTGGCCTGTTCGGTGCCGGCCTGGGCGGCGGCCGGCCGGAGCTGGTGCCGGTTGCCAAATCGGACTTCATCCTCTCCGCGTTCGGCGAGGAGCTCGGCCTGTTCGGCCTGGTAGCGATCCTTGCGGTGTACCTGGTGTTCATCTCGCGTGGTTTCGCGACCGCGCTCGCGGTGCGCGATTCCTTCGGCAAGATGCTGGTCACCGGATTGTCCTTCTCGCTCGGACTGCAGTTGTTCGTGGTGGCCGGTGGCATCTCGCGGCTGCTGCCGGAGACCGGGCTGACCACCCCGTTCCTGTCCTACGGAGGCTCCTCGCTGGTGGCCAACTTCGGACTTCTTGCCTTGCTGATCAGGGTTTCCGATGCCGCTCGACGCCCGCCGACCATCCCGCCGTCGGCAGTCACCACTGAGAGCGGGCCGGTCCCGGTCGTCGCAGGCGGTGATCGCTGATGAACCGGCCGATCCGGCGAGTGACCATCATTGTCGGCATCCTGCTGCTTGCGGTGGTGCTGAACCTGAACTGGGTGCAGGTCATCAAGGCCGACAGTCTCAAGGACAACAGCGCGAACCGCCGTACGGTGCTCGACCAGTACAAGCGGCAGCGCGGTTCGATCGTGTTGCAGGGTTCGGGCTCGGTGGTCGGTGAGTCGGTACCGACCAAGGACGCGCTGATGTACCTGCGCAAGTACGCCTCCGGACCTGTGTACGCGACGGTCACCGGTTTCGACTCGCTGTACTACGGCAGCTCCGCGATCGAATCGGCAGAGGACAGTGTGCTGTCGGGCTCCGACAACCGGCTGTTCGTGCAGCGGCTGACCAACCTGCTGACCGGCCGCGACACCCGGGGTGGCAACGTGCTGCTCACCGTCAACAGGCAGGCTCAGGCCGCCGCGTACGCGGCGATGGGTGGCCGCAAGGGCGCGGTGGTCGCGCTCGACCCGTCCACCGGGGCGGTCCTGGCCGCGATCAGCACGCCATCCTTCGATCCGAACCTGCTCAGTTCGCACTCACCCGACGGCATCCAGTCGGCGTACCGCAAGTACAACGCCGATCCGAACAATCCCTTGCTGAACAGGGCATTCGACGTCACTTACCCGCCCGGCTCGGTGTTCAAGCTGGTGGTGGCCGCGGCCGCGCTGAAGAACGGCCGGACGCCGCAGTCCCGGATCCCGGCCGTGAACGCGCTGACTTTGCCGCAAACCACTACCCAGTTGCGCAACTTCGACGGTGAGCAGTGCGCGGACGGCAAGACCGACACGCTGGATCACGCGCTGACCATCTCGTGCAATACCGCCTTCGCCCAGCTCGGGATGGACCTGGGCACCGACACCATCAAGCAACAGGCAGCGCTGTTCGGCATAAACG
The DNA here is from genome assembly GCA_030853265.1 of Actinomycetota bacterium. Taxonomy (GTDB): domain Bacteria; phylum Actinomycetota; class Actinomycetes; order Mycobacteriales; family Jatrophihabitantaceae; genus Jatrophihabitans_A. Next base: position 15,776 of record JALYVK010000020.1, read on the forward strand.
ACAACGACTTCACCATGCCGCTGCGGGTGGCCGGCTCGTCGGTCGGCCCGATCGTGGACAAGGCCGCGCTGGCCCAGTCCAGCATCGGCCAGCGTGACGTCCAGGTCACCCCGCTGCAGGCGGCGATGATCTCGGCCGCGATTGCCAACGGCGGCAAGCTGATGCAGCCCTACCTGGTGGCCGAGGAGCAGGCGCCGAACCTGGCCGTGCTCAGCCATACCGACCCGCACCAGCTCAATGATGTGATGACTTCAGGCCAGGCGGCGCTGGAGACACAGATGATGGTGGACGTAGTGAACAAGGGAACCGGAACCGCGGCCCAGATCCCGGGTATCCAGGTGGCCGGCAAGACCGGCACCGCGGACAACGGGCCACAGAAGGCCGATGGCAGTTACGTGTTGCCGCCGCATGCCTGGTTCTCCGGTTTCGCGCCAGCCGACAACCCGAAGATCGCGGTCGCCGTGATCCTGGAGAACGGCGGCGTCAACGGCAACGAGACGACCGGCGGACTGGCTGCGGCTCCGGTAGCGCAGGCAGTCATGAAGGCTTACCTTGCCTCGATCGGAGTCAAGTAATGGGTAGGACGCGTATGAAGAACAGTGAGGACGCTCGATGACCGAACCACGACTGGTAGGCGGACGCTACGAGGTCGGTGAGGTTCTCGGCTACGGCGGGATGGCCGAGGTGCACCGGGGCCGGGACGTCCGGCTCGGCCGCGAGGTCGCGATCAAGATCCTGCGCTCGGATCTGGCGCGCGACCCGTCCTTCCAGAACCGGTTCCGGCGCGAGGCGCAGGCAGCGGCCGGCCTGAATCACCCGTCCATCGTTGCGGTGTACGACACCGGCGAGGACGAGTCGGCCAACGGGCAAGAGAGCATGACGCCCTACATCGTGATGGAGTTCGTCGAGGGCCAGTCACTGCGCGAGATCCTGAATGCCGAAGGGCGCCTGCCCGCCCAGCGGGCGATGGAGATCACCGCCGACGTGTGTGCCGCGCTGGACTTCTCGCACCGTTCGGGCATCGTGCACCGCGACATCAAACCCGGCAACGTGATGATCACCAAGGCCGGTGCGGTGAAGGTGATGGACTTCGGCATCGCCCGGGCGTTGGCCGACAATGCCGCGACGGTCACTGCCACTTCGGCGGTGATCGGCACCGCGCAGTACCTCTCGCCCGAGCAGGCCCGCGGCGAATCGGTCGATGCCCGCTCGGATGTCTACTCCACCGGCTGCCTGCTCTACGAACTGCTCACCGGCCACCCGCCGTTCACCGGTGACTCGCCGGTCGCGGTGGCCTACCAGCATGTCCGGGAAAACCCGCAGGTCCCGTCCTCGGTCAACAGCGTGCTGTCGCCGGAGCTGGATTCGATCGTGATGAAGGCGCTGGCCAAGAACCCGCTCAACCGGTACCAGACCGCGGCCGAGATGCGTGCCGATCTGCAGCGTGCGATTGGTGGTCAGGCTGTCGAGGCCGAGTCGGTGATGACCGACGCCGAACGTACCCAGTTCATCGCGACCGCCCGGCCGGCCCGGCCTGGACCGCTCACCCCGATGTATGACGACGATGACGACGAGAACAATCACAAGGGCGCGGTGATCTGGACCGCGGTAGTGCTCGCACTGCTGCTGGTGATCGGTAGCGCCGCGTTCTACCTGCTGCGTAAGGACAACAAGCCGGCCGCCGCGGTCACCTACGAGGTTCCGTCGCTGGCTGGCCTGTCGGTCAATGCCGCCAACGACGCGATCCGCACCAAGCATCTGACGCCGGCGGCCGGCACTCCGGACGGCAGCAGCGGACCGTGCACCTCGGGCGCGGCCAATTCGGTGGCGTTGAAGAACCCGGTCAAGGGGCAGATCTGCACCCAGAGCCCGCCGGCCGGCACCCTGGAACCCGACGGCACCACGGTCAGCTACACCGTCTACGCCGGGCCGCCGAACGTGCTGGTCCAGCAACTGGTCGGATTGTCTTATACCGACGCGCAAAAGGCTCTTGCTTCGCAGGGTCTGGGTGCCACCAGGATCGACGTCGACAGCCCACAGCCGGCCGGTCAGGTGATCGGTCAGGATCCGCCGGCGAATGCCTCGGTGACCCCCGGTAGCAGCGTAAAATTGCAGGTGGCCAACGGCAAGGTCAAGCTGCCTGACGTCACGAAGCTGACCGAGCAACAGGCCAGGATGAAACTCAACCAGCTGGGTTTCACCACGATCGGGCAGTCCCAGACCGCGCCGGTGCGACCTGGCTACAAGGTCGGTCAGGTGATGTCGGTCGACCCCACTCCCGGCATCTTCTACGACCCAGCCACCACCACGATCACGCTGACAGTGGCGGTGCTGCCGCCATGTCCGACCCCCACCCCGACCCCGACTCCAACGCCCAACCCGACGGATACCGGATCACCAACGCCGACTCCGACTCCGACTCCCACCCCGACCGCGAATCCGAGCTGCACCCCCAGCGGCTAGCGCCGGGTCAGCCAGAGAAGTTCCCAGGTGTAGACAAGTTGTAATACACTCGCGGTGTGGAAGCGAGGTGGACTCGGTGGAGCGAGAACCATGTCGCTAGACACGGTGTCGAGTGGGCAGAAGTCGAAGAGGCCCTGCTGCCGCCGATCGTGGTGGACTCGATAGCAAGTCGTCATGCGGTGGCGACTAGAAGAGTGCTGGGTACGACTTTGAGCGGAAGGTATCTGGCGCTGCTGATCGCGCCGGACGAAGATGCATCGACGGTATTTGTCATCACTGCCCGGGACATGGATGACACCGAACGCCGGAGATACCGGAATCGGAAAGGTAAGGGCTGAGCACATGGCGCACGGCACGCAACATACAGAGGATGAGCTCGAACGACTGGCTGAGCAGTTCAGCCAGGGTGAGGTGGAAGTGTCGGCTGAGCAACCGCTCGTCATCGAGACCGCTTCTGGTTCGGGTACCGCAGTGCTCTCGATCCGGCTGCCGCGCTCGGTGATCTCAGCGCTGAAGGCAGCCGCTGAAGAGCAGGGGATCGGCGCGACCGTGCTGGCGCGCGAACTCATTGTCGCTGGCATCGCCCGCCGAGGAGCGCCGGATGTCTCGTGGGCCAGTGAGGCAAAGGTCAGCGTGCACGACCTGCTGACCTTTGCCTTGGCCCACCAGTCCGGCGATTCCACCCCGAGACTGTCCGGAGTGACGAAGTTCGAGATCTATCAGGCCGACGACGGGCGCTATCGCTGGCGTCTCAAGTCGAGTACCGGTCAGGTCGTCGCCGATAGCGGTGAGGGCTACCCAACGAAGAAGGCAGCCATGAGTGCGATCGACACGGTGTTTCCGACCCACGCGGAAGTGGTCAGCTCCTAGTTGTTTCAGTAGGACTTGGGCAGGCCCAGCGAGTGCTGGGCGATGAAGTTGAGGATCATCTCCTTGCTCACCGGGGCAATCCGCATCGCCCGGACCACGCCGAGTAGCGCACCGAGGCCGTACTCGCTGGTCAGACCATTCCCGCCATGGGTCTGGATTGCCGCGTCCAGCGCGTTCCAGGCTGCCTCGCCGGCCGCGTACTTGGCCATGTTCGAGGCCTCCCCGGCAGCCATCACGTCGCCTCGGTCGTGTGCGTCGGCGGCCTTGTAGACCATCAGCTTGGCCAGTTCGGTTTCGATGTGAGCCTTGGCCAGTGGATGCGCGATCGCCTGGTGGGTTCCGATGGCTGCCTTCCAGACCGTCCGGTCCTTGGCATAGCTTGCCGCTTTGGCCAATGCGTAGCGGGCAGTTCCGATCGAGGACGCAGCGACGGTGATCCGCTCCGGATTGAGCCCAGCGAACAGGGCCGGCAGCGCTGCGTCCAGCGAGCCGCCGATGACGTTGTCCACCGGTACGTCGACCTCGTCGAAGTAGCAGAAGAATTGCCGCTCGGGCGAGACGATCTCCATGTCGATCGGGCGGTATTCGAAGCCAGCCGCGTTGGTCGGCACCACGAACAGGGCCGGCCGGATCTGGCCTCCTTCACGCGATGCCGGCGACTGGCCGACCACCAGCACGTAGTCAGCCTGGTCGACCCCGGAGATGTAGTACTTGCGCCCGGTCAGGCTGAACCCGCCGTCCGGTCGCTCGATGCCGGTGGTCGAGATCTTGTGCGAGTTCAGGCCGGCATCGGGTTCGGTGATCGCGAACGCCATCTTGAGGCTGCCGTCGGCCAGCCCCGGCAGCCAGCGTTGCCGCTGCTCCTCGGTACCGGTTTGGGCAATGATCGTCGCGCAGATCGCCGGCGAGACGACCATCATCAACAGCGGCGAACCGGCGGTCGAGAGCTCTTCACAGACGATCGCGAGCTCGGTGATGCCAGCCCCGCCGCCGCCGTACTGCTCGGGGATGTTGATGCCGATGAAGCCGAGCTTGGCGGCTTTTTCCCAGAGTTCATCGGTGGCTTCGTGACTGCGCGCCTTGGCCAGCCAGTAGGCCATCCCGAAGTCCTTGCCCAGCTCGGCCACCGCCGCGCGCAGCGCCCGGTGCTCGGTGGATTCCACGAAGTCCATCGATTGTCCTTCTTCCCTCAGATGATCGGTCTTCAGATGATTGGTCTGGCCAGCAGCGCGGCGAGTTGGACCGAATGCCACTTCAGCAGCCGTTGCCGGCGTTGCCGATCGTCGGTCAGCAGCGCGGCAACCCCGAGCCCGCGCATCAGATCCAGGGTGAGTTGAACCGCCTGCCGGACGTCGGGATCGGCGCCGTCGGCGTCGAGTACGTCCAGCGTCAGCTGGAAGAGCTCGCGGCCGAGTCGTTGTTCGAGTGGTGCCAGCGCCTCGCGCAGCTCTCGGTCGGTACGCGCCGCGACCCAGACCTCGAGCGCGACGGTGTAGAGCTTGCTGGTGAAGCTACGTTCCAGCAGTTCCAGAGCGGCGTCGATCCGGTTGCCGCCCGCCGGGATCCCGGCGACCTCGGCCCGGATCTCGGCAGCCCGCCGGACGGCCAGGTGCTCGATGCTGGCTCGGACGAGTTCTGCCTTGCTCGGAAAGTGATGTAGCTGAGCCCCTCGGCTGACCTGGGCCTGCTGGCAGACGGCCGTCGTGGTGGTGTCGGCGTAGCCGCGATCGAACAGAACCTGCAAGGTTGCTTCGAGTAGCCGCTCACGGGTTGCCACCGAACGGGCCTGCTGCGGCGCGGTCGCGGTGCTCGTCACCAGCTCAGCCTGCCTGCTGCGGCAGCGGTCGCGATTCTCGTCACCACGCCAGCCTGCCTTTAAAGAAAGAATCAGTCAATCCTGAATGTTTTCCCTCTTGCCGAGTAGCGCGGTTTACGCGACGATCAGCATGGTAATTCCTAAATGCCCGACTGGTACGGGCAGTCACCGCGGGGCAATCGAGCCCAATCGAGGGGTGTCTAGTGAGCGCGTTGAGAATGTCCGGCAACGTCCGGACGGCAGGCTGCCTGCTGATCACCGGCCTGATGCTGCTGCTGGGGGCCTCGCTGGCGGCTCCCGCCTCGGCAACCGCACCGGCACCGATCGCGCTGACCTCGTCGTCCTGCCCGACCGACATCGAGCAGGGCCAGGTCAGTGGCTGCGTCACCGAGTTGCAGCTGCTGCTCAACCAGCACGGCTTCTCGCTGACCGTCGACGGGGACTTCGGCACCGGCACGCTCACCGCGGTCAAGTCCTTCCAGAGCGGCGCCGGCCTGAGCGCGGACGGCATCGTCGGCCCTGCGACGAAGGCTGCCCTGTCCAGCACGCCGCCGGCCGGCGGCAATGGCAACGCGGCGGTGGTCTCGGCGGCCAACAGCATCCTGGCCGGCCCGGCCATCCAGTACGTCTGGGGCGGTGGGCATGCCTCGACGCCCGGGCCGTCCACCGGGACCTGCGTCGGTGATCCGCAGTCGCTGTCCTGCAGCGACCCGGCCGCGATCGGCCTGGACTGTTCCGGCTTCGCCCGCTGGGCCTATTACAAAGCTGGATTCAACTTCGGCTCCGGCAACACCCACAACCAGGTGACCGATTCGCGCGGCTCCTCGGTCAGCGGCTGGACCAGTTCGTCGGTCGGGTCGGCGCAACCGGGCGATCTGGTCTTCTTCGGCGGGACGGCAACCTACCCCGACCATGTCGGGATCTACCTGGGCAACGGCAAGGTGGCCGATGCGCCGGAGACCGGTGAGAACGTCGAGCTGGACAACGTCTCGCGGTTCCTGCCGATCACCTCGGTCAAGCACTACGCGTTCCCGAGCTGACCGGCAGAACTAGGTTGGCGGCAGGATGATCTCGACCAGCAGGCCCGGTTCGTTGTCCCGCAGCACAACGGTGCCGCCGTGTGCCCCGACGATCTCGCGGACGATCGACAGCCCCAGGCCCGTCCCGCCTTCGGCTCGGGACCGCGCGGTATCCAGTCGGTAGAACCGGTCGAAGACCCGTTCCCTTTTGTTTGCAGGCACTCCGGGGCCATCGTCGGCTACCGACAGAACGGCCGCGGCTGGCCGCTCCGAGGTCGCCGGTCGAGATCTGACTGACACGGTAACGGAATTGTTACCGTAGCGAACCGCATTGTCGAGCAGGTTCACCAGCACCCGGTGCAAGCCGTCCCGATCACCGAGCACGGTGACCGACTCGCTCGGAGCCTGCGTGACGGTGACCCGAGCGTCGCGGTAGCCGGCCACCACGGTGCCGGCCAACTCGTCCAGCGGCACCGGCAACCGCACCCGCGCCGGGCCGCGTTCGTCCGAGCGGGCAAGGGTAAGCAGGTCATCGATCAGGTGCGACAACCGCTCGACATCGAGCAGGGCATCGTCGGTCAGCTCACGCATCGCCCCGCTCTGGTCCAACCGCTGCGCCACTTCCAACTGCACCCGCAACGAGGCGATCGGTGACCGAAGCTCATGCGCGGCATCGCCGACGAACCGCCGCTGCTTGGTGGTGGCCGCATCCAGCCGGCCGAGCATGTCGTTCAGGGTCCGGGCCAACGAGTAGATCTCGTCCTGGGCCGCGGGTTCGGGCAGTCGCGATCGCGCCAATCCGGACGCGCTCAGCTCGGCGGCACCGCGCTGCAGAGCAGCCACCGGACGCAGGGTCAGGCCGGTGATCCACCAGGTGAGCGCGGCCATCGCGGCGATGATCAACGGCCCGCCCAGCAGCAACGCGCGTTCGAGCAGCCGGGACGAATCGAAGACCCGGCCAAGATCGGTACCGACCAGCACCGTCCGCTGCCCGGATCGCACGTCGGCCTTCACCGCTACCACCCGGACCGGCTCGTCCAGCGAGGCGCGATCGCCCGAGACCGTCAGGTGCTTGCCGGCTCTGGCTTGGACCAACTCGTCGGCGGTCAACACCGAGACGGCAGTGTCCGCGCCGGGCGAAGCGGCCAGCACCCGGTTGTTGCCGTCCACCACCTGGACCAGCGATACCCCACCGCTACCGGCCAGCACCTGCTGTGGCAGCCGGCCGCTCATGACCAGCGCGGCAACTTCGGTGCCGGACCGCTCCGCCGAAGAATCCAGCGTGTTCAGCAGGGATTTGCCCACCGTGAACAGCAGGATCACGCCGGCCAGGATCAGCGCGACGGTGAACAGCGCCGTCGCCAGCAGGGTGATCCGGGCTCGCAGTGACCGGCACCGCCACCACCGGACGGGGTAGGGCGCCCGCCGGCCCGATGATGCCGGTTCAGCCACCGTCGGTGGCCAACCGATACCCCGCTCCGCGCACCGTCTGCACGGCATGCCGGTTGAACGGCAGGTCGATCTTGCGCCGCAGATAACCCACGTACACCTCGATCACGTTGGCGTCGCCCTCGTAGTGAGCGTCCCACACGTGGTGCAAGATATCGGCCTTGCTGACCGCATCACCGGCGCGCCGCATCAGGTATTCCAGCAGCGAGAACTCCCTGGGCGTCAGCTCGATCTCGGTGTCGCCGCGCCGCACGGCCCGGGCGGCCGGATCCAGGGTGAGGTCCCCGCAGGCCAGGATCGCCGGCCGCGGCCGGACACCGCGCCGCAACACCGCGCGCAGCCGGGCGAGCAGCACCACGAACGAGAACGGCTTGATCAGGTAGTCGTCGGCGCCGAGATCCAGCGCGTCGGCCTCGTCGTACTCGCCGTCCTTGGCCGAGAGCACCAGCACCGGGACCCAGTTCTGCTCCGCGCGCAGTGCCTCGATGATCCGGTAACCGGACAGGCCGGGCAGCATGATGTCGCAGACGATCGCGTCGTAGCTGTTCTCCCGGGCCAGGTGTAGGCCGTCCGGGCCGTTCAGCGCGACCTCGACGGTAAAACCCTCCGAAGCCAGGCCGCGCTGCAGGGCGGTAGCCATCCGGGCTTCGTCCTCGATGATCAACAAACGCATGGGAGTTTCGCTTTCCTCGGTACACAACGGCAACGGATTTCGTCCAAGCATGCCGCGCTGCAGGGCGATTTACTGAGACCGTCCTCAGCTTCGGCTCAGATGCAGGTGAGGAACTCAGGCTGCGCACAGCGCTACCCAACGATGCTGGTCACATGTCCTCCGATCTAGTCCCGCCCGTTCCCGCGTACCAGGCGCCCGTCCGGCATCGCCGCCGACGTGCGCTGCGCTGGCTGGTCCCGCTCGGCGCGGCCGGCGTGGTCGCGGTGCTCGCCAGCGGAGTGCTCTCGGCCGACGCCAAGCCGAACCTGCCGAGCCGCACCGCGGCCCAACTGCTGGCTGCGGTGAGCAACTCGAAGGTGGCCGGCTTCTCGGGTACCGCGGTGGAAAAGGCCTCGCTCGGACTGCCCGAGCTACCTGACCTCGGATCAAGCAGCAGCACCGGCGTGCTCGGCATGCTGAGCGGCTCGCACACCATTCGGGTCTGGTACGCCGGTGAGACCAAGCAGCGAATCGCCCTGCTGGACCAGCTCGGTGAACAGGACATCTTCCGCAACGGCCGCGACCTCTGGCAGTGGAACTCCGATGACCGGACGGCCAGCCACACCACGCTGCCCGCTGGCGCCGCGCCCCAGACGCCCCAGCAGCTGCCCGCCATCACTCCCGACCAGGCCGCCAAGCAGGCGCTGGCCATGATCGAGCCGTCCACCACGGTCACCACCGACCGGGCCGCGGTAGTCGCCGGCCGGCCCGCCTACGTCCTGGTGCTCACCCCGAAGGACGGCCGCTCGCGGATCAGCTCGGTCCGGATCTCGGTGGACGGCAAGACCATGGTTCCGCTCGGCGTTCAGGTCTTTGCCCGAGGCTCAGCCCGGGCGGCCTTCGACGTGACCTACACCCGATTCGACGACGCGGTGCCCGGCGATGACAACTTCAACTGGAAGCCACCGGCCGGGGTCGTCCCCAAGAACGTCGATCCGGATGCGCACCCGCTACCAGGGGTAGCCGCTCCGGGCTCGCCGCAGAGCAAGGCTGGCGTCTCGGTCATCGGCACCGGTTGGACCAGCGTGCTGAAGGTGACCGGAGTGCCCACCCTCAACTCGCTGGGTAAGGCAGGCGGCCAGGCCGGAGTGATGCTGGCGGTGTTGCCCGAGGTAAAGGGCAGCTGGGGTACCGGCCGGCTCTTCCAGTCGGCACTGCTCACCGGCCTGATCACCTCCGACGGCCGTGCCTACTTCGGGGCGGTGGACCCGGAGCTGCTGTATCAGGCCGCTGCCGCGAAGTAGCCATGTCCGGCAGTGGATTCCTACCCACCGCCGACCTCGCTATCGCGACGCAGGGGCTGACCAAGCGGTTTCGGGGCGGCCAGGTCGCGGTGAACGCCCTCGACCTGGCCGTGCCGGTCGGCTCGGTCTACGGCTTCCTGGGGCCGAACGGCTCCGGCAAGACCACCACGATCCGGATGCTGCTCGGCTTGATCTTCCCGAGTTCGGGCACGGTGTCCTTGTTCGACAAGGCGATTCCCGAACAGGCAGGCGCGGTGTTGCCCTCGGTCGGCGCGCTGGTCGAGGGTCCGGCGTTTCACCCGTACCTGTCCGGACGGGCCAACCTGAGCCGGCTGGACGCGGCTGATCTGTCCGCCCGCCGGCGCGATTCCCGCCAGCGGGTGGACGCCGCACTGGACCGGGTGGGGCTGCTCGCCGCGGCCGGCAAGCGTTATCGCAACTATTCGCTGGGGATGCGCCAGCGGTTGGGCATCGCGGCCGCGCTGCTGCAACCCCGCCGGCTGCTGGTGCTGGACGAGCCGACCAACGGCCTCGATCCGCAGGGCACCCGCGAGGTCCGGCACCTGATCCATCAACTTTCCCACGACGGGACAACGGTATTCATCTCCTCGCACCTGCTGAGCGAGGTCGAGCAGCTGTGCAGCCATGTCGGAGTGATGCGGACCGGGTCGCTGGTCTGGCAAGGTTCGATGGCTGAGCTCGCTGACCAGCAACAGGTCCGGGTCACCGTCGAAACGCTGGATTCCCTTGCCGCCAAAGGTGTCCTGGCCGACCTGGGGCTGACCGAGATCACCGAGCAGGACGGCCGTGCCTCGGCCGTGCTGGGCCAGCGGCCACCCGAGCAGGTGGTGGCCGCGCTGGTGGCTGCCGGCGTCGGGGTGCGCGGCTTCGCGGTGGCCGCACCGTCCCTCGAGGACATCTTCGTCCAGCTCACCGGGGAGGGTTTCGATGTCAGCGGTTGAGCTGGCGCGGCCGGCCCGCCGCGCGGTGCTGGGTGGCCGCTTTCTGGCCAGCGAGGTCGGCATGCTGCTCCGCAGGCGGCGCAATCAGCTGATCCTGCTGACGCTGGCCGCGATCCCGGTCATCATCGGTGTCGCGGTACGGCTGGCCACCAAGAGCGGCAACCAGTCCGGCCTGATCGGTGACATCACCGACAACGGCATCTTCGTCGCGTTCACCGCGCTGGTGGTGGTGCTGCCGATCTTCCTACCGATGGCGGTCTCGGTGGTGGTGGGCGAGTCGATTGCCGGCGAGGCGAATTCCGGCACGCTGCGCTACCTGCTGGTGGTGCCGTTGAGCCGTACCCGATTGCTGGCCTGGAAGTTCGTCGCGGTCGCGATCTGGTGCGTGATCATCGCCGCGGTGGTCGCGGTGGCGGGCTTGATCACCGGCTTCGCGCTATTCCCGGCCGGCCGGGTGACGCTGCTGTCCGGCACTCAGATCAGCCTGCTCGACGGCATCGGCAGGCTGGTGCTGGTGGTCGGCTATGCCGCGCTGATGATGATCGCGGTGTCGGCGATCGGGCTGTTCGTCTCGACCCTGACCGAGGTGCCGATCGCGGCGATGGCCGCGACTCTCGCGATCGCGATCACCATGCAGGTGCTGGTGGCTGTTCCGCAGTTGCACGCGATCCGGCCGCTGCTGATCAGCAATTCGTTCCTCGACTTCGCCGATCTGCTGCGCGATCCGCTGACGTTCAGCGGGATGCAGCACGGCGTGTTGCTGGCGCTGGCCTACCTGCTGATCTTCTGGTCGCTGGCCTGGGCGCGGTTCACCACCAAGGACATCTCGAGCTGAGCCACCCGGTCAGCTGTCGACGAGGAGCCGCCCAGGTCAGCTGTCGACGCTGAATTCCTCGTCGGCCCGGCGATGCCGCAGCAGATCCCAGCACTGGTCCAGCTCGCGTTCGATGGCCTCCAGCCGGCCACGCTCGGCCCCGTTCAGCCCGATCCCGGTGTGGGTGGCGCGCAGGTGATGTTCCTCGGCGACCAGATCATGGATCTGGCCGAGGATTGGCTGCTCGGTCTCACGCGACATGGCTGGTCTCCTCGATGAGCTGCCGTTTGTTCGGCACGGTCAACGTTACGACGAACGCCCCCACCAAGAGAATGACGACGCAGATAACCACCGCGATCCGGTAGCTGTGGGTCATGTCGGCCGGTATCCGATACTTCTCGCCGGTCAAGCCGGCCAGCGGTGGCAGCACCGCGACCGCCAACAGGCCGGCTGAGCGAGAGACCGCATTGTTCACCCCAGAGGCGATGCCGACATCGTCAGCCGGCGCCGAGCTCATCACGGTGGTGGTCAGCGGTGCCACCAGGCAGGCCATCCCCAACCCGAAGACCATCATGCCGGGCAGCACATCGAGCAGGTAGCCGTGATGCCGCTCGTCGATCCGGGTGGTCAGCGCGATGCCGGCCGCGGCGATCAGCGGCCCGATGGTCATCGGCCAGCGCGGCCCGATCCGGGCGGCCAGCGCACCCGCCCGGGGCGAGATCAGCAGCATCATCGCGGTCAGCGGCAAGGTCGCGGTGCCGGCCACCAGTGCGCCGTAGTGCCCGGACACCTGCAGGTTCACCACCAGCAGGAACAGCACCGTGCCCAGTGCGGCGTAGGTCGTGAAGGTCATCAGGTTCGCCCCTACGAACGTCCGGTTGGCGAACAGCCGCAGCGGCAACAGCGGGTGGGCCAGCCGCGATTCGACCAGTACGAAGACCGCCAGCAGCACCACTCCGGACGCGGTGATGCCGATCGTCAGCAGCCCCCAACCGTCCGAACCGGCCCGGGTGGTGCCGTAGGTCAGCGCGGCCAGGCTGAGCGCGACCAGCGCGGTGCCGAGAAAGTCCAGTCGCCGGCTCAGCTCCGCGCTGCGTGACTCTGGCACGAACCGCAGCCCCAGCACGATTGCCGCGATCGCGAACGGGACGTTGATGCCGAAGGCCCACCGCCAGGACACGTGCTGCACCAGGTAGCCGCCGATCAGCGGGCCGGCGGCGGTGGCCACGCCGGCCATCCCGGACCAGATGCCGACCGCGCGGCCCCGGTCGAGCGGCCGGAAGGTGGACTGGATCAGGGCCAGCGAGCCCGGCGTGAGCAGCGCGCCGCCGATACCCTGCAGCACCCGAGCGGCGATCAGCACCGCCGCGTTCGGGGCCACCGCGCAGCCCAGCGACGCGATCGCGAACCATCCGATGCCGACGAGGTAAACCCGGCGCCGGCCGAAATGGTCACCGAGCGAGCCGCCGAGCAGGATCAGGCTGGCCAGCGCCAGGGTGTAGCCGTTGAGCACCCACTGCAGGGTCGCGAAACCGGCCGAGAAGTCGATCCCGATCTGGCGGGCCGCGACGTTGGCGATGGTCCCGTCCAGGAACACCATGCCGCTGGCCAGGATGGTGGCCGCCAGCACGCCACGGCCCTGGCCACTACTGACCTCGAGACCACCGGGCGCCTGCGTGTGCTCCAGCATCGCACCGCTACCGGATACGTCAGGCAGAGCCGGTGACCAGGTGCAGCAGCGCGAGCGCGTAGGCCTGCTCGGCGTCCGGGTTCGAGAACGTCGCCGGCTCGGAATTGACCTCGATGGCCACCTGCCACCGGTCGCCGACCCGGTGCAGGCTGCGGAACGTCCCGGCTAGTAGTTCGCGCAACTGGGTCTCGCGCGGTAGCCAGACCGCGTCCTGGTCGTCCACCGAATCCAGCGCCCACTCGGTGGTGCCGTTGAAACCGATTACCTGGCGGTTGCCGAGCCGCTGCACCTCGACGGTCATCTCGCTGAGCACGAACACCTCGCTGTCCATGTCCCGGTCGACCACCACGAACCGGTCTCCCGAACCCGGCTGCCACCGAAGTCCGGCCGCGCGCAGTAACCGGGCGGTCTGCAGCGAGATCACCGTGTCAGTAGTACACGTCTGCCTTGCTGGCCGCGAGTGCGGGCGATCCTCCGCGTTTCGTTTGAGTCAGCTCTCAAAATAGGTCATTCCGTCTAGCAACCACATAGCTGTGTTTAGTACGCATAAGTTGAATCGGTGTTACCTTGCTTCGGGAGGATGACTACACAGAGCGACGGAAAGGCTACGGACAGTGGCAGCTATCACGCTTACCAGTTCGGCAGTCGGCAGCTTGTTCACGGTCCCCGAAGATGATTGGGTCGCGATCAGCAAGCGGGTCGGTTACGCCATCAAGTTAAGCAATATCGCCGATCAGGTCACCCAGTTCCTGCCCGGCTTCCGGGCGCTCGTGACGGCGTGCGTGACCTGGCGGGACACCACGTTCCCGGCGATCGCCTCGAACGCCATCAGTCTGCGTGACTACAGCACGCAGGCAGTGGCCGAGTTCACCGACCTCAAAGCCAAGATCGGGCCGGACGGCGCCAACCTCTCGCCCCAGGTCAAGGAGCTGGTGATAGCCACCCTGCACCGGCTGAGCGAGCAGACCACCCCGCTGAACAACCAGTTCCGAACGGTGGCCGGTCAGATCGCCGACTTCACCGATCTGAACCGGGCCGTCGACGCGCAGGTGGATGCCTTCGTCAACAAGCTCGGCCCGCAATGGCATTCGATCCTGTCCTCCACCCGAAAGGTGGACGATGCCACCGGCCTGGTCCGCGGCACCTGGGAGGCGCTGAGCGCCGATTTGAACGCTCTGGTCAGCGAACCGATCGAGGTGGACGAGCCGTTCATCCTCAGCCTGCAGATAGATTCCTCTTTGCTGGCCTGGGTAAACCTGCAAAGTGAGGCCAACCGGTTCGGCACCGTGGTGGCAGACCAGCAGCAGTACCTCTCCGGCGCGTGGCTGGGCTGATCCGATGGCATCGTTGTCCGAGATCATGTCCACTGCGGCGACCGGGCCGCTGCTCGAAGCGGTGCTGATTCCGTTGACCAACCAAGGCAAATTGCGGGTGACCTACAACTGGCTCTACTCCGCGCTGAACTGCGACCCGAACGACAGCTCCGACTTCGTTTGGGTGCTCAACAAGCTCGACGACACCCACGTGTCGATGTCGCCGAAGGTGCCGTTCGCCGGGCGCACCCTCTACACCAGCGTCCGTGACGACTGGAGCTGGTACCTGCAGGTCCAGGCGCCGTTCTCGGCCGATTGGATCACCGCCGTCGGCCGTAACGAAACCCTCGCGATCAGCGGTGCCGACCTGCTGATCATCTCGCTGCAAGGCTGGAACAACCAGTACGTCGCGGTGAATTCGCAACTGTCCCAACACGACAATCACAACGGCTACCGGCTGCAGAGCATCGGTAGCAGTGACTCCAATGCCCGGTCCTTCTTCGTCGGCATCACCCAGGTCCAGCCCGGCCTGCACGTGCCAATGCGAAGCGAGCTGACCGAGGAGCACATCACCCAAGCGCTGGCCTCGGCCGGCCTCCCGTCCGGGGCGGACACCGTCTCGTGGCTTCAGAAGGCCGTTCGCTGAACTCGGCCTGCCCCGTATGAGAAAGCAGATGACCAATGCCTGTACTGCTATTCGGCGTTTCACCAGCGGGTATTGCCGAGCCGGCGACCCCCGGTGGCCCGGACTTCGCGCTCTACTGCCCCGGCTGGCGGCTGATCCGGCGCTACACCAGCCAGGCGCTGGCGTTGCCGACCACCGAGCGGACGCTACGCGACTCCTTCGGCCCGGACGCCCCGTCAGACCTGTCCGACTTCCAGCGACTGATCGAGGCCTACCTCTCGATCAACAGCCATGCCAAGGTGTGGGACCGGACCAGCTACCCCGCGATTGTCGGGCTAGCTAGTGATGTGTACCAGTTCGGCGCGGTCAAGGCCAAGACGTTCTACCCGGCGATTCTGAAGGAAGCCAGCATCCTGCGGATCGATCCTGACAACGCGCAGGCAAAGGCAGCGCTGCAGGCGGTCTTGACCACTCTCGGCACGGCCGCCCAGACGTTGGCGGACAAGGCTGAGACTGTAGTCGGCCAACTCCGGGAGTTCGGCAGTCAGACCGCCGCGGATCGGCTCGTCCTCATCGGCACCAACGACAGGGCTGGCCTGACCGAGTACTACAACGACCGGTACGGCCCCGGTGGCCCTGAGTCGTTCAGCGGGTACGGGCTCGCCGAACTCGATGTCGACCTGGCCAACGCGCAGCTTGGCACGGCGCTCGCAGCGATCTTCAAAGTCCAGCAGGCCTGGGCCGGCATCGGTGCCACCCTGACCACGGCAGCCGGGCTGCTGGCCGGCAGCGTCGCGAACGCGCTGCCGGTCATCGCGAACCTGGATGTTGACAAGGCGGTCTTCGGCTGGCAGGACGTCGCCGCGGTCGCCGATGACTTCCGGACACATGCCTTTCAGACCCGGGACGAACTGGCCTCGTCACCCGTCTGAGCTTGGTCGGCTAGCCGACGCACCTCCTTCTGTACACCAACACCCCTTCCAGTCCAGCCCTCACGAAAGCAGGAACTCCCATGAGCACACTCAGCATCGGCCCCAGCACGATCGCCGACCCCGGCACCGACGGCGGCCCGGCCTTCACCCTGAGCGGGACCGAATGGGTCGCTATCCAGACCTACGTCACCGATGCGCTGGCGTTGCCGACCACCGACCAGGCCTTCCGCAACTCCCTGGGTAGCGGTGCGCCGGCTGATCTGTCCGATTTCACCAAGCTGATCGACGCCTACGCCGGCATCAACACCCACGTCACCAACTGGGAGAAGAACATCTACCCGGCCACCGTTGCGCTGGCCAGTGACGTGTACCAGTACGGCACCAACAAGGCGCCGGTGTTCTACCCGCCGATCCTCAAGGAAGCCGACATCCTCGAGAAGAACCCCGACGATCAGCACGCCAAGGATGCGCTCAAGGCGATCCTGGACAACCTCAAGGCGGACGCGCAGAGCCGGGCCGACAAGGCAGCGGTGGTTGCCAGCCAGATCCAGGACTTCGCCGGCGAGACCCAGGCCGACAAGTCCATCCTGATCGGCCCGAACGGCGATGCCGGCCTGGTCAAGTACTACGACGACAAGTACGGCTCGACCAGCCAGGAAGTGATGGACCTGACCAAGGAGATCGATGCGCAGCGGCTGATTCTCAAGGCCGCCGATGACGAGTACAACCACGACGTGGTGGTTGCTGCGACCAGCCCGACCTACGCCTGGATCTGGCCGGTCGGCACCATCGCCGCCGCGGTGGTGGCAGGCATCTATGGGGACAAGGCCGTCAAGGCGTTGGATCGGGCCCGGGCCGCGCAGGCCAAGATCAACACCCTGACCGACAAGCTGACCGCCGATGCCAACATGCTCGTCGCGATTCACTCCGCTGAGATCGGCATGAACACGATCGTGGGCAGGCTGAGCGCCGCGCTTCCGGTGATCCAGAAGATCCAGGGTGTCTGGGGTGGCATGTCCGCCGACCTGGCCGCCATCTCGTCGATGATCGACACCGACATCCGCAACGTCCCGCCGATCATCATGAGCCTCGGCGTCGACGAGTCCATCACGGCCTGGCACAACGTCGCGCTGGCAGCCAACAACTACCGGGTGAACGCCTACGTCACCCAGCAGGGCGGCGCTGCCCAGTCGATGGCGGCCTGGAAGGTGCAGAACCAGTTCTCCTCCGCGCGCCGGCTCGTCCGGTCCGCCGCGTAAGGCGCGGCATGCTCACGCTGCCCTCGACCTACTGGTCGGACTTCTACAAGGGGATTCAGGCCCGGGCCAACGTGCCCGACGACTCGATCACCACCATCGACCGGGCGCATGCGGTCTTCCAGGCGATGTACCTCGACCTGGCTGAGATCAAGGTTGCGCTGCGCGATTCCGGTTTCAACCCGCCGCTGGTGACCGTGGTGGCCGACGTGCTGAACGTCCCGGCCGGCACCACCTGGCTGCTGCAGAACTCCGTCCTGCAGGTGCAGGCCAGGCGGCTGCAGACCGGGGACGAGTTCCGGGTCAACCTGGACTACCGCTCGGGAACCACCGCCAGCCTGCTGCTGTTCTGTGCCGAGTTGGACGGCAGCATCCGGGCGACGGCGATCCGGGAGCCCGCGCCGCCGGACAGCTTCCCGATCGATGCCGCACCCGCGGACGGCGGCGTCCGGGTCTACCTGGCCGACGGCGTCCCGACCAAGGGCGCGGTGAGCTGGGCGCAGGGTGTCCCGGTGGAATTGCCACCCTGGTTCGAGCAGTCCCTGCGTACCGAGTTCATCTACGCCTCGCTGCTCTACGACGGCTATCCGGAGATCGCGGTATCGCAGTTCGCCTGGCTGAAGAACTGGAGCGGTTACAACTCCGAGGTGCTCGGCATCTTCTTGCAAAGCTCGTCGTTGCTGGCACTGCTGACCGCGGAGATGAACGCGACGGCCAACGGCACGAGATTCGTGCCGTACCTGAGCCGGACGGTCTATGCCAACCTGGCCGATGCGTTCGTCGCCGAAGCCCAGCAGTACGAATCCGACTACCGCGCGCTCAGCATCGAGAAGGTGGTCACCGATCAGTTCATCGAGCTGGCCAAGTCGATGCTCGCCAACAAGACCTACGAGAGCGAGTACACCACCAAGCTGCTGGCGCAGGCCAAGTCGAACTTCGACAACGCGGTCGCTGCCACCAACGCGGCGCAGAAGACCCTGACCGATGCCGAGCTGAAAGCCGAGATGATCTCGATCGACTTTCAAAAGGTGGGCATTCCCGAATGGGAGCGCGAGCAGATCGCCAAGGCGATCATCGAGCTGAGCACCGCGATCGTCACCTTCGCCGTCGGTATCGGCGTGATGTTCCTCGGCGATCCGGCCGGTGGCGGCGCGGCGGTGGCCGGGGCGGTAGAGGGTGCCAAGGCCGCCGAGGCCGCCGCCCAGGCAGGTTCGGAGATAGCCACCCTGGCCAAGCAGTTGAGCGAGGTGATGGAGAAGCTCAAGAAGGTCGGCGAGGCGCTCAAGAAGGTCTACGAGCTTGCTCAAGAGGTCATGAAGGCGGTCGATGACATCCAGAACGCTGGCGAATACGCCGAGAAGATGCGGGAAATGGGCGTCGACGGCAACGGTGCGGATCTGACCGCGACGTATGAGTGGCAGGTCTACCAGCAGGCCTCTGACGCCACCTTGCAGGGTCCGGTGGATCTCGGTATCCAGTTCGCACCGGAGCTGAAACTCGCCATCGACGCGGTTGCCATCTACGGCCAGGCGCTGGCGGCAGCCCAGGTGGCCACCATCGCTGCCGGTCAGACCTACGCCGCGGTCAGCCTGCAGCAGCAGCTTGCCCAGCAGCAGCAGGCCGAAATGCAACGCTATGTCGACTCGCTGGTCAAGGGTGAGACGCCCCTGATCGCGCTCATGCAGCGCTTCTACGAGCTCTACCTCAACGCCAAGAGTTCGCTGTTCGCCGCGATCCAGGGTTACCGGGATTCCTACTATTACTGGGCATTGCAGCCCTCGACCATCCGACCGTCGATCATCGACGGGGTGGACGGCCTGGATACCGGGCTCAAGAACCTGACCAGCATCGCGCTGGACAACCAGAGCGCGCTGGCGCACTTCGTCCCGCCGCCGCAGGTACTCACCGACAAGCGGTTCGTCATCGACGCCCCGGAGGTGTTGCGCCAGCTTGCCAATGGTGGGGAGACCCGCTGGGTGCTGCCGCTGGACGCGAACCCGTTCGCGAACTTCGACCGGGTCCGGCTGACCAAGGTACGGGTCTGGATCGAAGGCGCCAAGGTCAAAGCCGGGCAGTCGATCAACGTGCTGATGAGCACCCAGGGCAACTACCTGGATCGCTTCGACGGCAAGAACTACCAGTTCACCTCCAAACCGCTGACCCGGGACTTCGAGTACCGGGTGACCGACAAGCGGGACGGCACGCCGGATTGGCGTTTCGAGAACGGCACGTACGGCTACGTCGAGGTGGACGGCGTGGTCGACACCGAAGTGAGCTACGCCTACTTCCAGCCGACGCCCTTTGCCGAATGGAGCATCAGCCTGGTCAAGACCCCCGGAGTGGACCTGTCCGGGGTCACCAGGCTCACCATGCAGTTCGCCGGCTCGGTCATCCCCGAGGCTTGACCAACGGCCCATGGCTGGTGTGATGCGGTGCCAGGAGGCACCGCATCACCCAACGTGTGCGGATCATCCGACCCACAGCACGCATTGGCCACGGTGCACCGGCAGTTGGGTCAGTCGCTACCGCTGGGCCAGGTGGGCGACGAAGCTGT
The DNA here is from genome assembly GCA_030853265.1 of Actinomycetota bacterium. Classification (GTDB taxonomy): domain Bacteria; phylum Actinomycetota; class Actinomycetes; order Mycobacteriales; family Jatrophihabitantaceae; genus Jatrophihabitans_A. The sequence continues at coordinate 35,495 of JALYVK010000020.1, forward strand.
AGCGGTCGCCGCGATACCAGCTCTGCACCCATTCCACCGGCCTGCCGGCGTCGTCGAAACTGTGCCGGGCCAGCACCAGCATCGGTGATCCGGTGTCGGTGTCGAGCAGTTCGGCCTGCCGGGGCGTGGCCGGCGCGGTCTCGATGGTCTCCTCGGCGGCGGTCGGGATCACCTGGTAGCGCTCGGCCAGCACCCGATACAGCGACGGGGTGTGCCGGATTCTGGCGATCAGACCGGGAAAGCGCAGCGCGGACAGGTGCGAGGTTTCCAGCGCCATCGGGATGCCGTCGGCCAGCCGCAACCGCTCCAGCCGGTAGACCGGGGCGCCGGCCACCAGGCCGAGCCGGTCGGCAACGCCGCTATTGGCTGCCAGCCGGGCGGCGTCCAGCAGGGTGGCCGAGGCCAGGAAGCCGTTTGCCGCGGCCTGGGCGGTGAAGCTGGTCAGCTGCAGCGGCCAGGCGATCTTGGGTTCGGCGACGAAGGTGCCACAGCCCTGTCGCCGAACCAGCCGGCCCTCGGCGACCAGCTCGCTGAGTGCCTGCCGGACCGTTGTCCGCGAGGTGCCCAGCTCGGTGGTTAGCACCCGCTCGGTCGGCACCGGGCTGCCCGGCGTCTGCGCGTCGATGATGACCAGCAGGTGCCGCTTCACCTGGTAGTACTTCGGCTCCCGTAGCTTGCTCGCGGATGCTGCGCTGGTCACGAGGTCCTTTCCGGTCCGGACGGACGATCCGGTCAGGAGCTGACAAGTTGTCTACACCATTGACTGGGCAAGCCAAACACTGCACCATAAATTTGTCTAGTCCAATGACCGACCGGAGTTGCGCGTGAACGATGATGCCGAGGTCCGGCGGCTTGCCCTTGCCTGCTTCCTGCCTGGTTTCGTGGGTGAAACCCCACCCAACTGGCTGCTGCAGGGGCTCTCGGACGGCCTGGGCGGGGTGATCCTGTTCGGGTCGAACCTGGGCGATGGCAGTGAGGTGGCCGCCTTGACCGGCCGGTTGCGGGCGGCCGCCGGCCGTGACCTGGTGTTCGGCCTGGACGAGGAGGGTGGCGATGTCACCCGACTCGACACCGTGCGGGGTAGCGCGGTGCCCGGTGCGGCGGCACTCGGTTGGCTGGACGACGAGGCCGCCACCGAGGAGGTCTACGCCAGCATCGGCAGCCGGCTGGCCGAGGCCGGCGTGACGCTCAACCTCGCTCCGGTGGCCGACGCGAACGTCGACCCGCGAAACCCGGTGATCGGGGTCCGCTCGTTCAGCTCCGAGCCGGCGGTCGCCGCCCGGCAGGTCGCCGCCGCGGTACGGGGGACCCAGCGGGCCGGGGTGGCCGCCTGTGCCAAGCACTTTCCCGGGCACGGGGCGACCAGCGCCGATTCGCACCACGAGGTCGCCACCGTGGACCGGCCACGGAGCGAGCTTGAGGCGGTGGAGTTCGCACCGTTCCGGGCCGCCATCGCCGCCGGCAGCCGGGCCGTGATGACCGGTCACCTGCTCGTCCCGGCGCTGGACGGTGAGATCAGCACGGTCAGTGGAGCGGTCACCACCGGCCTGCTGCGCGACACGCTCGGTTTCACCGGCACGATCGTCACCGACGCGCTGGAGATGGCCGCCATCTCGCAGACCGTCGGCATGGTCGAAGGGTTCGTCGCGGCGCTGATCGCCGGCGCGGATGCCATCGAGACCGGCGCGCTGGACTATCCCGAACTGCTGGAGCAGATCCCGGACGCGGTGCTGGCGGCGGTGCGTAGCGGCCGGCTATCTGTCGAGCGGCTGGTCGACGCGGCCGGTCGAACCGCGCTGCTGGCCGCCGGCGGTAACCCAGCTGCCGGCTACCAGCGGGCGGTGGTCGAGCAGGCGGCCGGCCGCTGTGTCGAGGTCGTCGGGCAGCTGCCCCGGCTGAGCCGGCCACTGGTCGTCGAATGCCGGACGTCGAACGGGATGGCCAGCGGTGCGTTGCCGTGGTCGGTGGCCGACCGGATCGCCGAGCGAGTGCCGGACACCGAAGTGCTGATCGTCGATTCGGCGGTCGAGGTGGCCGAGGTCCGCGCTGCCGCGCAGGGACGTTCGCTGGTTGCGGTGGTTCGTGATCCGGGGCGCAACGAGTGGCAGCAGCCGGTCATTATCGCGGCGGCCGCCCACCAGGCCGAGCGGGCCGACGCCGTCCTGGTCGAGGTGGGCTGGCCGGCCGGGCTGCCCGAGGTGGCGGAGTCGCTGCCGCTGATTCGAACCCGCGGTATCGCACCGGGCCTGCTCAGCGCGGCGGCCGGCCTGCTGGCCGGGCTCAGCCCGGATGCCGCTTGATCGGAGTGCCGGACGGCGGTGCGGACACACCGCCAGTGCCCGTTCCGCCCGTGCCGGTCCCGCCGGCACCGGTGCTCGGGGTGCCGCCCGGCGAGGAGGACGTGCGACCGGTACCGGTATTGCCGCCGCCGTAGTAGTAACCGCCGCCGTACTGGTTCGAGCCGGTCGGCGCGGTGCCGTTGCTCAGGCACAGCGTGACCTTGCTGCCGGCGGTGGCCAGGTGTGGCTCGTAATAGCCAACCGTGCCGGCCGGCTCGCCGCTGCCGCAGACGGTCAGCGACACAGTGGTTCCGAGGCCCAGCGCGGTCAGCGTGCTGGTGGCGTCCGCCGGCGAGTTGCCGGCCAGGTTCGGCACCTGCACCGGGCTGGGCACGTCGTTGGGATCGGCCCAGCTCCAGGTTTGCTGAGCGAGGCCCGGCCCGTAGGCGTCCAGCCAGAAGGTCGCCGCGTACGCGCCGAAGACATCGCTGCCGTTGTTGGAGACGCTCTGCGGTAGCCCGGTGACGGTCGCCTTCGGCGAGGTCGGATTGACCAGCGCGGCGGCCGAGACCAGGGTCGGCGTGATGCCGGCGTACCAGAGCGCGGAGTTGCCGTTGCCGCCGTCCGGACCGTTTGCGTCGTCGTTGTCGGTGCCGGTCTTCGAGGCCACCGGGCTGCCACCGGCGGCGTACCAGTTCCGGAAGTACTCACCCGCGGTGCCCAGGTAGCTTTTGGTGTCAGCGGTCATCATCGTGACCATGGTCCGGGCGACCTGGGTATCGAACTGACGGCTGCAGCTCGGCTTGGTGTAGTGCACCGGCGCTCCGGTCGGTCCGGTCACGCTGAGGATCGGGTTGGCCGGGCAGAACACCCCGTCGTTGGCGACCGCACCGTAGGCGGCGGACAGTTCCAGAGCGGAGGTGGGCGCGAAGCCGAGGGTGAAGCTGCTGCGGTGCTCGGCGATGGTGGCCTGCGCGATGGTCTCGGTCGAGCCGGCGTGGTCAGGCTGCTTGAGGGTGTCCATCCCCAGGTCCAGCGCGGTCTGCACGATCGGGCTCAGGTCACAGCCGAACAGCTGGTCCTCCATGCCCACGAAGTAGGTGTTCACCGACTCGGGCAGCGCGGAGGACAGCGGCAGGGTCGGCTGGTAGGTGCCGGCATTGTGGGTCTGGTACGGCACCGTGTTCGCGTCCGTCGGGCAGTTCTTGACGGTGTAGGCGTTGGAGCCGGTGGTCAGGGTGAAGTCCGGTTGGACGCCGAGCTTGAGCGCGGTGAGGGTGGTGAAGTACTTGTACGTCGAACCCGAGCCGGCGTATCCGGCGGTGAACAGCGGCAGCGTCGTCTGCCCCGCGCCGACCCCGTAGTGCCGGCTGGTGATCATGGTCTGGACGGCGCCGGTGCGCGGGTCCACCGACGGCATCACCAGCGCGGTCGGCGAGGTCGGGTCCAGGCCAGAATTCCAGATAGCCTGCTGGCCGCTGTTCTGCAGGCTCGCGTCCAGGCTGGTGACGATCTTCAGGCCGCCGGTCTGCAAGACCTGAGCTTTCAGGCCGCCGGTCTTTTCCAGCCAGGCCAGCGCGTAGTCGCAGAAGAACCCGGCGTTCTTCACCGCGGTCGAGGCGTTCGTACAGCCCTGCCCGGCGGCCGGGGCCTTGCTGCTGGACAGCCCCAGCGGGCTGGCCGAGTATTTGGTGGCTGCCGCCGCCGACAGCTCGTTGTTGGCCACCATGTTCTGCAGCACCTGGTTGCGCCGGGCCTGGGCCGCGCTCGGGTTGACGAACGGATCCAGCTCGGACGGGCTCTGCACCAGGCCGACCAGCATCGCGGCCTGCGGCACCGTCAGCTTCGAGGCCGGGATCCCGAAGTAGGTCTGGGCGGCCACTTCGATGCCGTAGGAGTTCTCGCCGAAGAAGGCGATGTTGAGGTAGTCGTCGAGGATCTGGCTCTTGCTGTAGCGCTTCTCGAGATCGATGGCGCACTTGGCGTCCTGGATCTTGCGGGTCAGGTCCTGCTGGATGGCTGCCTGCCGCTGGGCGTCGGTGCTGGCCTGGTAGTAGCGGACCTGCTTGACGTACTGCATGGTCAGCGTCGAGCCGCCCTGGGTGTTACCGCTGCCGTCGCTGTTGGCCACCGCGGCCCGGATCAGGCCGCGCAGATCCACCCCGTGGTGGGAGTAGAAGCGCTTGTCCTCGGTGGAGATCAGGGCGTCCTGGACCGGCTGCGGGATCTGGCTGAGCGGGATGTCCTTGCGGTTCTGGGCATACAGGGTGGCGATCACGGTCGTGCCGTCCGAGGCGTAGACGGTGCTGGTCTGCTGGGCGGGCGAGATGACCAGATCGCAGGCGGTGTTCAGAAAATCGTTGGCTGCCTGATTGGCCACCACCCCCGCGCCGCCGACGAAGGGCAGCACCATGCCGGCCACCAGCGCCCCGCTGATGGCAACCGCGCCAGCGAGCTTGCCGACGGTGGACAGTAGGCGTCTGCGGCGGTGACTGAGGGTAGGCATCCCCCCGATTGTGCGCAACGGCGCCTGTAGATCAGTTAAGTCACTAAGACTCCGCTCAGCAGTCGGCACGTGTCGGTCTGGTAACGGCCGGTAAACCCTGACCGAGGACCCCTTGACACCCGGAATGGTCTAGGCCAATACTTTGCAAAATTCGTCTATACCAATCTTGAAGGAGACGGGCGTGAATCGCAGACTTGCGGGCGCGGTGGTCATGACGGCGGCGCTGGCGCTAGCCCTGAGCGCGTGCAGCAGTTCCAAGAAGTCCTCGAGCAGTTCCAAGGACGACAGCGTGCTGAGCGTGGATGGCAAGGGCAAGACCATCACGGTATGGCTGCAGAGCGACGCCCAGAAGGGCTGGCCGGCGGTCGTGGACCAAGCCACCCAGCGCTTCACTGCCGCTACCGGTGCCAAGGTCAACATCGAGTGGCAGCAGTGGTCCAACTACACCACCAAGCTGGACTCGACGTTCGCCGGCAGCACCGCCATCCCGGACGTGGTGGAGCTGGGCAACACCCAGACCGCGTCCTACATCGCCGGCGGCGCGTTCGCCAACCTGACCGCGGCCAAGGGCCAGTTCGAGAACTCGGCCAGCTGGTTGCAGGGCCTGACCGACTCGGGCACCTCACCGGACGGCAAGCTCGAGGCCGTGCCGTACTACGCGGGCAGCCGGGTCGTCATCTACCGCAAGGACCTGTTCGCCAAGGCCGGCATCACCGCGGCGCCGACCACGCTGAGCGAGCTGACCGCCGACCTGGACAAGGTCAAGGCGGCCAACGCCAGCGACAAGAACTTCTCCGCCTTCTACATGCCGGGCAAGTACTGGTACGCCGCGATGTCCTTCGTCTACGGTGCCGGCGGCAAGATCGCCGACCAGCAGGGCGGCAAGTGGACCGGCGAGCTCGAGAGCAGTCAGGCCCAGCAGGGGCTGGCCGCCTGGCAGAAGCTCACCAGCTACTCGGTCGGCGGCTCCACCAAGGACGAGTCCGACCAGGACGCGATCATGTCCCAGGGCCACACCGGCGCGATCCTGGGCAATGGCTGGGAGGTCGGCGCGGTGACTGACCCGAAGACCGGCAAGCCGGCACTGGCTCCGGATCTGGCCACCTTCCCGCTGCCCTCGGACACCGCAGGCAAGTACACCCCGTCCTTCCTCGGTGGCTCGGACCTCGCCGTCCCGGCCAAGGCTCCGGACGCCGGGCTGGGCGCGAGCTGGATCAAGTACTACACCGACACCACCAGCCAGACCGCGCTGGCCAAGTTCGCAATCCCGAACACCACCTCGCTGCTGAGCGTCTACGAAGCCGCCGGGGATGCCAACAAGTCGACCGGTGAGGCCGCCAAGAACACCTGGTTCGTGCCGAACACGCCCAACTGGGCCAACGTCGAGAGCGGGAACATCCTGCAGAACATGCTGGAATCCATCGCGACCAGCAAGAGCTCCATCGCCGATGCCGCCAAGGCCGCGGATACCCAGATCGCCAGCACGCTCAACGCCGGTAGCTAGGTAGCTCACCGCTGAACAAACGGAAAGTATCGAGCAGATGACATTGACCCGAGTCCCGGGGACGCGATCGAAACGTCGATCACGTCCCCGGGCCGGTGGGGTTCGCTCGTCCGGCTTGCCGTACCTGCTGATCCTGCCGGCCTGTCTGGTGCTGGCCGTCGTCGCGGCCTGGCCGCTGGTGAAGATCTTCCAGCTGTCACTGCAGAAACAACAGAGCGGCAAGTACGCGCTGTTCCACAACGGCGGTAGCACCCCGTTCGTCGGGCTGAAGAACTTCACCTCGGTGCTGACCGACTCCACCTTCTGGACGGTGCTGACCCGGACCGTGGTCTTCACCTGCGTCAACGTGGTGCTCAGCCTGCTGCTCGGGCTGGCGGTGGCGATCCTGCTCAACCGGGTATCCACCTGGGCCAGGCTGATCCTGACCGGCGTGCTGCTGTTCGTCTGGGCGGTGCCCTCAACGGTGTCCACCCAGGTCTTCTACTGGATGTTCTCGAGCCAGTACGGCGCGGTCAACTTCATGCTGAACAAGGTGCCCGGCCTGCACATGAGCGGTCACGACTGGTTCGCCGATCCGCATCAGGGCTTGGCCGTGGTCACCGCGGTCGTGGTGTGGGGCGCCATCCCGCTGCTGGCGATCTCGCTGCATGCCGGAATCACCCAAGTTCCCAAGGACGTCCTGGAAGCTGCCCGGGTGGACGGGGCCGGTGCCTGGCAGGCCTTCCGCAGCGTGACGTTGCCGTTTCTGACGCCGCTGCTGGTGATTCTCACGACGCTGTCGGTGATCTGGGACTTCGGGGTGTTCAACCAGATCTGGTTCATGCGCGACGGCCACCCCGAACCCGGCTATCAGACTCTCGGTATCTACATGTACTCCCAGGGTGTCGGCAGCAGTCACTACAACCTGGGTGCCACCGTCGGGGTACTGATGATGGCCTGCCTGCTGGTGGTGATGGTCTTCTACATCAAGCAACTCTTCAAGATCGGGGACGCCGAATGACCGTGGTCGCACCCTCCACTTCGGCCGCACCCGCGCCGGTGCCGTCCGAGGTGGCGCCGGTCGGATCGGTACCCCGTCGACGTGGCCCGAGTCGCCGGCACGCGACCTGGGGCTGGAACACCGTCGCGATGGTGCTCTCGGTGATCCTGGGCTTTCCGATCTACTGGATGCTGATCACCGCCTTCAAGACCAGCTCGGACATCAACTCACTCAAGCCCGGGTTCTGGCCGGCGCATCCCACTCTGCGCGGCTTCAGCGAGGTGCTGCACGACCCGACCTTCCGTGCCGACCTGGGCAACAGCGTCGTGATCACCCTGGCAGCGGTGCTGATCAGCATCGTGATCGGCTTCTTCGGCGCGATGGCGATTGCCCGGTTCCGATTCATGGGCCGCAAGATCTTCATCTTCGTGGTGCTCATCGTGCAGATGATTCCGTTGCTGGCATTGACGATTCCGATGTCGCTGCTGCTGGACCGCTTTCACCTGAAGAACAGCCTGACCGGGGTGGTCATCGCCTACCTGATGTTCACGATGCCCTACACCATCTGGACGCTGCGCACCTTCATCGCCAATGTGCCGAAGGAATTGGACGAAGCCGCGCTGGTGGACGGCTGTAGTCGGTGGCAGACCTTCTACAAGATCATCCTGCCGCTGGTCAGCCCGGGCCTGATCGCCACCGGCGTGTACGGCTGGATCCTGGCCTGGAACGAGTTCGTGCTGGCCAACACCCTGCTCATCGACAACAACAAGCAAACCTCGATGATCTACCTGCTGATCTTCCAATCCAGCCCGGTGCATGGCGCGGACTGGGGTGGCCTGATGGCTGCTGCCACGCTGACCTCGCTGCCGGTGGTGGTGCTGTTCGTGCTGTTCCAGAGCCGGATCTCGGCGGGACTGACCGCAGGGGCGGTGAAGGGATGACCGTCCTGTCCGGTGCCCGGCTGGTCACCCCGTCCGGGGTGGTCGAGGCCGGCTGGCTTCGGCTCGAGGCCGGCCTGATCGCCGAGGTCGGGAGTCTTGGTGGCGGCAGCGGCACCGGTCCGGTCGAGGATTTCGGCAGGAGTCCGGCGAACGGCCCGGTCGAGGATCTCGGCGGCGGCTGGCTGGTGCCGGGCTTCGTGGATCTGCACGTGCACGGCGGCGGCGGCCACGATTTCACCGAGTCCGCCGAGGCAATGGCGGCCGGGGTGGCCTATCACCGCGGACGGGGTACCACCCGGACCTTGGTGTCGCTGATGGCTGGCCAGCTCGATGCGATGTGCGAGCAGCTCGGCTGGCTGGTCAACCTGGCTGCGGTCGACGATCGGGTGGCCGGCGCGCACCTGGAAGGGCCGTTCCTGGCACACGCGAGGTGCGGCGCGCAGAACCTGGCACACCTGCAGTTGCCGGACCGGCAGGTGCTGGCCAAGCTGCTCGAAGCCGGCCAGGGGCAGGTCCGGACGGTTACCGTTGCACCCGAATTGCCAGGTGCGCTAGGGCTGATCGGTGATCTGGTGGCGGCCGGCGTGGTAGCCGCGATCGGCCACACCGATGCCGACTATGCCCAGGCGGCTGCTGGTTTCAGCGCCGGTGCGGGGCTGTCCACCCACCTGTTCAACGCGATGAGCCCGATCAACCAGCGCAAGCCTGGTGCCGCGATGGCGGCCTTGGAGTCCGACGCGGCCTTCGAACTCATCAACGATGGCGTGCACGTGCACCCGTCGATGATCCGGCTGGCAGCGCGGTACGGGCCGCATCGGATGGTGCTGGTGACCGATGCGATGAGCGCTACCGGGGTAGGTGATGGCACTTATATCCTCGGTGGTTTGCCGGTCACGGTGGCCGACGGGATGGCACGCGGGACCGAGTCCGGCTCGCTGGCCGGTAGCACGCTCACTATGGATGTGGCTTTCCGCCGGGCAGTGCAACAGGTCGGCCTGCCGATCGAGGTGGCGGTGGCCGCAGCCTCGACCAATCCCGCGCGAGTGCTGGGGATTGCTGATCGCTGCGGTTCGCTGGCGGCCGGGCTGGCGGCCGATCTGGTACTGCTGGATGACGACCTGCGGGTCCGCCGGGTGATGGTTGCCGGCAACTGGCTGTAAAGCTATTCCCAAGGCGAGACAGTGGAAGATTTCTGTTGTCCTGCCACTAAAATCTTCCACTCTCTTGAGGAGCTGGCGCAGCCAGTTGGCCTTGCTTCGCGGGGTTGGCCTTGCTTCGTGGGGTAGTCCGCCTGTTGGCCCTGCTTCGTGGGTGCGGCCACGCTTCGTGGGGTAGTCCGATCCGAAACAGGTAGGGCGTCTTTTACGTTTCGGATCGGACCACCCCACTACGCAGGGATCGGGCGGGTTAGAACGGTGGCTTGGTCGGGTCAGTTCGGTGTGCGAGTTGGCGTTGTCGTTGTTGGTGGGCTGTGGTGATTGCTTGTTCTGCGTTGGTGATTCTGGTGTGGTCGTCGGTTTCGGTGGCGTGGTGGAGTTCTCGTTGCCAGTGTTGCTGCAGCTTGGTGTAGGCGTGGTCTTCGTTGGCGTGGACTTCTTCGAGGGTTACCTGTTTCGGTGGTGGCGGTGGTTCATGACGTGATGTGGTCCAGCGTTCGGGTGGGTGGCTGGTGTAGGGATGGCCGGTGTCGGTGGTCCAGGTGAAGGTTCCGTCGGGGTTTCTGGTGTAGTCCCAGCCGGTGTCGATTTTGCAGTTGTTGTGCCGCCTGCAGGCCAAGGCTCCGTTGCAGCGACAAGTTGCTCCGCCTTGCAGGTAGGGGGTGATGTGTTCGTAGTGGCAGCGGTAGCCGGGTTGGTGGCAGGTCGGGAAGCAGCACACGTCATCGCGGGCGTTGATGAAGTCTCGGAGGCGTTGGCTGGGTCGGTAGTGGTCTTGGCTGATATCGAGTAACTGCCCGGTGTCCGGGTCGGTGAGGAGTCGGCGCCAGGTGCCTGATTGGTCGGCGGCGAGTTGTCGGGCTGTTTCTGCGGTGATCGGTCCGTAGCCGGTCAAATGCGCGGGTTGGTCATCCAGGCTGAGCAGGGTGTCAGCGGAGACGACGACCTGGATAGAGGGTTTGCGGCCCTGCATGTCTGGCAACCCATCGATCGGTAGCCCGGACAGGACCGCGTCGACGAGTAGGTCGGCGCGTTTCTGATCCATGCTCCGAGGATCGTGAGCGGGGAGCAGGGTGGCTGCGGCGGTGAGCCGGGTGTAGATCAACTGCCCCTCCACCGCACCCACCAGGACCGGGAGCTGGACCATGCCGTCATCGCACGGCTGAAACCCCACCTTGCGGTCAGCCAACGCGCGTTGGTGGCGTTGTTCCCCGGTCACCGGGTCGATCGCCAGTTCTGCCCGCCGGATCGATTGCTTCAACTGCGGCACCGTCTGGGAATCCGCACGGGCACACACCCGGGCCTCGAACTGACCGACCACGTCCGGATCCAGCCGCCAGGACGCTTCCGCGATCACCTCAGCATGCCGAGCCGAAATCTGACCCTGCTCCAACAACCCCAGCGTGGTGGGAAGTTCCCGCACCAAGGACCGAGCCGTTTTCAACCTGGCCTGCGCCGCCCGCAGCGGAACCTTTAGTACCAGCGACACCACCTCCTGCCCCAGACCAAGCTTCGTACTGTCGGCATTCTCGATCTCCGCCAACACCCGGGCCTGGACAGCTTCGATCCAGTTCTTCTGTTCTTCCAACCCCGCAAGAAGATCCACCCGCTGGCCGCCCGACAACCCGCGCGGATCCAACCGAGCAAGCTCACCGGTGCGCCGCACCGCCGGCGCCATCGACAGCAACCCAGCAAGCCGCTCCGCATCCGACAACATCGCCGCATACACCGGATGCGAAACCCAATCCGGCTCCGGAACATCCACCAACCACGCGGCGAACTCCGGGTCACTAGCAGCATCGAACATACTATCGATTATAGCCATTCCAACTGACAACCACCACCAGATCACTCATAACCTAAAGCCGAAACGGAAACCAACCTTCGGTCTTCCACTCTCGACCAGGCCCCGCGTAGGTGCTGGGCGTCGCCGATTTGGTGCTGCTGGACGACGACCTGCGGATCCGCCGAGCGAAGGTTGCCGGCCGCTGGCGCTAGCTTGTCGACCGCCGCCCCGAGCAGCTACGGGCAGCTTTCAGCAGGACCTTTCTAGGATGATCAGCCGGTTGCGGTGCTGGTCGCGGAAATCACCCGCCCGGTGCGGCGCACATTCGGCGGCAATTGCGGTGAGGAAGTCGGCCCGCTCAGTCACCGGGATCTCGCGCTCCTGATCGCTGAACTCCACCACCCGGATGCCGGGATCCAGGATCAGCCTGCCGAGTTTGCGATTGGTGAGCTTGTACCAGGGCCGGAGCACCCACCAGCTGCCGTCCGGCTCGATCCACTCGCCATCGCTAATCGGACTCGGCCAGCTGGTCACCGGCTCAGTTTAACGCGGGGATGGCGGAACCAAGGGCTAATGGTCGAACAGTGTGAGCCCCTTGGTCAGCGCTCCGGTCAGCGCATTGTCTGAGTCACCGGACAGGTCCCAGACCGATGCGCCGGCCAGCCCGTGCAGGTCGATGTAGAGCGCTTTAGCCATCACCTGCTGAGGATTCTGCATCGACCAGAACGTCTTGGTGGTCGGGCTGTAGAGCCAGGTCGCGCCGGTGAACAGGTCGGTGTGCCAGCTGTAGCCGGGCTGGTGCACGAGTTCGTAGTAGTCGGTGGTGCCGGCTGGATCGGCACCGTCCAGTCCGGCCAGCACGGTGCCGGTCGAGGTCAGGTCCGGTGACGCGGCGGGTCCCGACGCGGGCTGGTACAGCCCGGCGGTGTGCCCGGCCGGCACTCCCGTCCAGCCATGTCCGTAATAGGGAATCCCGATCACCAGCTTGCTGGCCGGCGCGCCGTGCTGCTCGAAGTAGCGTACCGACGAGTCCACGCTGATCCGGGGCTCGGCCGTGCTGTTCGGGGCGAACGGCGAGCTGAACAGGTTCGACTCGAAGTTGGCGGGCCCCTGCGGATTCCACGGCCCCTGGAAGTCGTAGTCCATCAGCACTTCGTTGTCCACCGCCCGGGACAGCCCGGCGATATCGAGGTCCTTGGCATTCTGCAGGCCAACCGGCATCTCGGTGGTGAGCCGGTAGTGCGAACCCAGGGCGTCCAGCTGCCGGCGAAACTCCTGCGCGAGCAGCACGTAGTTTCGAGTATCTGCCGGGCTGTAGTGATTGCCAGGCGCACCGTTGTTGTTGGCCGGGTACTCCCAGTCCAGGTCGAAGCCGTCGAAGATGCCGGCAGCTGCTCCCGTCGCCAGGCCGGGCAGATTACCCTTGATAAAGCTGTCGATACAGGAGGACACGAACGCGCTGCGCGAGGCACTGGTGGCTGCCGCGTCGGAGAAGAACTTCGAGCCGGTGTAGCCGCCGAGCGACATGATCGCCCGCAGCCCCGGGTACTTGGCCTTGAGCTCCTTCAGCTGCTGGAAGTTGCCGGCCAGCCCGTCCGCGCCGACCGGGTTTCCACCGGCGACATCGGCCAGATACGGCGTCGAGTAATCCGCCCAGCTGTCGACACTCTGACAGGTCACCGGGTTGCTGACCGGGTCCGGTGTGCTGCTGGCACCCTGCGCCGGCAGTACCCCACCGAACGCGTAGTCCAGGTCGGTCAGCCCTTTCACCTCGCCTTCTTGGTCGGCCTGGGCGAGGCTGAAACCACGGCCGTAGATGCTCCACTGCTCGAAGAAGCCCATCTCCAGCTTGCGATCGGCCCCGTTCTGGTGCCGAGCTGGTTGGCTGGTGGCCGCCTGGGCAACCGGCGAGATCATGCCGAGGGGCATAAGTGCCGCGCTGCACAGCAGAATCGTGTTGCGCAGGCGTCGACGACGAGCAGAAAGGCGCATGGGGAATCGTCCGTCCTCGTGCCGGAGCGCGACCGATCGGGCACGCTAGGCAGGTATCGGTGAGCGCCCGCGGATAGCGGTTGACGACACCATAATTGGACTAGACCACTGGGTCAATACCCGGTACTGCGAAAGGCATTGCCGGGACGGCCGCGAAGGCTGCCGCGGCGGCTGCCACGCCAGCGGCCGCGAGCGCGATCACCAGCGACGGCGAATGCGCGAGCAGCGCGGCTCCGACGCCGGCCCCGGCA
>JALYVK010000137.1 GCA_030853265.1 Actinomycetota bacterium
CTCGAGGGGTGGGCGGCTGGGTAGCCTGACCGATCACTGATAGCTGATGTACGCCGGGCGGGGGAGCAGCTTGATGACCGACTTGGGCGACAGCGGCACCGGGTCGTTGGAGCGCTGGAGAAAGACCTTAAAGCCCGGGAAGAATCCCAGGGCGCCCTGCATGACCTGGTGGTAGGCCGCGAGCTTGACCGGCACCGATCCGAGCCCGTCCATCTGCAGCACGGTGGCTAGCTCGGGATGAAAGGCGATGCGCTGGCGGTCAGGAAGCTCAGAGAGACGAAACTCGTGCACGATGAACAGTTTCTGCGGCAGCCGGTGGCGGTCGACGAAGCTCGAGAGGTAGCTCGACACGGCGTTGATGGAGCCCGACGACGAGGAGCCGATCGCCTGGTCGGGTACCTGATCGTTGGTCAGCTTCCACTCCGGGTCGAGCGCCACTCCGACCGCGGGGTCCAGCAGGAAGCGGGCGTAGCGCCGCACCTCCGGAAGGAACTCGCCGCGGCCGGGCTGGAAGTCCAGGATCAGCAGCAGCCGGTGACGATGGGCGGCTTGGAGGTACTGCGTGATAGTCCGGTTGTCGACCGGCGAGCTGTAGGTGTTCGACGGTCCCGCGTCGGGGGAGGCGATCGTGGCGACCAGCTCGAAGGCTGGCTGCACCGGCTGGCCGTATCGCGCGTATGCCCGGGCCTTTCGTTGCACGCCGGCGGCGTCGGCCTCTGGGTCATGCGTCCGGCCGAGGATGTTCGTCGTGCCGACGATCCCGTAATAGGCGACCACGAGATGCCCCGGCAGGATCGTTCTACCGCCTCGGGGCAGCTGGATTGCCGGCGCGGGAGTGCGGCGCGGGGACGTGGTCGCCAGACGAGACGCATACGATGCCCGACCGCCACCGCCACCGCCACCGGCAGCCGCGACCACGAGCCCGATCGCGGCCACAAGTAAGAGCAGCCCCACGAAGTTACGCCGTCGGCCGTTGCGACGTCGACGGCGCAGCGAGCTGCGGCGCTCCAGCAGCTCCTCGCGCGCGTAACCACCACCCCCGATCTCCGGAGTCCCCTGTGCACGGTTCTCAGGCAAGCCCAGAAACCTTATCCCGTTCCCGTTCCCGTTCCCGTTCCCGCTCCTGCGGCGCCCCGTCCTGAATTGGTCCGCGATTTTCAGCCACGACGCGGCGAAGGAATCGAACCTTTCAAGCGGGGGGCTGCCAACCCCTGTCCGCGTTGAGGCAGAAGAGCGAGCGCTGACAACCGCAGGGACGGCGTCATGGTCACCGCTGATCGAGCTGGCAGCATGGATCGTTGCTCAAGCCGCTTCCCGACGGTGCGGGCGAGATCGAGATCGGCTGGCAAGTGCACCCCGACAGCTGGGGTGGCGGGGCCTAGCGACCGACGCCGCCGGCGCGCTGCTGGCGCGCGCTCGCTGATGGCCTGGATGAGGTCTGGGCCGTCACCTACCTTGCTAACCGCCGGTCGGTCCGCGTATGCCGCAAGCTAGGCATGCGACTCTTGGGCGTCACGCATCGCTGGTATCACCAGCCCAGCCTCATGTACTGGATCGGCGCACCCCGATCAACGACCCCTCGCTGAGCCCCGACCAGCCCGCGCCGGCGTGATGGCGCCCGCCAGGTCGCGGCAAACCCCGCTGCCCAGCCCGGGACCTCGCCACCGACAGTTCCGGATTGTCGCCCAACCGGCCACGAGCGGCCGACTTCCGCTTCGGGCATAGCCTGACGTAAAGCGGCAGCGTCGCCCGCGTGCCGACGTCCAATCTCGTGGCCGGCCCTTTCGTGATAGCAGCCATGTCGGTGAGCACGCAGGTGTTCTGGTCGGCGCTGGAGTGGTCTCTTGTGACATCCCGCTCCTCCCACGAAGCCTTGGGCACGCGACAGGGCTACTGTGGCCAGACGCACGGGGTGTTCAGTTGAGTGGTCGGCGGATGAGCTGTCCGGTGGTGTCATGGAGGATGATCGCGGTGATGGGTCCGCCTCGTACGGTTGCCTCGTAGACGTTACGGACGACCTCGCCGCTGCCGTTCTGCATGGCGCGTCGGCAGCGTAGATTGCGGGCGTGGCGACGACTGATAGGACAGCCGGGATCGAATCGCGGATGCGCGAGCTGGAGGAGCTCGTCCGCCGCCTCAGCCTCCTCTACTACGCGGGCGAGCCGGAGATCTCCGATCCGGAGTTCGACGCGCTGTGGAACGAGCTGCTGGGGCTCGAGGCCGATCACCCGGAGCTGAAGAGTGCGGACACTCCGACCGAGCGGATCTCTGACGGTGTCTCGGCGCCGTTCACGCCGGTCCGGCATGAGCATCCGATGTTGTCGCTGGCCAAGACGCACTCCGATGAGGAGATCCGGGCGTTCCTCACGCGCTTCCCCGGGCAGGCGATGGATGCGGCAATCAAGTTCGACGGCCTGTCCGGGTCCGCGCGCTACGAGCACGGACGGCTCGTCGCGTTCGCCACGCGCGGCGACGGTGAGATCGGCGAGGACGTGACCGGCAACGCGCGCGGGATGAAGAACCTCCCGGACCGGCTCGCCAAGCCGGTCTCGTGTGAGATCCGGGGGGAAGTGGTGATGCTCCACTCCGACTTCAACGCCTACAACGACGCACACCCCGACAAGCCGCTCGCCAACCCCCGCAACGCCGCGGCCGGCACGCTGCGGGCGAAGGACCGCGCGAAGGTCGCTGGCCGGCCGCTGACGTTCATGCCGTTCGACCTGCTCGAGGAGGGTGTCACGCACGACACCCTCGACCGCGCCCGCGCGCTCGGCCTGGAGGTCGTCGCCACGATCACCACCGACGACCCGGACGCGGTGATCGCCTATATGCACCGGATCGAGACCGACCGCCAGAGCTTTGACTTCGATCTCGACGGTGTCGTCATCCGTCTCGCCGACCGTGCCGCGTTCGAGGCTGCCGGGAGCACCTCGCACCATCCTCGCGGCGCGATCGCCTGGAAACCGGCGGCGCTGCGCGGCGAGTCACGGATCCACGCGGTGATCTGGCAGGTCGGCAAGACCGGCCGTGTGGCGCCGGTCGCGGTGATCGAGCCGCTCTTCCTGGCGGGCACGACGATCCGCCGCGCGACGCTGCACAACATCGCGGTGATCGCGGAGCGCGACATCCGCGTCGGCGACCGGATTACGCTCTACCGGGCCGGCGACGTGATCCCGTACGTCGAGGGTCCGGTGCTCTCGGCCCGGGACGGCTCCGAGCAGCCGATCGAGGCCCCGGCCGAGTGCCCGTCGTGCGGCACGCCGCTGATCGAGGTCGGCGAGTCACGGATCCTGCTGTGCGAGAACACGCTTGGCTGCCCCGCGCAGACCCTCGGCCGGCTCACCTACTGGGCCTCGCGGGCGGCCGCGGACATCGACGCGGTCGGCACCAGCTGGATCGAGCGCTTCATCGACGCCGGCGTGCTGTCGACGCCCGCCGACTTCTACGGGCCGCTGCGTGACGCGCTCGTCGCCGAGCGCGACCGTCTCGCCGCGGATGCGAAGGCGAAGGCGACGTTCGATGGAATGGGGGCGCGCCTAGTGGAGAAGATGATCGCGTCGATCGACGGCTCGAAGGACGTCGGCGTGCGCAAAGCGATCATCGGCTGGTCGATCCCGCTCGCCTCGGACGGCGCGGCCAAGCGGCTGTGCCGCGCCGGCTACGAGAGCGCCGAGCAGGTGGCCGCCGCGACGGTGGAGGATCTGGTCGAGGTCGAGGACATCGGCCCGGCCTCGGCCGAGTCGATCGCCGCGTTCTTCTCCCTCGAGGCGACACGCGACCAGATCGCGCGGCTCCGCGCCCTCGGCGTGAACCTCGATGTGCTCGATGCCGACCGTCCGGTCGCCCTGTCGTCCTCCTCCCCGCTCGCGGGCAAGACGATCGTGATCAGCGGCGCGCTGAAGCGGCTCGATCGCAAGGCGGCGCAGGCCGCCGTCGAGCAGGCCGGCGGCAAGGCCTCGGGGTCGGTCTCGAAGAAGACCGCTCTGCTCGTCGCCGGGCCGCGGGCCGGCTCGAAGCTGGCGAAGGCGCAGGAGCTCGGGATCGAGATCATCGACGAGGAGGCCTTCCTCGCGCTGCTCGAGCGGGCCGGGATCCAGCCCTCTGAGCCGGGCTAGTCGACGGCGAGCGCAGCCGGGAGTTTCGGGCGCATAGCCGTTAGCTCACGCCCCCTCGAGCCGGATCGGTGGCTGGATCGGTATGGGCCGGTGACGCCGTTGGCGCAGGCGTATGCCGATCTGTTCTCTCTGCCGGGGCGGCGCGGTTTGTGGAGAAGATCGATCCGTGGACGATCGCGACCGGTCGTGTCCGAGTACTCGTCGCCTGAAGAACTGAGCTTTCAGTAGCTAACGCGCTCCACGCCGTTGCTACTGGAAGCTCGACTGCTGGACACAGGTCATCCTGCGAGAGCGGCGTGCGCCACCTCCTGGGCTCCGGTGGCTCGGCGGCGGGACCGGGGCTTGGCCACGATCGGATCCTGCTGAGGCTGAGGATGGTCGACGTCTCCCGACGCGGAGATCGAGCCGCTGCGACGTTGGCCGCTTTCGGGTATCGCACGGGGAAGCGATCGCACATCCGGTTGATCGCCGGACGCTGGCGGGTCGCCGACACCCCAGTCATCTACTACAAGAGTGGTGGCTGCTCGCCCCCGTCAACAGGTTGCACCGGCGGAGGGTTGTCTTTCTTCTACTGATCCGATCGACTACCCGGGCTCGCTTCCGGTTCGTCGCCCATTCGGGTCTGAGCGGCGGCGCTTCTGCTTCTCGCCAGCGGGTCCCCGAAGCGGCGCTGCGGCCTTACGCTTGCGGTTTCGAAGGCAGAAGCCTCGAAGCGGCCTTGGCTAGGCGCTACGCCTCCCTGTTCTGTTGAGCGCGGGTTCGCACGCTCCCGAACCCCCGAGACCAAGTGGCGCCCCCGACCCCTGAGGCCTCGTTTGGAAATAGCTCACGTGAGCGGCCGGCGGCATCACGGAGTGGCTGGGAATCGACCTCGACGCGGGTCAGCGGGATTCCTGCCGCCGGCCATTCGCAGACGAAAGACAGCGTGCCGATCGGTGGAAGCGGCCAGCGTGCCGATCGGTGGAAGCGGCCACATCCAGAAACCCGGATGCCAGCGGCCGCCCCCGCCGCCACCGTCATTCCCCACAGGACGGGACCCTCAGCCTCCTCTCCGGATTGCGTAAACCCGCCAAGATTGCTGCCCTTGCGGCCATCAGCGAAAGCGACACCAAACCGCAGCATCTCCTCGTATGTCGATCCTCCCCCAGGCCGGTGGTAGACGCCGTTCAACGAAGGGTCAAGATCGTCACCGGCGCTCGCCGCAGCAAGAACATGCAGCTCGAAGTCGTCCTGTCGGATATGCGGCACACCGCCCGATGT
>JALYVK010000021.1 GCA_030853265.1 Actinomycetota bacterium
AGCCAGCGCAGCGGCTGCGCGATCGGCCGGATGGTGCCCAGGTCGGGGCAGGTGGCGACCACCACCGGCACCCGATGCTCGGCCAGCAGGCTCAGCGCGAGGCTCAGGTGCCGGACCGATTCCGCGGCGCGCACCCGGTGGGTGACGTCATTGGCCCCGATCATGACCACCACCAGGTCCGGCCGGCCGGCGAGGACCTGCCTGACCTGGCCGGTCAGCGCCGAGGACTGGGCGCCGACCACCGCGACGTTGTGCAGCCGGACCGGACGGTGCGCCAGTGCCGACAGACCAGCCGCGATCCGGGCGGCGGGGGTGTCGGCGTCGACGTGCACGCCGTACCCGGCAGCCGAGGAGTCACCGAGCATCGCCAGCACCAGCGGCGGCTGCTCGGCCGGCACACCGGGTCCGGTCCAGATCCCGTCCGCGCGCGGCGGATCGAGTTCGGCGGGCGCGATCCGGCGCCGGGCCAGCTTCGACTCGCCATAGATCAGCCCGAACAGCGCCGCGCTGAGCGCACCGAGACTGCCACCGCCGTACGCCGCCGCGGTCACCACTCGGCGGGCACGTGAAGCGCGGCTCATCTTGCGCGGACTCCTTTGAGGTACTTGTCGCGGTTTGCGGCAGGGGCGAAAATCGGCCGTGCGCTATCGAGGTTAGCCTTTGTGCCATGCGCTATCACACCTCGCTCGTGGAGCTGATCGGCAACACCCCGCTCGTCCAGCTGCACGGCGTCACCCGTCACCTCGATCCGGCCAGCGCACCGCTGGTGCTGGCCAAGGTCGAATACTTCAATCCGGGCGGATCGGTCAAGGACCGGATCGCGGTCCGGATGATCGAGGCGGCCGAACGTTCCGGCGCGCTCAAGCCGGGCGGCACGATCGTCGAGCCGACGTCGGGCAACACCGGGGTGGGGCTGGCGATCGTGGCGCAGCAGCGAGGTTACAAGTGCGTCTTCGTGCTGCCCGACAAGGTCGCGGCGGACAAGATCAACACCCTCAAGGCCTACGGCGCCGAGGTTGCGGTGTGTCCGACCGCGGTCGCGCCGGAGGATCCGCGGTCCTACTACCAGGTCTCTGACCGGCTGGTCCGCGAGATCCCGGGGGCCTGGAAGCCCGATCAGTACGCCAACCCGAACAACCCCCGCTCGCACTACGAGACCACCGGCCCGGAGCTGTGGGAGCAGACCGACGGCCGGATCACCCACTTCGTGGCCGGCGTCGGTACCGGCGGCACCATCTCGGGCACCGGTCGCTACCTCAAGGAGGTCTCGGCCGACCGCCCGTCCGGGGTGGTGCGGGTGATCGGTGCCGACCCGGAAGGCTCGGTGTATTCCGGTGGCACCGGCCGTCCCTACCTGGTCGAGGGGGTCGGCGAGGACTTCTGGCCGGAAGCCTATGACCGGACGGTCGCCGACGAGATCATCGCGGTGTCCGATCGGGATTCCTTCGAGTTCACCCGCCGGCTGGCCCGCGAGGAGGGGCTGCTGGTCGGCGGCTCCTGCGGGATGGCGGTCGCCGCGGCGCAGCGGGTGGCCGAGCGTGCCGGCCCGGACGACGTCATCGTGGTGTTGCTGCCCGACGGCGGTCGCGGCTACCTGTCCAAGATCTTCTCCGACAAGTGGATGAGCGACTACGGCTTCGTCGATGCCGCCGGCGAGGAGACCGTCGGGGACGTGCTTACCGCCAAGAGCGGCCAGACCCCGGCGCTGGTGCACGGGCACCCGAACGAGAGCGTCCGCGAGGCGATCGACATCCTGCGTGAGTACGGCGTCTCGCAGATGCCGGTGGTCAAGGCCGAGCCGCCGGTGACCGCCGGCGAGGTGGTCGGCTCGGTGTCGGAGAAGGCATTGCTGGACGCCCTGTTCGCCGGCACCGCCACGTTGGCCGACCCGCTGGAGAAGCACATGTCCGCGGTGCTGCCGATCATCGGTTCGGGCGAGCCGGTCCGGGCGGCGGTGGAGGCCCTGGGTGCCGCCGATGCGCTGCTGGTGCACGTGGCCGGCAAGCCGGCCGGGGTGCTCACCCGCCAAGACCTGCTCGGTCACCTCAGCGGGAAGTAGCCGCCGCCGGACGGGCGTCGAGCTTCGCGGATCCGGGCGGTACGGTGTCCGCTATGAGCAACCTGGATGGCGGCAACGGCGCCGCGGACGAGCTTGGCTTCAACACCCGCGCGATCCACGCCGGGCAGGAACCGGACCCGCTGACCGGCGCGGTCGCGATCCCGATCTACCAGACCTCGACGTTCAAGCAGGACGGCGTCGGCGGCCTGCGGTCCGGCTATGAGTACAGCCGGTCGGCCAACCCGACCCGGACCGCGCTCGAGGAGTGCCTGGCCGCGATCGAGGGCGGCGCGCGCGGGCTGGCCTTCGCCTCCGGCCTGGCCGCCGAGGACACCGTGCTGCGCACCCTGTGTGTGCCCGGCGATCACGTGCTGGTGCCCGATGATGCCTACGGCGGCACCTTCCGGCTGATCGCCCGGGTGCTCAGCCGTTGGGGCGTCGAGCACACCCCGGTCGCGATGCACGACACCGCCGCGGTCGCCGCGGCGATCCGTCCGGACACCACGGTGGTCTGGGTAGAGACGCCGACCAACCCGTTGCTGAACGTCGCCGACATCACCGCCATTGCCGCAATCGCCCATCAGAACAACGCGAAACTCGTCGTCGACAACACCTTCGCCTCGCCGTACCTGCAGCAGCCGCTGGCCCTCGGTGCGGATATCGTCATCCACTCGACGACCAAGTACCTGGGCGGGCATTCCGACGTGGTCGGTGGGGCCGCGATCGCCGCCGACGCCGAGGTCGGCGAGCAGTTGGCCTTTCACCAGAACGCGATGGGTGCGGTCAGCGGCCCGTTCGATGCCTGGCTGGTGATGCGCGGTATCAAGACCCTCGGCGTCCGGATGGATCGGCATTGCGCCAACGCCGAACGGGTCGTGCAGTTCCTGTCCGAGCATCCCGCGGTGTCCACGGTGCTGTACCCGGGGCTGGAAAGCCACCCGCAGCACGCTATCGCGGCCAAGCAGATGAGCGCGTTCGGCGGAATGGTCTCCTTCCGGCTGCGTGGCGGTGAAGAGGCGGCATTGAAGTTCTGCGAGCTGACCCACCTGTTCACGCTCGCGGAGTCCCTCGGCGGGGTCGAGTCGCTGGTGGAGCATCCCGGCCGGATGACCCACGCCAGCGTGGCCGGCTCGCCGCTCGAGGTACCCGCCGACCTGGTCCGGTTGTCGGTCGGTATCGAGAACGTCGAGGATCTGCTGGCCGATCTGAGCGCAGCCCTGGCCTGAGCGACCCGCCGCGGTATCAGTTTGGCATCCTCTGTGGCTCCGGGTGCGCACATTGGGGTTATAGGGTTATTGTCGTGCTCTACCTAGGCATCGGTGGTGAGTACGACGGGGAAATTTCGGGCACGAGACGGCTGGTTGGCGCTCGTCGCGACGTTCGGGTTCATCCTGCTGTCGCTGTCCGTCTTTACCCGCCAGATCAGCCGCCGGGACAAGCTCGCCTACCAGGTGAGCCGGCCGAAGCTGCCACCGGCGGTCATCCGTACGCCGCCCCCGCCGGGCGCCAGCCCGCCGAGCCGCTCGTACTTTCCGCACCTGCATATCCCGTGGTGGCTGGTCGCGGGTATCGGCCAGGCAGCGCTGGTCGCCGTGGTGCTGCTGGTGGTGCTGTTCCTGGCGCGCGTCGTGCCGAGGCTCGGCCACGCGAAGCCGGTACCGAAGCTCCCTGAGCCACCGACACCAGCACCCGAGCTGGATGAGCAGGCCGCCGAGCAGGTCGTCGATATCTTCGATTCGGCGAGGCTGAGGCTGCGTCGGGGCCACACCCGCGACGCGATCATCGCCTGCTGGTTGCGGCTCGAGGAGCTTGCCGACCAGGCCTGCACGCCCAAGCGTGCCTCGGAAACCTCGACCGAGCTGGTCGCCCGGTGGTCGGCCACCCTGTCGCTGAGCATCGCGCCGCTGACCGAGCTGGCCGCGCTGTATCGCGAGGCCAGGTTCTCCAGCCATGACATGTCAGCCGGCGACTCCGAGCGGGCCAGGCAGGCGCTGGAACTGCTCCGGCGCGATGTCACCGGTCAGCGGGTGCCCGCCGATGGCTGAGCCCGTGGCAGCGGACTCGACCGCGGTCGCCGACCGTTTCACCGCGAATCGGAGGGTGTGGCGGCGGGTCTTCGTCTACTCCGCCATCGGCCTGGCGGTGGGCGTGGCGGCCAGCGTGCTCGGCAGCCTGACCAGCTCGGGAGTCTCGCCGACGCTCTGGGTCGCGGTGCCGGTGACCCTCGCCGTGCTACTCGCGCTGATGAGTTCGACCTATCACGAGATGGCACCGGTCGAGGACTGGGCGCCGGCGCCACCGGCCAGCGGCGAGGAGTACTTCGTCAAGCTCCGCCAGCTCGAACGGCGGTTGCAGGGCGCCAGCGTCGATAGTGAGAAGTTCGAATGGAATGTCCGTCCGGTGCTGACCGAGCTGGCGGCCGAACGGCTCCGGCACCGGCACGGGATCAACTTCGCCCGCGAGGCCGAGCAGGCCCGCGCGATAGTAGGGGAGCAGCTGTGGCAGATGATGACTACACCGCAGAACGGGCCGCCTTCGGCTCACCAACTGCACGAGCTGGTAGCGGCCATCGAGGCGATCTGAAGAGCGTCTCGGAGGCGGCCGCAGCGTGCGGAGCGGTGCTGGACGAGGTGGGCCGCGCGGTAGTCGGCAAGCGCGGTCAGCTGTCGCTGGTGCTGGCCGGCGTGCTGGCCGGTGGTCACGTGCTGATCGAGGACAATCCGGGGCTGGCCAAGACGCTGGCCGCCCGCTCGTTCGCGCAGGCGCTGGGCCTGCAGTTCCGCCGCGTCCAGTTCACCCCGGACCTGCTGCCCTCCGATATCACCGGCTCCTTCGTCTATGACCAGACCAAGAACGACTTCGTCTTCCGGGCCGGACCGCTGTTCGCCGGCTTGGTGCTGGCCGACGAGATCAACCGGACGCCGCCCAAGACCCAAGCCGCGCTGCTCGAGGCGATGCAAGAGGGCCAGGCCACCGTCGAGGGCCGGACGTTCGAGCTGCCGAAGCCGTTTCACGTGATAGCGACGGCAAATCCGATCGAGTACGAGGGCACCTACCCGTTGCC
This sequence comes from Actinomycetota bacterium, assembly GCA_030853265.1. Lineage (GTDB taxonomy): Bacteria > Actinomycetota > Actinomycetes > Mycobacteriales > Jatrophihabitantaceae > Jatrophihabitans_A. The sequence continues at coordinate 5,124 of JALYVK010000021.1, forward strand.
GGAGGCGCAGCTGGACCGCTTCCTGCTCCGGGTCTCCTTCGGCTACCCGACCGCCGAGGAGGAGTGGCAGGTGCTCGCCCGGCGAGTCTCCCGGCGGGCCGAGGCGATCACCCTGGATCCGGTGCTCGACGCGGCCGGCCTGCTGGCGATCCAGCAGGTCGTCGAACACATCGAGGTGGAGGAGAGCGTCGGACGGTACTGCGTGGCGCTGGTCGACGCGACCCGGTTCCACCAGCATCTGCTGGTGGGTTCCTCACCACGCGGGGCGCTGGCGCTGCTGCTGGTCGCCCGGGCGCACGCGCTGATCCACCAGCGCGACTTCGTCACGCCCGACGACGTCAAGGCGGTGGCCGTCGCGGTGCTCGCGCACCGGGTCACCCTGCGTCCGGAGATGTGGATGCGCAACCTCTCGCCGGTGGACGTGATCGGCGGGGTGCTCAGCTCGGTGCCGGCACCGGCCGCCGTCAACCAACGGTCCAGTTACTCCGCCGCGGGCCGGAATTGACCGAACCGGAAAGGCCATTGTGGTTGCCGACACCGGCGTTGAGCACCGCCGCCGGCGCCATCGCGCTGCTGTCGCTGCTCGCGGTGTTCCTGACCCGGTCTGACCTGCTGATCATCGCGTTGCCGTTGATGGTGGGCACCGTGCTACCGCTGCTCAGCCGTGCCTACCGATTGCCGACGCTGCGGGTCTGGACCGGTGCGACCACCCTGCTCGAAGGCGAATCCACCGTACTCACCGAACGATTGTCCGGGGCCGAGTCGCTCGACCTGGTACGGCTGCGGACCGAGGTCGACGGCTGGGTCGAGATTGCCGGCGGCGGCGACGTCTGCACGGCGCTGCGAGCCGACTCCGAGGTGCTGCTCTCGCACGAGCTGGTCAGCACCCGGTGGGGCCGAGGCCGGGTCGAGCGGGTGCGGTTGAGCCTGCTCACCGCGCATGGCCTGCTGCGCGTCCAGACCGATTGCCCGGAAACCCTCGGCATCCGGACGCTGCCGTTCCGCGAGGGTTTCACCGCCACCGAGCTGGTGCCCAATGCGGCCGGCATCGTGGGCGGCCACCGATCCCGGCGGACCGGCGAGGGCGTGGATCTCGCGGGCGTCCGGCCGTTCGCGGTCGGCGACCGGTTGCACCGGATCAACTGGGCGGTGTCCACCCGTACCGGCCAGTTGCACGTCACCTCGACCCATTCCGACCGGGACACCGAGGTGGTCCTGGTGCTCGACACCTCGGTCGAGATCGGCATCAGCACCGGCCTGTCGGGCACCTCGAGCAACATCGACACCGAGGTCCGGGCGGCGGCCTCGATCGCTGAGCACTACCTGCGGCACGGCGATCGGGTCGGCCTGCTCGACCTGTCCCGGCCCGGCCGACCGATTCGGTCCCGGGCCGGCCGCCAGCAGCTGGATCGCCTGATCGAGATCCTGATCGAGGTCAAGGGTGGCGCGGTCCGGCAGCAGTCGGTGAGCCGGGCGCTGGCCAGGGTTTCCAACCGGGCACTGGTCATCGTGCTCAGCCCGGTGCTCAGCGACGAACTGGCCGGCGCGGTGGCCGAGCTGACCAGGACCGGTCGATCGGTCGTGCTGGTGGACACCCTGCCAGCCGACGTGCTGCTGCCGGAGGAGAGCGCGTGGACGGGCCTGGCCTGGCGAATCCAACTGGCGCAGCGGCAGAACCTGATCGACGCGCTGGCTGAGCGGGGCGTCCCGGTAGTGCCCTGGCAGGGCAGCGGAAGCCTGGATCAGGTGCTGATCGGGTTGAGCCGCACCGCGCTGGCACCGAGGCTGCGCCGATGAGCATTTTTGGTCCGGGGCAGCAGGCGATGGGCAGGTCGCGATGGCGCGGCCTGGACCGCAGCCGAGCCAGCCTGGTGTTGAGCTGGGAGCGCCGGCCGCTGGTGGCTCGGTCAGCGGCCCTCGTCCGGCTGGTGGTGGCGGCACTGGGCGTTGCGATGATGCTGGTGCCGGCGCACCCGAAACCGGTGCCCGTGTTCGCAATCGCGTTCGGGCTGCTGTTCGCGGTGGCCAGCCCGGCCCGCGCCGGCGGGGCGCTGGTGGTGTCGATGGGCATCTGGGGCTGGCTGGCCTGCTACGGCGTGCACGGCTCGCCGCCGGTAGTCCGGACGTTGATGTTCGCTGCCGTGCTGTACCTGCTGCACAGCAGCATCGCGCTCGCCGCAGGGGTGCCGTTGGGCAGCAGGCTGGAGCAGGTGGCAGCCCAGCGCTGGGCGCTGCGCTGCGGGCTGCACCTGGCCATCGCCGGCGTGCTGGCCTGGATCAGCTACCTGCTGTCCAGCCTGGTCGGCTCCGACAGCACCTACGGCCTCGAGGTTGCCGGCCTGGTCGGCCTGGTCGGGGTGCTGACCGTGATCGTGTGGCTGTTCAGCCGGACGCTGCGATGAGGATCCCGCCCGGCTGAACTGGTAGCTGCCTCACGGGCGCCGCATGATCTTGTTGCCGAGCCACACCAGCGGGTCGTACTTCTTGTCCGCGACCCGTTCCTTCAACGGGATCAGGGCATTGTCGGTGATCTTGATGTGCTCCGGGCACACCTCGGTGCAGCACTTGGTGATGTTGCAGAAGCCGAGGCCGTGCTCGTCCTGCGCCTGGTGCTTGCGGTCGAGGGCGTCCAGCGGGTGCATGTCCAGCTCGGCGATCCGCATCAGGAACCGTGGGCCGGCGAAGGACGCCTTGTTCTCTTCGTGATCGCGCACCACGTGGCAGGTGTCCTGGCACAAGAAGCACTCGATGCACTTGCGGAATTCCTGGCTGCGCTCGACGTCGAGCTGCTGCATCCGGTACTCGCCGGGCGCCAGGTCCTTCGGCGGTACGAAGGCCGGGATCTCGGCGGCCTTCTGGTAGTTGAAGGACACGTCGGTGACCAGGTCGCGGATCACCGGAAAGGCGCGCAGCGGGGTGACCGTGACGGTCTCCGCCTCGGTGAACGTCGACATCCGGGTCATGCACAGCAGCCGCGGCCGGCCGTTGACCTCGGCGCTGCACGAGCCGCACTTGCCGGCCTTGCAGTTCCACCGGACGGCGAGGTCCGAGGCCTGGGTGGCCTGCAACCGATGGATGATGTCGAGCACGACCTCGCCCTCGTTGACCAGGACGGTGAAGTCCCGCAGCTCACCGCTGTCGGCGTCACCGCGCCATACCCGGAACTTGGCGTCGTAGCTCATGATGGAGAGTTCCCCTCGGCGGTTGCGGGAAGTTCGGCTTCGGTCAGGTACTTCGACAGCTCGTCGCGTTCGAACAGCTCGAGCAGGTCGGTACGCACGTCGGGGATGGGTTGCTCCACCACCTCGATGTCGCCCAACCCGGAACCGATCGATTCGGCCCGACAGATCAGGTTCTTCTGTCGCCAGTCAGCGCTCATCGCCGGGAAGTCGTCGCGGGTGTGGCCGCCCCGGCTCTCTTGCCGGACCAGCGCCGCCCGAGCGATGCACTCGCTGACCGCGATCATGTTGCGCAGGTCCAGCGCGAGGTGCCAGCCGGGATTGAACTGCCGGTGACCTTCCACGCTGACTCCGACCGCGCGGGCCTTGAGGTCCTGCAACTTCTCCAGCGCCTGCACCATCTCGGCTTCCTTGCGGATGATGCCGACCAGGTCGTTCATGGCCTGTTGCAGTTCCTGGTGCAGGGTATAGGGATTCTCGCCAGACTCGTTGTCGAACGGGGCCAGCGCGGCAGTCGACGCGGCCTGCACCGACTCCTCGGTGACGCTCGGATACTGCCCGTCCAGGCTCGCCACGTACTCGGCCGCGCCGATGCCGGCCCGCCGTCCGAAGACCAGCAGGTCCGACAGCGAGTTGCCGCCGAGCCGGTTCGAACCGTGCATGCCACCGGCCACCTCACCGGCCGCGAACAGCCCAGGAACCCCTTCGGCGGCAGCCGAATCCGGCGCCACCTGGACGCCACCCATCACGTAATGGCAGGTCGGGCCGATCTCCATCGGCTCCTTGGTGATGTCGACGTCAGCAAGTTCCTTGAACTGGTGGTGCATCGAGGGCAGCCGGCGGATGATCTCCTCGGCCGGCAGCCTGGTCGAGACGTCCAGGAACACCCCGCCGTGCTCGGTGCCACGACCCTCTTTGACCTCGGTGTTGATCGCCCGGGCCACCTCGTCCCGGGGCAGCAGCTCCGGTGGCCGCTTGTTGTTCTCGGGGTCTTTGTACCAGCGATCGGCTTCCTCTTCGGTCTCGGCATAGTTCTTGCGAAAGACGTCCGGGACGTAGTCGAACATGAAGCGCTTGCCCTCGGAGTTGCGCAGCACGCCGCCGTCGCCGCGCACCGACTCGGTCACCAGCAGGCCCTTGACCGAGGGCGGCCAGACCATCCCGGTCGGGTGGAACTGCACGAATTCCATGTTGAGCAGGCTGGAGCCGGCCCGCAGCGCCAGCGCATGGCCGTCGCCGGTGTACTCCCAGGAGTTCGAGGTGACCTTGAAGGACTTGCCGATACCGCCGGTCGCCAGCACCACGGCTGGCGCCCGGAAGACCACGAACCGGCCGGACTCGCGCCAGTAGCCGAAGGCCCCGGCAATCGCGCCGGTCTCGTCCTTCAGCAGTTCGGTGATGGTCAACTCGGCGAACACCCGCAGCTTGCCATCGGAGGCGACCGCCTTGCCGGTGCTGGCAGAACCCGATTCGGCCGCACCGTCGTCCTGTTGCAGCGAGACGATCTTCTGCTGCAGGGTGCGGATCATTTCCAGGCCGGTCCGGTCACCGACGTGGGCCAGCCGCGGATATTCGTGACCGCCGAAGTTGCGCTGGCTGATCTTGCCCTCGGGGGTCCGGTCGAACAGCGCGCCGTAGGTCTCGAGTTCCCAGACCCGGTCGGGTGCTTCCTTGGCGTGCAGCTCTGCCATCCGCGGGTTGTTCAGGAACTTGCCGCCGCGCATGGTGTCGCGAAAGTGCACCTGCCAGTTGTCGTTGGAGTTCGCATTGCCCATCGACGCCGCGATGCCACCCTCGGCCATCACGGTATGGGCCTTGCCGAACAGCGACTTGCAGATGATCGCGGTCCGCAGGCCGGCTTCCCGGGCGGCGATCGCGGCCCGTAGCCCGGCGCCACCGGCACCGATGATCAGCACGTCGTAGCGATGCTCTTCGTAGTCGGTCATCAGGCTGTGGGTTCCTTTGCGGAAGCGGCAGATTCAGTCGAGCACGGCGCGGTCGGGATCCGGACGCGGCGCACTAGAAGAACCGTGGATCGTGGAAACTGCCATGAGCCAGCAGGAAGATGTAGAAGTCCGTGATCACCAGCCAGATCAGCGACACCCAGGCCAGCTGCATGTGCTTGGCGTTGAGGTAGGAGATCTTCGTCCAGGACCAGTAGCGGATCGGGTGCTTGGAGAAGTGCCGCAGCCGGCCCCCGACGATGTGCCGGCACGAGTGGCAGGACAACGTGTAGGCCCAGATCAGCACGACGTTGATCAACAGGATCACGGTGCCCAGGCCCATGTGGCCCCACTTGCCGTGCTCGTCCCGGAAACCCAGGATGGCGTCGTAGGTCAGGAACACCCCGAACAGCATCGCGGCATACCAGAAGTAACGGTGGATGTTCTGCAAGATCAACGGGAATCTGGTCTCACCGGTGTACTTGGCGTGCGGCTCGGCAACCCCGCAGGCCGGCGGCGAGAGCCAGAACGCGCGGTAGTAGGCCTTGCGGTAGTAATAGCAGGTCATTCGGAAGCCGAGCGGGAAGATCAGCACGATGATCGCCGGCGACAGCGGGAACCAGTGTCCGATCGGGGTGCCGAAGTCGCTGGAGTGAGGCACGCAACTGGTGCCCAGGCACGGCGAGTAGAGCGGCGTCAGGTACGGCTCGGAGTAGTAGTCGCCGTTCTGAAATGCCCGGATGGTCGCATAGATCGCGAACAGCGTCAGGCCACCGCCGGTGAGCAGCTGCGGCAACCACCAGCGATCGCCGCGCAGTGTCCGGGCCGCGATCTGGGCCCGGCCGGGAGCGTTCACGCCGTGTACGGCCGGCTTGGACTTCGAAGCGGTCATCGCGATGTCCCGTGGTAGCCGCCCAGGCCCTCGTCGTCGGCGTCCTCGGCCCACATCGCCGGGTCGTAGGGCTCGTCGGTCAGCGGGTGCAGGACGGCCGGAGCCGCCCCGGTCCCGGTCGGCGGCAGCGAACTGACATCGTGCACATCCAGCTCCAAACGTTCGAGATCATTGCGCAACCTGATTACGGTCGGCACGTCACCGTACTTGCTGTGCAGCGAGGCGACCGCGGAGCGCAGCTCTTCGACCGCGCGAGTGAGCCCTCGAAGCTCGACTGTGACCGGCATCGTTGCCTCTTTCTGTGACGGGCGAATCGTAGGACCTCGATCATGAACAATGAGGCATTATGTCCAAGCTCACATCACTAGCTGCCTGCTCGGTTTGTCAAGTCCGGGGTGCGTTCAGGCTGAAAGCGAAGCGATAGCAGATTACCGTCAAGACCCATGGCGTCGACGAGCACCGATTCCGAATGCCGGGCCAGCATGGTGTGGGGTCAGGGCTACCTCTCCTACGACTTCGGCGAGCACCCGATGACACCGGTCCGGTTGGACCTGACGGTGTCACTGGCCCGCAGCCTGGGCGTACTGGATCGGCTGGCTTTGATCGAGCCCGTCCCGGCCGACGATGATCAGTTGGCTACGGTGCATTCGCCGGAATATCTCGCGGCGGTCCGAGCCGCCAGTGCCGACCCCGGCTACCTGGGCTTCGGACTGGGCAGCGCGGACAACCCGGTGTTCGAGGGGATGTTCGACGCGGCCGCGCTGATCGCCGGCGGCTCGGCGCTGGCGGCCTTGCAGGTCTGGCAGGGCCACGCCGAGCACGCGGTCAACATCGCCGGCGGCCTGCATCACGCGATGCATGGCTCGGCGGCTGGCTTCTGCGTCCTCAACGACGTGGTGCTGGCCATCCGGACGCTGCTGGCCGCCGGCGCCGAGCGGGTCGCCTACGTCGATGTGGACGTCCACCACGGCGACGGCGTGCAGGCTGCCTTCTACGGCGACCCGCGGGTGCTGACCATCTCGCTGCATCAGGATCCACGCACGCTCTACCCGGGCACCGGGCTGGCCAGCGAGGTCGGTACCGGCTCAGCGGCGGGTACCTCGATGAATCTGGCGCTGCCGCCGGGAACGGCCGATGACGGCTGGCTGAGGGCGTTCAACGCGGTCGTGCCGGGCGCGGTGGCCGCATTCGCGCCCCAGGTGCTGGTGACCCAGTGCGGCTGCGACACCCACCACGAGGATCCGCTGGCTGACCTGTCCCTGACGGTGGACGGTCAGCGAGCTGCCTACGCGGCCCTGCACCGGCTCGCCCATGCCAGTGCCGGCGGCAAGTGGCTGGCCCTCGGCGGTGGTGGCTACGGGGTGCTGCGCTGCGTGCCGCGAGCCTGGACCCACCTGCTCGCCGAGGTGACCGGCCGGCCGCTGGACCCGCGGATCGAGATTCCGCAGTCCTGGACCGATGATCTACGCCGGCGCGGGGTGACCGGTGAGTTGCCGCGCTGGATGGGGGAGGGCCGCACCCCCGGCCCGCAGCAGTGGATGCCCGGCGGCGAGTCGTGGTTGGACCGATCCATCGCGGCCACCCGCGACGCCAGCTTTCCGTTGCTGGGACTGGATCCTCATGATCCGCGGGACTGAGCTCGGGCCGGCTCCGCGGTGAGCGAGGACTACCCACCGAGCTGGGAAGCCGATGTGCTGGTTGCCGACGGCGGCGCGGTGCACCTGCGGCCGATCACGCCGGCCGACGCCGAGGCCCTGGTGCGCTTTCATTCGCAGCTGTCGGTGCAGACCCGCTACCTGCGCTACTTCTCCGCCTACCCCACCATTCCGCAACGGGACCTGATCAGGTTCAGCGAGGTCGATCACACCGATCGGGTGGCGCTGGTGGTCTGGCTGGGCGGCGACATCATCGCGGTGGGTCGTTTCGATCGGCTGCCAGGCCCGGACGGGACCCGTGGCGAGATGGCCGAGGTCGCCTTCGTAGTGGCAGACGCCCACCAGGGCCGCGGGATCGGCTCGGTGCTGCTCGAACACCTGGTCGAGATTGGCCGGGAGCTTTCCATCGTCAAGTTCGAGGCGCTGGTACTGGCCGAGAACCGGAAGATGATGAGGGTCTTCCTCGATGCCGGCTTCGCTCCGAGCAGGCGGCTGGACGGTAACGAGGTCAGCCTGGAATTCGACATCGCGGCCACCGACCTGACCCGCAAGGTGATGGCCGAGCGGGAGCTGCGTGCCGATTCTCGTTCGGTCCGGCGGCTGTTGCACCCGCGCTCGGTGGCGGTGATCGGTGCCAGCGCCGACCCGGCCAAGATCGGCCACCTGGTGCTGGCCAACCTGCAGGCCGCCGGCTTCACCGGCCCGATCTTCCCGGTGAATCCGCGTACCCGGTCGATCAACGGGATTCTGGCCTACCCGAGTATCGCCGACGTGCCCGGCGAGGTGGATCTGGCGGTGCTGGCGGTGCCGGCCGCGGACGTCGGCGAGGTGGTCGCGCAATGCAGTGCCCGGGGCGTGCACGGGCTGGTGGTGATCTCGGCCGGCTTCGGGGAATCCGGTGACGAGCCGGCCCGCCGGAACGGGCTGCAGGCGCAGCGAATGCTGGTCTCGCAAGCCCGCGCGCACGGCATGCGGGTGGTCGGCCCGAACTGTCTGGGGGTGCTCAACACCGACCCCGCGGTGGCGCTGAACGCCTCGCTCTCGACGGTCGCGCCGCTGGCCGGACGGGCCGGATTCTTCTGCCAATCCGGGGCATTGGGGGCCGCGGTGCTCGGTGAGGCGGCCCGCCGTGGGCTTGGTGTCTCGACGTTCGTCTCGGCCGGCAACCGGGCCGATGTGTCGGGCAATGACTTGCTGCAGTACTGGGAAACCGATCCGAGCACCGAGCTTGCCCTGCTATACCTGGAAAGTTTCGGCAACCCCCGCAAATTCGCCCGGATTGCTCGCCGGTTCGCTCGCCGCAAGCCGATCGTGGCGGTCAAGAGCGGTCGCGGCTCGATGGTGGCCGGGTTGCAGCACACCTCGGTGGAGGTGCCCGAAGCGAGTGTGCAGGCACTGTTCGAAGCCTCCGGCATCATCCGGACCGCCACCCTGGCCGAGCTCTTCGACGTCGCGCTGCTGCTGACCACCCAGCCGTTGCCAGCCGGGGATCGGGTTGCGGTGGTGGGCCATTCGACCGCGCTGGGAGTGCTGGTCGCCGATGCGCTGGCCACCGCCGGATTGAGCCTGGCCGGGTTGGTCGACGTCGGGGTGGACGCCAGCCCGGTCGCATTCGGCCAGGCGCTGTCCGACGCGCTGGCGGCCGAGGAGGTGGACGCGGTGATCACCATCTTCGTCCCGCCGATGCGCCGTGGCGAGGAGGCCGAGGTCGCCGCCCGGTTGCGGGATGCCGTTGTCGGTCAGGCAAAGCCGGTGCTGTCCACCTTCCTCGGTTTCGACGGGGTGCCCGCCGCGCTCGCGGTGGCCGGCGACCTGGCGCCGATGCCCGGCTCGATCCCGTCCTATTCCTCGCCCGAACGTGCCGTCGGAGCGCTGGCGCATGTGATCCGCTATGCCCGGTGGCGCCAACGCGAGACCGGCCGGTTACCCGAACTCGCCGGGGTGGCTGCCGACTCGGCCCGCCAGTTCGTAGCCGAGGTGCTCGCCGACGCGATCGACGGTCGCTGGTTGACGCTGCTGGAAGCCCGCCAATTACTCGGCTGGTACGGCATATCGATGGTGGCCGGTGAGCCGGCCGGCAACGTTGCCGAGGCGATCGCGGCAGCGGATCGGCTCGGCTGGCCGGTTGCGATCAAGGCACCGGCCGCGGTCCGGCTGCACCTGGCCGATCCCGGCGATGTCGTCGAAGCCTGGGTCTCGCTGGATTTGTCGCCGGATTCACCGGTCATCGTGCAATCGATGGCCCCGCGCGGGGTGGACACCATCCTGCGGGTGCACGACGACAGGTCCTTCGGAGCGCTGATGTCCTTCGGGGTCGGCGGATTGGCGACCGACCTGCTCGAGGATCGGGCCTACGCGGTGGTGCCGCTGACCTCGCTGGAGGCAGCGGAATTGATCAGCGGACCCAAGGCATTCCCGCTGCTCACCGGCTATGGCGGCGCCGAACCGTCTGACCTCCCGGCGCTGGTCGAGATCGCACTGCGGCTGTCCAGGTTGGCCGATGACCTGCCGGAGGTGGTCGAATGTGCCCTCGACCCGATCGTGGCGACCGGCTCGGGAGCGCACGTGCTCGGCGCGAGTATCCGGATCGCGCCGCCGACCGCCCGCGACGATCTCGGAGCTCGCCGGCTGCGCGGTCTGTAGCCCGGCCGGTGCCTGCCTGAGTTTGCCCTTCCCGGGCCAGGCAAACGCACCCAGATGCACCGATTCACGAGCCGAGAATAGCCATCGCAACGGGCAATCGAGGCCTCAACCAGCCCCGCGAAGACTCTCGCCAGTCGCGAATCTCCGTGTGCGGCGGGTCATTGAGCCTGTCGAACAGATAAGAAAAACGGAGTGTCGCAGCTCCAGGCGAGGCTTATAGTGGCAGAATTCGCTGCGATCCGGCCAGATTCGCGTCCGGAGGTTGCACTGGATGGGAGCCGCCGAGACACGAATTTGACCCGCGATTTCACATTGAAGATCAATTGGTGTCACACTTTCCGTTGGAACGCAACATCATTAAGGAGAACTAGCTTGAACAAGACCCAATTCATCGACGCCGTAGCGGCTCGACTGAATGCCGACCACAAGTCCACCGCGGCCATCCTGGACGCCATCCTCGACGAGGTTTACGCCAACGTCGTCAAGGGCGAGAAGGTCATCCTCACCGGTTTCGGCGCCTTCGAACGGCGCGATCGGGCCGCTCGAATCGGGCGTAACCCGGCCACCGGTGCCAAGGTGCGAGTGAAGAAGACCTCGGTTCCGGCTTTCCGCCCGGGTACCGAGTTCAAGGAGATCATCGCCGGCCGTCGCAAGATCGCCAAGGTCGCTCCGGTCAAGAAGGCCGCTGCCGCGAAGGCGCCCGCCGCCAAGGCCGCTCCGGCCAAGAAGACGGTTGCCAAGGCCGCTCCGGCCAAGAAGACCGCCGCCGCGAAGGCACCGGCCAAGAAGGCCGCGCCTGCCAAGAAGGCCGCTCCGGCCAAGAAGACGGTTGCCAAGGCCGCTCCGGCCAAGAAGGCCGCGCCTGCTAAGAAGGCCGCTGCCAAGACCACTGCTCGCAAGACCACCGCACGCAAGGCTCCGGCCAAGCGCGCGTAAGGCAACTGGTTGGCCGACACCGGCCGATAGCTGACTGTGGCCCGGCGGATTTCCGCCGGGCCACAGCCGTGAAGAATCCCTGTCAGCCTGCCCGCCGCCGGCCGCCGCGGGACTTCAGGTAGTCCGACACGACATATTCGCCGAGGGCTCCGGTGCTGGGCAGGAACACCCGACCACCGTTGCGCCGGCCGATCTCGTGCATGAAGTCCACCAGCCGCTGCTCGTTGTCGAGCATGAAGATGTTGATGGTGGCGCCACGCCGGGTGCAACGCTCCACCTCGGCCAGGGTGGCAGCAACCGTTTCCATCGACGGTGGCCAGCAGAAATCGGAGAAACCGTCCGCGGCCAGGTGCGCGGTCGGCTCGCCGTCGGTGATCACCAGGATCACCGGTTCGGCGCTGCGATGCCGGTCCAGATGCCGACGAGCAAGCATCAGGGCGTGCTGCAGGTTGGTGCCGTAGACCCGTTCCCAATCGTGGTTGACCAGGTCGCGAGGCGTCATCACCCGGGCGTAGTCGGAGAATCCGATGATCTCGATGGCATCCTGCGGATACTTGGTGCTGACCAGGGAATGCAGTGCCAGCGCGGTCGTCTTGGCCTCACCCCAGGTCCCGCGCAACTCCATCGAGTAGGACATGTCGACCAGCAGCGCGACCGCGGTGGCAGTGCGCCGCTCGGTCTCCACCACCTCGAAATCGTCGGCGGTCAGCCGGATCGGCCCGGTCCGGCCAGCCCCTGACCGGACGATGGCGTTGCGCACCGTGCGGACCACGTCCAGCGGTTGCTCGTCCCCGAAACGCCATTCTCGACTGGCGCCGGTGACCTCGCCGGCAGCGCCGGCATCCCGGACGTCGTGATCGCCCCGGCCACCGGACTGCAGGGTGGCAAAGACCTTGCGCAGCGCGGTGGCACCGATCCGGCGCAGCGCTCGCGGGCTCAGCTCCAGGCCGCGGCCACCCTGTTCGAGATAGCCCTGTCGTTGCAGCTCGCGCTCGATCCGGCGCAGCTGATCCAGATCCTCCACCGCCTGGCTGCCCAGGGCACGGGCCACCAGCTCCTCGTCGATGTCGGCCAGGCTCGCACCCGGATAGTCCTGCGCCGCCAACTCGGCCAGCTCGTCCAAGTCGGCTAGTTCGGCCAGTGCCTCGGTGCCGTTGGCGTAACCCATCGGCTGCTCGCCCCGCATCCGTTCCGAGCCACCCCAACCCTGGTCGGGCCGAGCCGCTCGCAACGAGCGCTGCAGCCGGGCCAGCTGATCGGCCAGGCCGGATTGGCCCATCGCCTGCTCCATCAACGAACCGAGTTCGGCACGCTGCTCGGCGCTGAGCGAGTTCATCAACCGTTCGGCGGCGGCCGCTCGGCGGGCCAGCGAGTCGACCAGCTCGGCGAGGTTGGCGGGGTTGTCCGGAAAGAACTGGCCATGCGCCGCCATGAAGGCGGCGAAGTCGGCCTCGGTGTGCTCGCCGCGCGCGTCGGCGTCCAGCATCTCGTTGAGATCATCGAGCATTCGCCGGATCTGCTCCATAGCACGGGGATCCGGATTGGCCAGCGCATCCCGCATACCCGCGAACTGGGCATCCAGCACTTCCGAGCGCAGCAGGTCCGAGATCTTCGCATACGCCGCTGCCGCCTCGGCGGATCGCCATGGGTAGTCGGCCAATTGCCGAACCGCCCGGGCGGTGTCGGCCGGCAGTGCGTCGAGTTCGGACTCGGCCAGCCGCGCCGAGTCGGCCGGATCGGGGAACAGCGCGGCCCGCTCGCTGTCCAACGCCTGCTCCAGCAGCTGGCGGATCTCGTCCAGGGTGCCGTCCAGCCGGCCGGAGTTGCGCAGCTTTCGTGAGCGATTGCGGGCCTGTTGCCGGATCGCGTCCAAGCCCTGCCGGCCGTTCGTGCCGGATCGCAACAGTCGTTGCAGCGCGCTGCGCGGTGACATGCCGCCCAGTACGTCCTCGCCGAGCTCGTCCAGTGCCTGTCTGATGTCATAGGGCGGCTCCAGCGGGTCCGGGCCGCCCTGCCACGCCCCGTACCGGACGCTCATGCGCCGTAAACCGTTCGGTTACCAGCCGATTCCTTGGCCAGGCGCTTGTTCAGGTACAGCCCTTCGAGCGCGAACTCCACCGCCGCGGCCGCGATCCCCACGGTGGCCGGGCCCTCGTGGACGCTGTCGGGTTCCAGCCGTTCCAGCAACGCGGCCAGCCCCGGGATCGAGCCGAGCTGCGCCAATAGCTGGTCGGCCGAGACCGAGTCGCCGGTTTCCACCAGCAGGCCGGAATCGAATTTCTCTTGCAACGGCCGCAGATCCAGGCCTGCCAGTCTGGCTCGAGAGGTCTCGGCGATGGCCCGCCGCAGCAGGTGATCGAGCACCTCGAACTCGCGTCCCTCATCAGCGTCGTCGAACTCGACCTTGCCTCGCGAGGCGGACACGATCGCCGGCAGGTCGGCGACCCTGGCCACCGCGACCGGTTCGCCGGTGATCGCGGCTCGCCGTACCGCCGACGCCGCCACCGTCTCGACCGCGGCGATCGCGAAGCGCGCCGAGACGCCCGAGCGCTGGTCCACCTGCGGGGCCACGCGTACCGCGCGAGCGAACCGGGCGACCACCTCCAACAGGTGCGAGGGAACCAGCGGCGCGCCGTGCGCGATCGGGTTCGCCTCGTCGGAGTCGCCGTCCCAGAGCACGGCCGCCTCCTGGGCGATCAGCTGCAGCTCGTCGGACAGTTCCAGTGGGTAGTGGGTACGGATCTCGGCACCGAAGCGATCCTTGAGCGGGGTGATGATCCGGCCGCGGTTGGTGTAGTCCTCGGGGTTGGCGCTGGCCACCATCAGCAGATCCAGCGGCAATCGCAGCTGGTGGCCGCGGACCTGGATGTCGCGCTCCTCCAGCACGTTGAGCATCGCGACCTGGATTCGCTCGGCCAGGTCGGGCAATTCGTTGACGGCGAAGATGCCGCGGTTGGTCCTCGGCACCAGCCCGTAGTGCACGGTCTCGGGATCGCCGAGCGAGCGGCCCTCGGCGACCTTGATCGGGTCGATGTCACCGATCAGGTCACCGACCGAGGTGTCCGGGGTGGCCAGCTTCTCGCCGTAGCGTTCGCTTCGATGTTTCCAGGCGATCGGCAGCTCCTCGCCGAGTTCGGCGACCAGCCGGGTCGAGGCCGGCGTGATCGGTGCGTAGGGATGCTCGTTGAGCTCCGAGCCGGCGATGATCGGGGTCCACTCGTCGAGCAGCCCCACCAGCGTCCGGATCAGTCGGGTCTTGCCCTGGCCGCGCTCGCCGAGCAGCACGATGTAGTGGCCGGCGAGCAGGGCGCGTTCGAGTTCGGGAATCACGGTCTCGGCGAAGCCGACGATGCCGGGCAGCGAGACCTCGCCGGCCGCGAGTCGGCCGATCAGGTTCTGCCGGATCTCGGCCTTCACGCCGCGGTGGACGTGGCCGGTCGCGCGCAGGGCGCCGAGGGTGCTGATATCGGGTGCGGAATTGTCAGAAACGTAGGTCACAGATCGACGCTACGTCGAGATAGCGCGTTCGGCCACGGAAAGTCCGCGCTCGCTCGCCGAGCGCGAACGCGGGAATAGCCGGCTAGCCGGCGTAGGGCTTCGCGGTGATCAGCGTGACGCTGAGGGTCTTGCCGGTCGGCGTGCTGTAGCTGACCGTGGCGCCTTCCTTGGCACCGGTCAGCGCCTTGCCCAACGGCGACACCGAGGAGTAGACGTCCAGCTCGGTGGTGCCCGACTCCTCGCGGGAACCGATCAGGAAGGTCTCGGTGTCCTCGTCGCCCTCGAACCTGATGGTGACGACCATGCCGGGGCCAGCGGTGCCCTCCGAGGTCGGCGGCTCGCCGACCTTGGCGTCGCGCAGCAGCTGGGTGAGCTGCAGGATCCGGCCCTCTTGCTTGCCCTGCTCCTCGCGAGCGGCGTGATAGCCGCCGTTCTCCTTCAGATCGCCCTCTTCGCGGCGGTCGTTGATCTCCTGGGCCATCGCGGCCCGGTTCGCGATCAGCGCCTCGAGCTCCTTGGACAGCCGGTCGAAGGCGTCCTGGGTAAGCCAGTTGGTCGAAGCGGTCTCGGTGGTCACGTGGTACTCCCAAGCTGCGGGACGAATCGGTGGCGGTTGCCTGAAGCTATAAAACGTAACACCGGCCGGCGGCGTTGTGCGCCACAAATCCGGAACCGCCACCACCCAGGGCACAGGCCTGTCGGAGGCATCGGTGACAATAGACAGCGTGTCAGCCACCGCCTCGCCCGTAGACAACGCCGCCCGCCAGCCGCTCCGGCTGCTGTGCGTGCATGCCCACCCCGACGACGAGTCGAGCAAGGGCGCGGCAACCATGGCCAAGTACGTCGACGAGGGCGTCGAGGTGCTGGTGGTCAGCTGCACCGGTGGTGAGCGTGGCGACATCCTGAACCCGGCCCTGCAGCACCGCGCCGACATCGCCGACAACATCCGCGAGATCCGGGTGACCGAGATGGCGAACGCGCAGCGGATCCTTGGCGTCCAGCACCACTGGCTCGGCTTCGTCGATTCCGGCCTGCCCGAGGGCGATCCGCTGCCGCCGCTGCCCGACGGGTGCTTCGGGCTGGTCCCGCTGGCCGAGTCCAGCCGTGCGCTGGTCGAGGTGATCCGCCGGTTCCGCCCGCAGGTGATCACCACCTATGACGAGAACGGCGGCTACCCGCACCCCGATCACATCATGTGCCACAACGTCTCGGTGGCCGCCTTCGAGGCGGCCGGCGATCCCGAGGCGTTCCCGGACGCCGGGCCGCCCTGGCAGCCGCTGAAGCTGTACTACGACGTGACCTTCACCCGCGAGCGGATCGAGGCGCTGCACAACGCGATGCTGGAGCTGGGCATCGAATCGCCCTACGCGGAGCGGATGAAGGACTGGGAGACCGCGATGAAGGACCGCCGGGCGCCCAATGTCACCACCAAGGTCTACTGCGCCGACCAGTTCGGACGCCGGGACGCGGCGCTGCTGGCGCACGCCACCCAGGTCGATCCGGAAGGCTGGTTCTTCAAGGTGCCGCTGGACGTCCAGCGCCGGGTGTTCCCGTGGGAGCAGTTCGAGCTGGCCCGGTCGCTGGTTGACAGCCCGCTGCCCGAAGACGACCTGTTCGCCGGCGTCAGAGAGACGGCGCAAGCCCAGTGAGCTCGTCCTTGCTGCTCGCGGCCCAGCCGGTGCTGGCCGATTCCGACGTCGGCAAGGGCAGCCCGATCGGCTTCTTCGTGGTGCTGGTACTCGTCATCGCGGTCTATTTCCTGTACCGCTCGATGAGCCGGCATATCCGCAACGTGCCGGACAAGTTCGACCGCCCGGACGGCACCCCACCCGAGGACCCCGACCGCCCGGTCAACTAGCCCAGGCCCCGGACGCATTTCGCGGCCCGAGTTTGCACGACACGCCGACAGCGCTGGAAACTCGGGCCGCGAAATGCTGCTAGCTGGCAGCTATTCCTCGCGCACCCTGGCCCGGCCGGCCTTGACCTGGCCGCGTTGCTTCTTCACATCCAGCCTGCGCTGACGTGCCGCCCGGGACGGCTTGGTGGCCCGCCGGGGCGGTGGCGGCGGGGCCAGCGCCTGCTGCAGGTAGTGACCCAGCCGAGCCCGGGCAGCGGCCCGGTTCTGCAGCTGGGACCGTTGCTCGGACGCCGCGATCGTCAACACCCCGTCGACCAGCCGGGCCGAGAGCTGATCCAGCACCCGGGCGCGCTGCGGCTCGGTCAGCGCGGTCGAGGACGCGATATCGAAGCTCAGCTCGACCCGGCTGTCGGTGGTGTTGACGCCCTGGCCACCCGGCCCGGACGACCGGGAGAACCGCTCCACCAACTCGACGGCCGGGATGACTAAGCCGGTGCGGATACCCGGGCCTGGCGGCAGCGTCAGATCACCGGACATGCCAGGCCCGGATCAGGCAGCGTTACGGGGTGACCGGACGGGACTGGGCATCGCGCATCCAGGCGGTGATCTCGTCCGGTTCGCGAGGCAGCGCGCCGGACAGGTTCACCGGGGCTCCGTCGGTGACCAGGATGTCGTCCTCGATCCGGATCCCGATGCCCCGCCACTCGGCCGGCACGCTCAGGTCGTTGGGCTGGAAGTACAGGCCGGGCTCGACCGTGAGCACGTAGCCGGCGCCGAGTGAACCGTTGCGATAGGTCTCATCGCGGGCCGCCGCGCAGTCGTGCACGTCGATGCCGAGCATGTGGCTGACCCCGTGCAGGGTGTAGCGCCGGTGCAGGCCGGCGCCGGGCGCCTCGACGTCCTCGGCGCAGGAGACCTCGGCGGTCACCGGCAGGATTCCCCAGCTGTGCAGATGGTCGGCCAGGACGAACATCGCGGCCCGGTGCGCGGCCAGGAAGTCCGCGCCGGCCTTGACCTCGCCGATCGCCGCGTCCTGCGATTCCAGCACCGCGGAGTAGAGCTTGCGCTGGGTGTCGGTCCACTCGCCGGTCACCGGCATCGTCCGGGTGATGTCGGCGGTGAACAGGCTGTCCACCTCGACCCCCATGTCGGCCAGCAGCAGCTGACCGGGTTCGAGGTCACCGTCGTTGCGCCACCAGTGCAGCGTGGTCGCGTGGCTGCCGGCGCCGACGATGGAGCTGTAGCCGACCTCGTTGCCGTCCATCCGGGCCCGCCGCCAGAAGGTGCCCTCGAGCCAGCGCTCGCCCCGGCGACCGCCGCCGGCCAGCACGTTCGGCAGCTCGGCCGCGACATCGGCGAAACCGCGCGCGGTCGCATCACAGGCAGCCTGCAGCTGGCCGATCTCCCAGTCGTCCTTGGTCAATCGCAGCTCGTCGAGCACCTGCTCGAGGGTGCCTGCCTCGGCGCCGGGTAGCAGCCGGTCCAGTTCCGGATCCAGGCCGCGCGGGGCGATCGTGCGCTCGCCCCGGTGCCGGGCCAGGTCGGTGCCGAGGTCGGTCAGCGGCCGGACGTCCAGGCCGAGCACGTCCGCGCTCTGGCCGAGGCCGGGTACGTTGCCCACCCACAGCGCGCCGTAGTGCCGGTCGGTGAAGTAGCCGGGCTCGCCGGGGCCGACGTACTCGCGGATGTAGAGCGTCGCGGTGTGCTGGCCACCGGACGGGGCCAGCACCAGCACCGCGCCCTCGACGGTCTCACCGGTCAGCCAGCTGAAACCGGACCAGGCGCGAAAGCCGTAGTCGGTGTCGTTGGAACGCACCTTGAGCACGCCGGCAGGTACCACCACCAACTGGCCGGGGAAGGCGTTGGACAGCGCCGCCCGGTTGCGGGCACAGGTCGCCGCGCCGGGTGACAACGCGCCGCTGCGACTGGCCGGATGCGGGATCAGCGGTGCCGGCTCCCAGTTCGCGGCCATCGCGGCGGCCAGGCCGGCGGGTAGCGGAATGTCGTGTGAGGTGGTCCCCTCGGTGGTCAGAGGGTGGTGAGAGGTGGTCCCCTCGGTGGCCGAAGTTTGGTGAGAGACGGTTCCCTCGGTGGCCGGGCTTAGATTCGCGACGCTCATGGTCGATAAGTCTAGGCAGTCGGGCGGCGGTCGCGACAGCGCTTGGCGTAGGTTCGGCCGCTCGCTTTGCGCATCGCTTTTATGCATGATGTTCGTTGAGTGTTACGAATCAGCCCAGGAGGGGTGATCCGGCCACTATCGAAGGCGGGTCTGACTGTGCGGACGCAGCTGCGCGAGGCTGCCGTCGTGGACGGCCCGCCGGTCGAACCGCGGCCGGCCTCGGGCGGCATCCTGCGCGACCTGCTCTTTCGTGGTGCCACCGTCGCCGCCGTGGTGCCGGCCACCGTGGACGAGGATGTCGAGACCGTCGCGGCCAGCACCGGCGAGCGCTCGGTGTGGCGCACCGTCGCCTCGCTGGGCGCGCTCCGCCGGTCGGAGGCCAGCTCGTTGCTGGCCTGGGACACCTTGCTGGCACATGCGGTGCGCTATCTGCTGCTCGGGCCGTACGGCTATCGGATCGTAGCGATCGCGACCGGCCTGATCGCGATCTACAGCGCGCATCGGGTGAACGGCTTCGGAGTGGTCCTCGGCCTGGGCGTGCTGCTGTTGCTCTGGCAGCTGGTCGCGGTGGCGATCCTGCTGCGGCTCAAGACCTTCAGCCAACGGCTGGTGCTGCCGTTGATGATCGGGGATCTGCTCATCTCAGCGGCCGCGAACCTGATCGTGGCGGTGTCGGCGCCGGCCGTCTCCGACCAGACCACGGTCGAGCTGACCTGGAAATGCCTGATGGGCACCTCGGTGATGTGGACGATCGGCCGTGGTCTGCTGGCCGGCGTCTCGATAGTGGCGTTCGGGGCGTTGCTGCAGCAGGCGATGATCTTTCTGCATCACCGCTACGTCACCCCTAACGGAATCCCGTTGATCGCCAACTACTGGGACAACGACCTGTGGATCATGTCCTCGGTCGCCTCGACCGCGCTGGGGATCGCCGCGCTGGCGATCGCGACCAGGCTGGCGATGAGCGTGGGTATCCAGACCGGCCAGCGCGCCGAACGGGCCCGGATCCTGCGCGGCGTGCACGACACCGTCCTGCAGACGCTGGAAACCATCGGGCTGCAGGCGACATCTTCGGCCACCGACGACAGCGTTGCCAGTGAACGGCTGGACGAGGTCGGCCGGATCGCCTCGGCCGAAGCCATTCGGATCCGGCGCAACCTGGACCAGCTGGACCGGGTGCCGGCCGAGCTGGTGGACGGGCTGGCCGAGGTGGTCGCCGAAGCCGCCGCGCTCGGGCTGCGGGTCGAGATGGCCTTCAACGTCCTGGACGAGAGCATGGTCAGCCCGCGGCACCGGGAGGCGCTGGTCGATGCCACCCGCGAGTCGATCATGAACGTGATCAAGCATGCCGGGGTTGCCAAGGCGGTGCTGTCGATCGTCGAGCTGGACGGCGGCGTGCAGATCACCGTTCGCGATCACGGCATCGGCTTCGACGAGCCGCATCCAGGTTTCGGCACCAGCCAGAGCATCGTCGGCCGGCTGACCGAGATAGGCGGCCGGGCGACGATCACCTCGAAGGCCGGTGCCGGCACCCGAGTGGTGCTGTGGGTGCCGGGCTTGTGACCGGTTTTCGGCTGTCTGTCGTTCGGTTGTCTGTCGTTCGGTTGTCTGGTTTTCGGCTGTCTGTGGCGGCGCTGTCGCTGGGCACCCTGACCGGTCTGCTGGCCTGGCCGGTGCCGGCCGGCGCGGATGGTTGCCTGGTTCCCAAAGGGATCTACGCCTCGGCGACCCCGTGGGCGCAACGGCAACTGGACCTGACCGAGGTGGCCCCGTTGAGCATCGGAGCAGGCCAACGGATCGCGGTGATCGGCACCGGCATCGACGCGACCAATGCCCAGTTCGCACAAGGGCAAGTGCAATCGGGCAGCGATCTGAAGGGCGGCTCGGGGCTCGGTGACTGCGACGGCCGGGGCACCCTCGCGGCCGGCTTCATCGGTGCCCAGCCGGATCCGCACACCACCATCGTCGGGGTCGCGCCCGGTGCCCAGCTGGTGCCGATTCGCTATACGGCATCGGGCGGTGACTCCCAGGGCGGCGGGGTCCCGGCCGCGTTGGCCACCGCCTTCGACGCGGCGGTGGCGGCGAAGGTCGACATCATCCTGGTTGCCGTCCCGGTGACCGCGGACTCGCCCGCACTGCGTACCGCGGTGGCGCAGGCACAGCACGCCGGCATCGTGGTGGTGTCGCCGGCTGCCGCCGCGAAGGCCGGCGAAACCACGTATCCGACAAGCTATTCCGGCGTCGTCGCAGTGGCCGGGGTGCGGGCCGACGGAACGGTTGCCACCGTCGAATCGGGCAGCTACCTGGCACTCAGCGCACCGGGCAACGACCTGGACGGGCTGGCGGCCGGCGCCAAGGGCGGCCTCGGGCACCTGTGGCCGGTGAACGACCCGAGCTACGCGGCGGCCTTCGTGGCCGGCGTGATCGCCGACGTGGCCAGCTACCTACCGAAGCTGAGTCCGGCCCAGGCTGTGCAACGAGTGCTGGCCACCGCCGGTGCGTCCGACGGCAGTCATAACGACCAGACCGGCTGGGGACTGGTCGATCCGATCAGGGCATTGACCGCCGCGCTGCCGGCCGCGGTGACCCCACAGTCGATGGCCGCCGGGCAAGCTCCGGCGCATCGGGTAACGGTGGCGCGACCGGTGCCGCCCAGCACGCCCAAGGGCCGATCTGCCGGCTACCTGGCCGGCGGCGGCCTGCTGCTCGCGCTGCTGATCGGGTTGGCGGCGGCGACCATCCGCCGGGGCCAGCGACGCGGCTGGCGGCCGGCCCGCGCCCGGGTCCGGGCCTGATAGTGATCGGCGACCTGGCCGGTCGACCGTGCTACCGCCGGGTTGGCCGATCGACCGTGATACTGAGCCAGGGTCATAGCACAAGGGTCATAGCACCGTGTCAGTATCAAGATCGGTCAGCGATGGCACTGGACAGAATCGAGGGAGCGTTTTCATGAGATTGCGGATCGTGGCGGCCTTGTTCGCCGTCCTGACCATCGTGCTGGCCGGCTGCGGCGGGCACAGCAGCCAGTCCCAGGTGCAGCCCAGTGTCACCGACAGCCTGCCGGTCACCAGCACCAGCGACAGCCCGACCGACAGTGCCACCGACACCGCGACTGACACAACCACCGACACCAGCACCGCGCCGACGCCGACCGTCGCGCCGACCACGAAGGCCCCGGTCAGCAGGCCGCCGGTCACCAGCAGCGTCTGCGCCCCGCCGTACCTCAAGGTCATCGAGAAGGGGACCAGCGGCGGCGATTCGCACATCGGCTACCTGCTGATCTACACCAACACCGGCCAGATCGCCTGCTCGATGACCGGCTATCCGGGCTTGGCGATCCTCGACTCAGCCGGCAAGCAGATCACCCAGGCCGCCCGCACCCCGAGCGGCTACCTCGGCGGTATCCGCCACGGCAAGCCGCCGTTCCCGACCGTCCTGCTGAATGCGGGTGATTCGGCCTCGGCGCTGCTCGAAGGCGTGGTCGTCGACTCCACCGGCAAGACCTGCCCGAGCCGGCCGGCGCTGCTCACCACCGCGCCGTCCACCACCGTCTCGATCCGGCTGCCGGTGGCCACCAGGGCGTGCTGGCAGGTTCAGATCCACCCGGTCGTGGCAGGTACCACCGGCAGCAAACCTTAGGGTCGCGCTCCCACACCCCTAGCTCCTGCAGCGGCCGGTGACCGGACTCGATAGCGTGTCCCCATGCCCGCCGAACTGAACCCCACCACCATCCGTACCGCTCCCAAAGTGCTGTTGCACGATCACCTCGACGGTGGCCTGCGACCGCAGACCATCATCGAGCTGGCCCACGAGATCGGCTACCACGACCTGCCCAGCACGGACGCCGGCGAACTCGGCCGATGGTTCGAGGAATCGGCCAATTCCGGCTCGCTGGTGCGTTACCTGGAAACCTTCGACCACACGGTGGCGGTGATGCAGACCCGCGAGGGCCTGCACCGGGTGGCCAGCGAGTGCGCCCAGGATCTCGCCGATGACGGTGTTGTCTATGCCGAGGTGCGCTGGGCGCCCGAGCAGCACGTCAGCCAGGGCCTCAGCCTCACCGAGGTGGTCGACGCGACCCTGGACGGCTTCGCGCACGGGGTTCAGGCCGCGTCCGAGCGTGGCAAGCAGATCCGGATCGGCGGCCTGGCCACCGCGATGCGGCACGCTGCCCGGTCCCGCGAGATCGCCGAGCTGGCTGTGGCCTACCGCGACCGGGGCGTGGTCGGCTTCGACATCGCCGGTGCCGAGGCCGGCTTCCCGCCCACCAGGCACCTGGATGCCTTCGAGTACCTGCGCCGGGAGAACTACCACTTCACCATCCACGCCGGCGAGGCGTTCGGGTTGCCCTCGATCTGGGAAGCCATCCAGTGGTGCGGCACCGACCGGCTCGGGCACGGCGTGCGGATCATCGACGACGTGAGCGCCACCGGTGACACACTGGCCGAGCAGGTCGCCTCGGCCGACCTCGGCCGGCTGGCCCAGTACGTCCGGGACAAGCGGATCCCGTTGGAGATGTGCCCGTCCTCGAACGTGCAAACGGGTGCTGCGGCCTCGATCGCCAGCCACCCGATCGGGCTGTTGCGACGGCTGCACTTCCGGGTCACCGTCAACACCGACAACCGGCTGATGAGTGCCACCTCGATGACCCGGGAGATGTCGCTGCTGACCGAGGCCTTCGACTACAGCTGGTCGGACCTGCAGTGGCTGACCGTCAACGCGATGAAGAGCGCTTTCATCCCGTTTGACGATCGGCTGGCGATCATCAACTCTCAGATAAAGCCCGGCTACGCTGCACTGAGCGCCTGACAGGCGCGGAGCCGGGAGGGGACCGCTGATGGACGAGCTGCAACCACTGGCGGCCCTGGTATCGCGCCAAGCCGCCGATCTCGAGGTGTACGCCGGGTTCCTGTTCGCCGCACTGGATGGCGCGTTGCCGCCGGAACTGCTGGTGGTCGAGCGCCGGGCCTCGATGCTGGGTCGGTTACGCGGCCAGGCCGGTGAGACCGTCGCGGTCTCGGTACGGCTCGGTGACCGGCGGTTCTCGCTGCGCCGGACCCGGCCCGGTGCGCCGACCCAATCGAGTATTTCCCATGAAGTAGGTGGGATCGTGCTGTCCACCAACCAGGTACCGCTGGCCGACTGGTCCGCGCAGCTGGCCAGCGCACTGCATCAGCTGGCCCAGCGGAACGCCGGGGCAGCGACCGCGCTGCAACGGCTCACCTCGTTCACCGTCTGAGGCCCCGGCCTCGTAACAGAAACCGCAGGGAGCACAGATGAGCACACCGCAGGTCGATCTCAGCCAGTACGGGATTCCCGAGGACGCCGCTCGCCGGATTCACGAGAACGCCGACGGGACGGCCGGCGCGGTATTCACCTCGGACCTGTCGGTGAACGAGTTCTTGCTTGTCAGGCAAGCCGGTTTCCGACCGCTCGGGTTGGTGATGGGCTCCTCGGTCTATCACATCGGTGCGCAGTTCGCCTCGTTCAACCAGAGCATGGAACTGGGCGTGCTGACCCAGGCGATGTACCACGCCCGCGAGCTGGCGATGACCCGGATGCGGGCCGAGGCCTTCGCGCTCGGCGGCGACGGGGTGGTCGGGGTCCGGCTCAAGGTGATCGGCGTGCAGTTGGGCGAGCACATTGCCGAGTTCACCGCGATCGGCACCGCGGTCAAGGCCGACGAGGCGCAGGCCGCCGCCGGCAACACGGGCTGGCGGGACGCCTCGGGCGGGCCGTTCACCTCGGACCTGAGCGGCCAGGATTTCTGGACGCTGGTGCAGGCCGGCTACGCCCCGCTCGGCATGGTGATGGGCACCTGCGTCTACCACATGGCCCAGCAGGGGATGCGCCAGATGTGGAAGAACATGGGGCAGAACGTCGAGATTCCCCAGTACACCCAAGGCATCTACGATGCGCGCGAGCTAGCGATGGGCCGGATGCAGGCCGAGGCCAGGGCGCACCAGGCCGAGGGCGTGGTCGGGGTGCAACTGACCGAGCTCAACCACGTGTGGGGCTATCACACCACCGAGTTCTTCGCGGTCGGCACCGCGGTGCGACCGCTGCGGGCAGACCACCAGATCGCCGCACCCGGCCTGGTAATGCCCCTCACCTAGCAGCGGGCCAGATATATGCGCCAGGCTACGATTCCGACTTCGATGGGACTCCGACCTCAACCCGCTGGGGAGGTCGGAGCCCTTCGACTAGCGCGCAAGTCCTGAAACCATCCCGTCGCTGGTCCTGAAGCCGGTTGTTTCAACGGCCACAGCGGGTGCGCTACGGCGATGGTATCTGATCTGGCGGCCACCGGATTCTATTACGTCTTGAGGTAGCCACTGGTTTCGGTGAACGGACGGTACCCGGGTGACACTTGACCTGAAACTCGGGCCAGAAGACGTAGATGCCATGGCGCGTCCGGGCCGTTGTTGCGCTCGAGAGCAATGTGGCCTTCCCGAGCAAATACAGTCTGCATATAGCCAATCAACGGATCTGGTACCCAGCCAATGGGCGATCCGGCCGCAGTGGTGATGAGCAAGGCAGCCGAGTTCGTCTGGTTGGACGCCTCAGGACGGAGTTCGAGTCGATCCCCAGCCTGCAAGTCCTGTACTGCCGATCTGCTTGCGTACTCTTCAGTCGCATATCGCGTGCCTCGTACTAGGAACACTGCCTCGGTGCGGCCATCGGCGCCAACCTGCGGCTCCTCGACCAGTTGTACTTTGTCGCCTTTCCGCTCGCCGCTGTTTCGGCTGAGAATGTCTAGCTGGGAGGCACCTGAAGGCAGTCCGAGTCGCTGTAGGTATTGGGGAAAGTCTGGGCGTCGCTCATCCATGACGCGAAGTGCAAAAAATGGCCACAACAGCTTGGCCTGATAGCGCTCATCAAGGTTCGGGAAGCCTATGAACGGCCTGAAGTCCTCGATGGTCGACGCCTTTGATAAGTAGCGGAAAGTAAACACGGCACCGTCGAAGTCGAGGAGGCCGACCGGTGAGCTTTGCCGGAGTCTGCTGTTACGCCATGCCACCGCAAATCTCCGTGACTGATGATCAGCCAACGTTTTGTTCCTGAGACGATCAGCGGAGAGCATCAAGTAACCGCCCTCGATTGACCATGACTAGCTCCCTGGTGAACGTACGAGTTGTTGGTGACAGTTCGGGCGTTGCGCTAAGCAGTTCGTCCATGAGATCAGTACTCACTGACATCATCACATCGAGCCAGTGTCCGCGGACGGTTGAGGAGCAGAGCATCGAGGCTGAACGAGCCAGTTGGACGAGGCTTTGGCGAGGTTGTCCCTTGTGATGTTCGAACTGCCTTGCGGTACCTCGCCCGCACCACTTGGCCACTGTGCCATCGGCGAGGCGCTGTCGTCTCTGGTCATCGGAAAGGTTGAATCCGAAGCTGCTTGCGTGATCGTATGAACCGCACAGCACGTCGGGTCCAGGATGACCAGGTGGCGGGATAAGTACGGCCCAGTTTCGGTCATGTCGATCGCTGTTCGCTATCAGGGCATCGAAGACCAGGTACCCAGTCATGACATCGAACCCTGTGAAGCCTGTCGGCGTCGGAGAGTTTGGTGGGACGCCAAAGTCTCTTAGTGCTCTGCGGATGTTGTCGACGTTGTGTCCGCGACGTTCTCGGTCAGACGGGTTGTAATCCGCGATGAGACCGCCGAGTAGGACTTGGCCCGGTTGGTCCTCGCCGCCGCTCCAACGCAGATCTTCGACCAGGCATCCTCTGTCCTCGCCTAGCTTCGCCAAGTCGACTCGCGCTGCCGGTATGCCTAACCGAACGGCAAGTTCACTAGCTAGTTTCTCTGCGATGTCTTCGTGCAATGGCCGATCTGCTTGCACATCGGTCCGCTTGAAGAGCCAAGTTCTTTCCTTGTCGTGGTGACGCAGCCAGAGGTGTCGATGCCGGCCCTGTGGTTCCTCCCCTGCTATCTCCCACCGGGCCGCATCTTCGATGCGCCACTTTTCAGTCATGGCTGATCACCTTGCTCAGCCGAACGGGTAGCGCGGCGCAGGCAGCAACGGTTCCAGGGCGGCGGCGAAGGCCAGCACCCGCTCGTCCTGGCCGTGCCGGCCGAGCACGCTCACGCCGATCGGCAGGCCCTCGAACTGTCCGGCCGGCAGGCTGATCGAGGGCGAGCCGGTCACCGCGCACAGCGACGAGGTCAGCACCCGGTAGTCATCCGGTGTGCCGTACTCGATCGGCCAGGCCGGCGAGTTGGTGGGCGCGATCGCGAATTCGCAGTCACCGAGCACCTGCGCCAAGGCCTGGCCGGCGGCCTGGTCACACGCCTGCCGGGCCGCCCGGTAGGTGGCCGAGTCGGTGCCACCGGCAGCCAGCGCGGCCGGGCAGAGCCCGAAGATGTCGTCACCGAACCGGGACAGCTCGAGCTCATCCGCCCGGTTGAAGGCCAGCAGCTCCGGCCAGCTGCGTGGGTGCTCGCCCGGTCGGCTGGCCAGATAGGCAGGTAGTTCCACGGCGAACTCGGCCACCAGAGCCTCGAACTCGGCGTCCTCGAAGGGCCCCGAGCTGGCTCCGGCAGCCGGCACCGGCAGCGCGCCAGCCCGGGCCAGCGCCCGCTCGACTCGGTCCAGGACGGCCGCGACCTCGGCGGGCAGCTCGTCCGGACGCCAGATCGCGACCGGCAACCCAGCCAGCCGCACCGGCGCAGGCTCGGTAAGGCCGCCGGCCAGCACCGCGAACAGCGCGCGGGCGTCGGCGACCGTCCGGGCCATCGGGCCGGCGATGTCCTGCCGCGAGCTGATCGGGACGATGCCGGCGCCCGGCACCCGCCCGACGGTGGGTTTGAACCCGACCACGCCGCACACCCCGGCCGGCGAGACGATCGAGCCGTCGGTCTCGGTACCGACCGCCAGCGGTGCGAGGCCCGCGGCGATGGCCGCCGCCGAACCGGACGAGGAACCCGAAGTATTACGCGAGCGATCGTGCGGGTTGCGGGTCTGGCCACCGACCGCGCTCCAGCCGCTGGTGGACGAGGTGGAGCGGAAATTCGCCCATTCGGACAGGTTGGTCGCGCCCAGCAGCACCAGGCCGGCCGCCCGCAGCCGGCTCACCAGCGGGGCATCGGCAACCGGCGGCGAGCCGAGCAGCGCGCGCGATCCGGCCGCGCAGGGCAGCCCGACCGCTTCGATATTGTCCTTGATCAGTAACGGGATTCCGTCCAGCGGCCCGAGCGTGCCAGCGGCCTGCCGGCGGGCGTCACTGGCCTCGGCCGCCGCCCGGACGTCCGGCGCGATCGCGAGTACCGCGTTCAGCTCCGGGTCCAGCCGAGCGATCCGGTCCAGGTAGTACTCGGCCAGTTCCACCGCGGACAGCGCACCGGATTCGAGCAGCCGGGCCGCCTCGGCGGCGGTGTGCTCAGTCGGTGTCATCGTCCTCGGACGTCTCGGCCGGGACCGCACTGGAACCTTCCCAGCGAAGCCAGGAACCGATCCGGATCATCGCCCGCTCCCAGCTCTCGGCCACCACGTCGCCGAGCCTGTTCCATTCGAGCTGGCCGTCCTTGTCGTGGTAATCGGTCTCGGCCTCGACCAGCAAGGCGTATTCGCGGGTGCCGTTGAGCAACGAGCGCAGCATGCCGTCCTCGCAGCAGTCGGCGATCCGGCCGGCCATGTCGACGGTGTCGGCCAGCTTCGAAACCGTCTCCGGGCCGGCCTCGGCGGCGGCCAGCGCGTACACCTCGTCGAAGTCATAGGCCGCCTCGGCGGCCGGCGACAGGGCCTTCTTGCCCTTGTTGGAAAAGGACTTCCAGGCCGGATGATCGGCCAGGTCGTGGTCGGGATGATCGCCCAGCCAGGTGTTCAGCTCGTCGCTGGTACCGAGCAGCACGATCTTCGAGCCGTCGCCGAGAAAGCCCTGCCACTCCTCGCCATCAGAGTCTTCCCACGGCGGTGCGAACAGGGTGATCCCGCTACGGTCGCCAAGGCTCAGCGAGACGGCAACGATGGGGTCGGCGAAGGACGGCATGGGGCGAACTTACCTGCTCTCGTTCCGGGTTCGGCTCTCGGCTCACACCCCCAGTGGGTGCCACACCGTCTTGATCTCGACGAAGGCCGCCAGCCGGGCGGGACCGGGCTCGGCGGTGGCATCGAACGGGGCGGGCGCGAAGACCCGCTTGACGTTGTCGGCGGCGGCCTGGGCCAGCGGAATCCGGTCCGCGACCGGGACTCCGGTCAGGTCCAGGCAGTTCACGTCCCGGTGGCTGGCCAGCCAGGGCGCCAGCTCGCCGACCGAACCGGTCAGCAGGTTCAGCACGCCGCCGGGCAGGTCCGAGGTGGCCAGTGCCTCCGACAGCGACACCGCCGGCAGCGGGCGATCGGAGGAGGCCAGCACCACCACGGTGTTGCCGGTGGCGATGGCCGGGGCGACCACCGAGACGAAGCCGAGCAGCGAGGACTGCTGCGGGGCGATCAGGCCGACCACGCCGGACGGTTCGGGCAGCGAGAAGTTGAAGTACGGCCCGGCCACCGGGTTGGCGCCGCCCACCAGCTGGGCGTACTTGTCGGTCCAACCGGCGTACCAGACCCAGCGGTCGATGGCCTGGTCCACCTGGTCGGCGGCCTCGCCCTCGGAACAGCCCTCGGCGGCAACCACCTCGGCGACGAACTGGGCGTGCCGGCCCTCCATCATCTCCGCGATCCGGTACAGCACCTGGCCCCGGTTGTAGGCGGTGGCGCCCGACCAGCCGGCGAATGCCTTGCGGGCGGCGCCCACCGCATCCCGTAGATCCTTGCGGCTGGCCTGCGCGGCATGCGCCAACAGCTGACCGGACGGGCTGGTGACCGGGTAGGACCGGCCGGACTCCGAACGTGGGAATGCCCCGCCGATATAGAGCTTGTAGGTCTTGCGGACGCTCAGCCGGCTCGGAGTTGCTTCGCTCGGAACCGCTTCGCTAGGAACCGCTTCGCTCGGAACCGCTTCGCTAGGAACCGCTTCGCTCGGAACCGCTTCGCTCGGAACCGCTTCGCTCGGAACCGCTTCGCTAGGAACCGCTTCGCTAGGAACCGCTTCGCTAGGAACCGCTTCGCTAGGAACCGCTTTGCTCGAAGCGGCTTTGCTCGGAGCGGTTTTGCTCGAAACGGCTTTGGGGGTACGGGCTTTACTGGGCAAGGTAGGCCTCCAGGCCGTGCCGTCCGCCTTCACGTCCGAAGCCGGATTCCTTGTAGCCGCCGAACGGCGAGGTCGGATCGAACCGGTTGAAGGTGTTCGCCCAGACCACCCCGGCGCGCAACCGGTTGGCCATCCACAGGATCAGCGAACCCTTCTCGGTCCAGATACCGGCAGACAGCCCGTACGGGGTGTTGTTCGCCTTGTCCACCGCCTCTTGCGGGGTACGGAAGGTGAGCACCGACAGCACCGGGCCGAAGATCTCTTCCCGGGCGATCCGGTTCGCCTGACTGACATTGGTGAAGATGGTTGGCGGAAACCAGAATCCCTTGTCCGGCAGGGGGCATACCGGCGACCAGCGGGTGGCGCCCTCGTCGTCGCCGGAATCGGCCAGCGCCCGGACCCGGGCCAGCTGCGCGGCCGAATTGATCGCGCCGATATCGGTGTTCTTGTCCAACGGGTCGCCCAGTCGCAGCGTCTGCAACCGTTCCTGCAAGGCGGCGATCACCTCGTCGTGCACCGACTCCTGCACCAGCAACCGCGAGCCGGCGCAGCAGACGTGGCCCTGGTTGAAGAAGATGCCGTTCACGATGCCCTCGACGGCCTGGTCGATCGGCGCATCGTCGAACAGGATGTTGGCGGCTTTGCCACCCAGCTCCAGAGAGAGCCTTTTGCCTGATACCGCAACGGATTTGGCGATCGCCTTGCCGACCGCGGTGGAGCCGGTGAAGGCGATCTTGTCAACCCCGGGGTGATCGACCAGCGCCTGCCCGACGGCCGGGCCGCCCGGCAGCACGTTCACCACGCCCGGTGGCAGGTCGCACTCGGCGATGATCTCGGCCAGCGTGATCGCGGTCAGCGGGGTGGTCTCGGCCGGCTTGAGGACGACGGTGTTACCGGCGGCCAGGGCCGGTGCGATCTTCCAGGCCGCCATCAGCAGCGGGAAGTTCCACGGGATGACCTGGCCGGCCACCCCGATCGGCCTCGGATTGCCACCGTAGCCGGCATATTCCAGCTTGTCAGCCCAGCCGGCGTAGTAGAAGAAGTGCGCGGCGGCGGTCGGGATGTCGACATCGCGCGACTCCCGGATCGGCTTGCCGTTGTCCAGCGATTCGAGCACCGCCAGCTCGCGGCCCCGCTCCTGGATCGCTCGGGCGATCCGGAACAGGTACTTTGCCCTTTGCGAACCAGGTAGTTTCGACCAGATGTCGGTGTAGGCGGTACGGGCCGCGGCCACCGCGTCGTCCACGTCGGAGGCGTCGGCCTCGGCCACCTCGGCCAGCGGTTGCTCGTTCGCCGGGTTGATGGTCTTGACGGCCTCGCCGCGGCCGGGCCGCAGCTCACCGTTGACGAAGATCCCGTAGGACGGTTTCAGCCTTGCGATCTCGGGTGATTCCGGTGCCGGTGCGTAGTTGAACGCGGTCACAGTGTCGGTTTCCTTCATCATCGATGGTCTGCTAGTCGAGGGCGTGCTAGTCGATGGTTACGTAGTCGGGGCCGTCGTAGGCACCGGTGGATAGTTTGTGCCGCTGCAGCAGCAGATCGTTGAGCAGCGTCGAGGCGCCGAAGCGGAACTTGGCCGCAGTTAGCCAGCGCGGGCCGGCGACCTCGTTCACCATCACCAGGTAGCGGATAGCTTCCTTGCTGGTCCGGATGCCGCCGGCCAGCTTCACCCCGCGCACCTCGCCGGTCCGGGCGGCGAAATCTCGCACCGCCTGCAGCATCACCAGCGCGACCGGGGGAGTGGCGGCCGGCGTGACCTTTCCGGTGGAAGTCTTGATGAAATCGCCACCGGCCAGCAACGCCAGCCAGGAGGCCCGGCGGACCGAGTCCAGGGTGACCAGCTCACCGGTCTCGAGGATCACTTTCAGGTGGGCGTCACCGCAGGCCTGCTTGACCGCCACGATCTCGGCGAACACTGAGGCGTAGTCACCGGCCAGGAACGCGCCGCGATCGATCACCATGTCGATCTCGGTGGCACCGGCCTGCACCGCCTCGGCCACGTCCACCAGCTTGGTGGCAAGTGCGGCCCGGCCGGACGGGAATGCGGTAGCCACCGAGGCGACCTGCACCCCGCTGCTGCCCAGCGCCTGCACCGCGGTCGCGACCAGGTCCGGGTAGACGCAGATCGCGGCCACCGCGGGCACCGTCTGGTCGGACGGATCGGGATGCATCGCCTTGGTGCACAGCGAGCGGACCTTGCCGGGGGTGTCGGCGCCTTCCAAGGTGGTCAGGTCGACCATCGAGATGGCGGTATCGATCGCCCAGGCCTTCGCGGTGGTCTTGATGCTGCGGGTGGCCAGCGCGGCGGCTCGGGCCTCGGCACCGACCTGGTCGACACCGGGCAGCCCGTGCAGGAATCGGCGGAGCGCGGCGTTGTCGTCGGCCAGCTCGCGGGCTACCGGATGGCCGTCGAGCAGGAAGGGGGTCAGCGTGGCACTCACCGCGTCAGTCTAGGTCGTCGTCGCGGGCCGGGCGGCATGGCAACTTCTGCCGGGCTGCCGGCTCGTTTTCGGTGCTTGCGGCCCGGCTACTTTCGTCGCTGCGGCCAGGTTCACTCGTGGCGGTCTTCGGGACCGCTCCGAAGAACGACACGAGTCATTTTTCGGCCTGGTGCAGGAGGTTCAGTAGGGTCGAAAACTGACTTCGCTGTTCTGGAGTGAGGACGCCGAAGATATCTTCAGCGACCTGGGCTCGACTGCTGTCGTTGCCTGCGATCACGGTGTGACCGCGCTCGGTCAGGGACACCAGGACAGCCCGTCGGTCAGTCGAGTCTGGCCCCCGTTGGACGTAGCCGTCCCGTTCCAGGGCGTCCACAGCTTCGGTGACGCTGACCCCGCTGATACCCAGCTTGGCGGCTAGGGCGCTGATGCGCGTCGGTCCGCGGTGTTCCAAGATCGACAACAGCTTTCCCCGGGCCATGGTGAACCCCTGCTGGTGCATGCCTCGGTTGGCTCGCTGCCGGAGCAGGGTCGCAAGAGCGAAGAAGCGGTCGGCGACCTCCGAGGGTTCGGGGGCGGCGTCGGGCATCGGTGAGTCGGAGCTAGCCATTACCTAGGTACCTTTCTATCTGGTACCTTGCTATCAGGTACCGATGCAACCATAGCTCGGTCTTGAGCAAGGAGTCACATGTCTATCCGTCGCGTCAACCACGTCGTCCTGTCGGTCACCGATCTAGACGCATCCACCGCCTTCTATACCGACGTCCTCGGCCTCATCATCGTCGCCAGGATGCCTGGCAGCCCGCACTGGCCAGCCATGGTTTTCCTCCGCTCACCGTTCGAATCCACCAACCATCACGACCTGGGCCTGATCGCAAACGCCGACGGCCGCGTTGAGGTTGGCGCTCCCGCGGGGCTTTTCCACGTCGCATTCGAGGTAGGCACGCTCGACGAACTCGAGCAGCTGCAAACCCGCCTGCAGGCCATCGGCGCGTACCAGCCGAGCACCAACCAAGGCATGCACCTCTCGGTTTACTGCATGGACCCCGACGGGCTGGCGATCGAGATCATCTGGCGCGCACCCGACGAAGACTGGTCATACCAGGACGAGCTCTCGCGCTCAGCACTCGACTTCACCGCAGCACGTCAGCGGTGGGGTGCCCGTGCCACCGGCGCAGCGGCGGGAGTTCCCGCATGATTGCCAGCACCGCGCAGTTGGACACCGACACCGTGACGACCGCAACGCCGTGCGTCTGCAACGACGCACAGCTTTCACCTGGACGACGCAACTTCGACCCGGACGGGACAGCCGGCCGGCCGGTTCACCGCTAGGCTGCCGGACGTGCTGACCGTCGTCGTAGAACATCCGATCGTCGCGACCCGCCTGTCGGTGATGCGGGACGAGAATTCCAGCAACGCCGAGTTCCGGGCCGCGCTGCGCGAGCTGGCCACCCTGCTGGTCTACGAGGCCACCCGCGAGCTGCCGGTTACCCAGGTGCCGATCACCACCCCGGTCGGCCCGACGATGGGAACCACGCTGGCCAACCCGCCGCTGCTGGTGCCGGTGCTGCGAGCCGGGCTGGGGATGGCCGAGGCCGCCTTCAACCTGCTGCCCGAATCCCAGATGGGCTTTGTGGGCCTGGCCCGCAACGAGGAAACCCACTCCCCGGAGGCCTACATGGCCTCGTTGCCCGAGACCCTGGCCGGCCGTCCGGTGCTGGTACTGGACCCGATGCTGGCCACCGGTGGCTCGCTGGTGCACTGCTGCCAGCTGCTGGCCTCGCGCGGGGCATCGGAGATCACCGTGATCTGCGCGCTGGCCGCCCCGGAAGGCGTCGCCACCGTCGAGCGCTCGGGCCTGGCCAGCCGGCTGTTCACCGCCAGCATCGACGAGGGTCTCAATTCCAACGCCTACATCGTGCCCGGCCTCGGTGACGCCGGCGATCGGCAGTTCGGACCCCGCTAACGGGTCCGAGCCATCAGCTCAGCCGACCGCACTAGCGGCTCCGACCACAGTGCTTGTCTGTCTAAACGCGGGACGAATTCCACCAGTGCGTGCACTGCCGATCGCCAGCGCTGACCGGCTTGGATGTTCAGCCCTTTCCGCTTCTCTGCTTGAGGACCGGAGAGCCAGTCGACGTGCCGTTTGACTTCGGAGTGTTCATGATGCGGCCTGGCGTCTCAGACTGCGATGTCCCGCTTGATGCGCTGGCGATCTTGCTGACTCCAGAGCGCACATAGCGTCCTGTGGTAGCGCCGCGTTCCACAATCACCTGCGCCGCGCGCGCCTGAGCCTTGGTGACCTGCACCTTCTTGGTCATTGCCCGTACCTCCGTCCGCAGCTTCTAGTCCGATTGTAGGGAGTCTCCGTCGTCTCCGGCAGGGGGTTCGATCTCAGCGTCAGGGTCTTCCTCGACCTCATCGGCGACATCGTAGACCACGGCATCCAGGGCGGCATCCACGAACGCTTGGACGTCAGGATCACTCAAGTTGGAGTCCGCAAGCGCTTCCAGCTGGCTAACGCCAAGGGCAGCCTTTGCCTCGTTGCCATCGACGGCCAGCTCCGCCGCCCACTGAAGCGTCCGCATGACTTGCTCTCTGCGTGACCGCTTCTCGAGCTCCTTGGCACCCCTACGTGTTACGAGCTGGCCGATGAGCCCACCCAAGAAGGCGCCGATCGGTGTTCCTACGCCGGCGACGTAGACAACCCAGGTGGGTAGCTGGACCGCGGTGCTCACAGACTTACCGTATTGATCGCGGTGCGCGGGCTGCGCGCGGCTCGCCGGCACGGTGTCTGTGGATGAGTCGCAGCACGTTCGGAGCACTAGGCGCGGGGGAGGCCTCACGTCAGCCAGTCATCGACGCCAGTGATTCTGGACCTCCGTGGCGAGCTGCCGTATCAAGGTGTTGAGCCCAGCGATCGCGCTAGCGCGTCCGAACCATCAGCTCGGCAGATTCTTATCGGCAGCCGGCTGGACACTTCGACCTAACTTTTGGCCGAATTCAGTGATCCCGGTATCAAAACCAGTTCCCAGATGCTCCTGAGCGTGTTCCCATGCCACAGGTACTTAAATTGAGGCTGCCGTCGCTTGCAACATCGAGCCGGTCTTGGACGTCTTAAGCAGTAGATGCGTCCGCGGCCGAGAGCGGCAGCGAGCTAGGAGTAGCGCGAATGTTCGAAGAGGTACCCCGGGGTCGGCGTGGCCTGGCCGGTTTGTCGGCCCGCCGCATCGTCCTCGGCCCCTTCGCCATCGGCGGCGGCGTCCTGCTGGCGACCGTGGGTGGCTCGGTCGCGGTAGCGGCCACCGTGCTCACCGCCTCCACCATCCACACCAGCGACCTGCCGCCGAAATCGACTCAACTGCCGGCGGTCGTCGCGTCGGTCTCGCATACCGGCCACTCGGTTGCCGCTGGGCGGTCCGCGGCCGCCGGCCGGTCGGCTACGGCCACCGGCCTGCCAGCGAGCGGTTCGGTCACGCTGACAAGCGTGCCACCGTCCACCAGCCCCGGCCGGCCGTTGCCGAGCGTGGCCACCCCGTCCGGCACCGCCAGCCCGACGCCGGGCGGTCCGGTGGGCTCGGCCACTCCGTCCGGACCGGCCAGCACCAGCCCGTCCGGACCGGCTGGCAACGCCCTGATCTACATCGACGGCTATGACCAGGTCAGCCACCGGCTCAGCTTCCAGTTCGCCTCGGTGCAGCGCGGTGCCGGCCTGTACGGCAGCGATCTGTATTCGGTGACCTCGCCCGAACGGTTCAACGCCACCATCGCGGCCGGCATCACGATCACCTCGGGCGGCCAGCTCTGCCCGCCCGCCGGCAGCAGTTGCACCGTCGCGCAGCTGATCGCGGCAGCGGGCAACGGTTTCTACGCCAATGCCGCGATCGATCCGTCGGCCGCCGTGCAGTCGATCCTCGAGCTGGACAACGTCTCGGCCCCGTACGCCGGTCCCATCTCGACGAGCGCACCGCAGCCCAGCCCGGCGCTGAGCGTCTCGCCGCAACCGTCGGCCACCGCCACCCCCACCGGATGAGTGAGCTCGAGTAGCGCCGTTACCGAGTTGATGCCTGAACCGAGCAACCGATCCTGCCGCTCGGACGTTTCTCACAACACATACGCAACGCCCGCCGCCGGACGCCCGGCCGGGCGAGAAGGTAGCGCCATGAGCAGGTCCGCGAGGGGGGCGACCGGCAATGCTGCCGTGCTCGTGCTCGCCTTCCTGCTCGGCGGAAGCCTGCTCGGCGGCTGCGCTGCCGGCTCCAAGCCGTCCGCACCGGCTACCGGCGCTGTCCTGCACGTGCCGCCCGCGACCGGGATCGCCGCGCAGGGTCCGGAATCGAGCAGCCCGCCGATCGTGGTGCCGTGCGCCGGCTACGCCTGCACGCCGGGTCCGGCCCAGCAGCTGACCGGTGACTACACCGTCCGGCTGTGGTCCAGCGCGCAACCCTCGGCCACCGATCCGCAGGCTCAGCGCAGCACGCCGGTGCTGGAACTGCTGTCCGGTGGCGTGCATCTGAGCTGGTGGGTCGGCCAGCTGGGTTACGGCTGGTCCGCTCAGCTGCACTGCCTGGCAACGCCGGCCGAGCCGAACTGCGTGGTGACGGCCGCTGCCGGCGCGCACGCCGGCAGCGCCGAAGTGGTGCTACTACGTGCCGGGACGCTGATCAGCCCGCCGCAGGCCAGCGTCACATTCGACGGGGGAGCGCCGGTGGCCGCTGACCTGGATCACGACGGGCGGCTGGACGTGCTCGGCGTCGAGAACGACTACCAGCCCAACTACGCCAGCGGTCACAACTTCTGGGCCAGCTACCGGCTGTCCGGCGATGCCCTGCACCAGACCGGCTGCACTCCGGACGGCTCGCCGGCCCAGGCGGCCCCGACGACGCTGCTCAGCGGCCACTGCCCGACCGTCGCCCAGGGCTGAGCGGCGCTCAGCGCATCAGAATGCCAGCACCGCGCTCAGCTCGTCGCCGAGTTCGGTGAGGCCGGCCGCTGCGCGGGCCTCGGCACCGGCCAGTTCGGTCGCATCCGCGATCACCAGCTCCAGGTAGGCCTTGCATTTGGGTTCGGTGCCGGATGGCCGCACCACCGCCCGGCCGCCGTGGATGCGCAGGATCAGCACGTCGTTGTCCGGGGCCAGATCGGTGACGGTGACCGGCTTGCCGAGCAGCTGCCGCGGCGGGTTCGCGCGCAGCCGCGCCATCGCGTCGCCGATCAGGCTCAGGTCCTCGACCCGCCAGGACAGTTGCTTGGTGGCGAACAGCCCGTATTCGGCGGCCAATTCGGCCAACCGAGCCGGGATCGATGAGCCATCGGCCTTCAGCGTGGCGGCCAGCTCGGCGATCAGCAAGGCCGCTGAGATGCCGTCCTTGTCCCGCACCAGCTCCGGTGCCACCGCATAGCCGAGCGCTTCCTCATAGCCGTAGGCAAGATCGGGGGCCGCGCGGGAAATCCACTTGAACCCGGTGAGCGTCTCGGCGAACGGCACGCCGTGCTTGGCTGCGATCACCGACAGCAGCGTCGAGGA
Organism: Actinomycetota bacterium; assembly: GCA_030853265.1. Taxonomy (GTDB): domain Bacteria; phylum Actinomycetota; class Actinomycetes; order Mycobacteriales; family Jatrophihabitantaceae; genus Jatrophihabitans_A. The sequence continues at coordinate 42,945 of JALYVK010000021.1, forward strand.
CACGATGGTGGTCGCATAGGTGCCACGAATCCCCTTACGCAGCAGCCAATCCGCCAGCAGCGCACCGACCTCGTCGCCGCGCAGCATCCGCCAGCCGGTGCCGGGGAACGGCGCGCCGACCGCGCACCGGTCGGCGTCCGGGTCGTTGGCGATGATCAGGTCGGCCTCGATCCGGCCGGCCAACGCCAGCGCCAGATCCATCGCGCCGGGCTCCTCCGGATTCGGAAACGCCACCGTGGAAAAGTCCGGATCCGGCTCGGCCTGCTCGGCAACCTCGTGCGGCGCGGCGAAACCGGCCGCCGCGAACACCGCCCGGACCACCTCGGTGCCCACCCCATGCATGGCGGTGTGCACCAGTTTCAGCTCCCGCGGGGCGTCCGGGTCGACCAGGCCGGCGATCGCGTTTATGTAATCTTCGACGATGGATTCGCCGAGCACCGAGTAGTTCTGGGACAGCGGGATCGCCCGGGCTGAGGTTACCGCCCGGATCTGTGCCTCGATCTGGCTGTCGGTCGGCGGGACGATCTGCGCACCGTCGGCGGCATAGACCTTGTAGCCGTTGTCCTGCGGCGGATTGTGCGAGGCGGTGACCATCACGCCGGCGGCCGCGCCGAGCCGGCCGACCGCGAAGGCCAGCACCGGCGTCGGCAGCAGCCTGGGCAGCAGCCGGGCATCGAAGCCGGCTGCCGCGAACACCGCCGCCGAATCCTGTGCGAAGGCCCGGGATCGGTGCCGGCCGTCGTAGCCGATTACTACTATTCCGCCAGCCAATCCGGCATCCTGCAGCTGGGCGGCGATACCGGCCGCGGCGAGCCTGACGACGGCGGTGTTCATCCCGTTCGGGCCGGCTCGCAGGGGGCCACGCAGGCCGGCGGTGCCGAAGGTCAGCGGACCGGTGAACCGGTCGGCCAGCTCGTCGGCCGCTGCCTGCTCCTGCGGTGCCCGATCGAGAATGGCCTGCAATTCGGCGGCATCGGCGGCGTCCGGATCGTCGCCGATCCAACGCCGTGCCTGCTCGATCAGCTCAGGTCGAACGATCACCTGCCGCTGAGCCTCACTGCGATGCTCACTCATGATTGTTCTTCTTCTCCGTTCTGCCGGGCAACCTCGTCGATCCCGAAGGCCGGTCCGGCATACCTGCCGCCGACCAGCTCGGTGGGGTCAGGCTGCGGGGCCGGACCGTACTCGCCGGCATCCTCGACCGGGTGGTAGCCGATCCGTTCGCCGGCGGCGAGGGACCACCACCGGTGCCGGTTGGCCGAGATACCCCAGATCTGGGCGAAGTCCAGCTGCTCGCTGCGCAGGCACGCATCGACCAGCCGGGCGCAGTCCGACGGCGCCAGCCAGGTGTTCTGGGCCCGCTGGTCCGGCGGCCGCTCGCCGAAGGTGCCGATCCGCAGGCAGGCCACCTGAAAGCCGTACCGGTCGCAGTAGTAGCGCCCGAGCGCCTCGCCGAAGGCCTTGCTCACCCCGTACAGGGTGTCCGGCCGGGGTGGCGTGTCGGCGGGCAGTTCGGCCGTCCCGCGTGGGGTGAACCCGACCGCGTGGTTGGACGAGGCGTAGACCACCCGGCGCACGCCGGCCCGCCGGGCCGCTTCGAACAGCTGGAACAGGCCCTCGATGTTGGAGTCGCGGACCGCCGACCAGCTGCCCTCGGTGGGCTGGCCGGCCAGGTGCACCACCGCCTCGACACCGGCCATCGCCCGGTCCAGCACGGCCGGATCGGTCAACTCGCCGGTGAGGTCGCCGCCGGCCGACCGGTCGAAGGTACGCAGCTGCCAGCCCAGGCCGGGCAGCAGCTCGGTGAGCGAGGAGCCGATCCGGCCCTGCGCGCCGGTGAGCAGGACGGTCACAGCCGGGCGAGCAGTTCCACGAGCAGGCCACCGGCCCGGGTCGCTGCCGCCTTGCCGGCCGCCAGCACCTCGGCGTGGTTCAGCGGCTCGCCGGTCATGCCGGCCGCCAGGTTGGTGACCAGCGAGATGCCGAGCACCTCCGAACCCTCGGCGCGGGCCGCGATCGCCTCCAGCGCGGTGGACATGCCGACCAGGTCGGCGCCCAGGATCCGGGCCATCCGCACCTCGGCCGGGGTCTCGTAGTGCGGGCCGCGGAACTGGGCGTACACCCCCTCGGCCAGGCTCGGATCGATCTCGCGCATCAGGGCGCGCAGCCGGGCGGAGTACAGGTCGGTGAGGTCCACGAACCGCGCGCCGACCAGCGGCGAGGTGGCCGTCAGGTTCAGGTGGTCGGAGATCAGCACCGGCTGGCCGACCGTCATGTCCGAGCGCAGCCCGCCGCAGCCGTTGGTCAGTACGGTGACCGAGCAACCGGCGGCGGCAGCGACTCGGACGCCGTGCACGACCGCGGCCACGCCCTTGCCCTCGTAGAAGTGGGTGCGGCCGAGGAAGGCCAGCACCCGCTTGCCGTCAACCTGCATCGACCGGATCGTGCCGGCGTGCCCGGCCACCGCCGGCGGTGAGAAGCCGGGCAGGTCGGTGTTGGGGAATTCGAGGTCAGCGGCCGGGCCGTTCTCGGCGCTGGCCCGGGCGGCGAGCTCGTCGACGGCCGGTAGCCAGCCCGAGCCCAGCACCAGGGCGACGTCATGCCGCTCGGCGCCGGTTCGTTCGGCAAGTGCGTCGACGGCGGCTGCGGTGCTGTCGGTTGGGTCAGATGTCGCGGTCACGGGGGATGAGCCTAGTTGGCGGTCAACCTGCGAGAGTTTGGCCACGACCCTGGCGCCGGCCGGGGGGTGGCAACCTACGATTCCCGATATGACCGTCTCTGATCAGCAGCTCGAGCTGGCGGCCGGCTTCGAACCGGCCAGCCGGGATCAATGGCGCGCGCTGGTGGCGGCGGTTCTCGCCAAATCCCGGGTGCCGATCGCCGACGATGCCGCCCCGGAGGACGCACTGGCCCACGCCGGCTATGACGGCTTCGACATCGCCCCGCTCTACACCGCCGACGAGCTGCCGGCTGGGGTGGTCGACGGCCGGCCCGGCCAGATCCCGTTCGCCAGGGGCAGCCGGCCGGCAGGCAGTGGCTGGGACGTCCGCCAGCAGCACCGCGATCCGGATCCGGCGGCTGCCAACCGCGCGGTATTGGCCGACCTGGAGAACGGGGTGTCCTCGCTCTGGTTGCTGCTCGGCCCGGACGGCATGCCGGTCGAGGAGCTGCCGCGGGTGCTGGACGGGGTGTACCTGGACCTGGTCTCGATCGTGTTGGATGCCGGTGGCCAGACCAGCGAGGCGGCCGAGCGGTTCCTCGGCCTGGTCGCCGAGCTCGAGCCGGCCGAGGTACGCGGCAACCTGGGGTCAGACCCGATCGGTCTGGCCGCCCGGACCGGTGGCGTGCCGGACCTGTCGGTGGCGGTGGCACTGGCCGAGCGGGTCGCGGATTACCCGAACCTGGCGCCGATCACGGTGGACGCCAGCATCTACCACGACGCCGGCGGCAGCGACTCCGACGAGCTGGCGATCAGCCTGGCGGTCGGGGTGGCCTACCTGCGTGCCCTCACCGATGCCGGCCAGGACCTGGCTACCGCCTTCGGCAGCCTGGAATTCCGTTATGCGGTAACGGCAAACCAGTTCGACTCGATCGCCAAGCTGCGGGCCGCCAGGCTGGCATGGGACCGGGTCGGCGAGCTGTCCGGCCTCGGCAGCGACCGGCCTGGCCAGCGCCAGCACGCGGTCACCTCGGCGGCGATGATGACCCGGCGCGACCCGTGGGTGAACCTGCTGCGGACCACCATCGGGTGCTTCGCGGCGGCGGTCGGCGGCGCCGAGTCGATCACGGTGGCGCCCTTCGACGCCGCACTCGGGCTGCCGGACGGCTTCGGTCGCCGGATCGCGCGCAACACCCAGTCCGTGCTGCACGACGAAGCCAGCCTGGCCCGGGTCGCCGATCCGGCCGGCGGGTCCTTCTACGTCGAGAAGATCACCGAGCAACTAGCCGGGACGGCCTGGCAGAAGTTCACCGAACTCGAACGGGCCGGCGGTGCGGTGGCAGCGCTGGCCTCGGGTGCCATCGCCGAACTGCTCGATCGCAGCTGGCAATGCCGGCGGGACAACCTGGCGCATCGCCGCGATCCGATCACCGGCGTCAGCGAGTTCGCGATGGCCGACGAGCAGCAGTTGTCCCGTCCAGAGCTGCCGGTAGCCACCTCGGGTGGCCTGCCCCGGCACCGCTACGCCGAACCGTTCGAGGCGTTGCGCGACCGCTCGGATGCCCAGCTCGCGGCCACCGGCGCCCGTCCGAAGGTATTCCTGGCTGCGCTCGGACCGCTAGCGGCGCACTCGGCCCGGGTGAGTTTTGCCAGTAATCTGCTGGCGGTTGGCGGTATCGAGGCGGTGCTGGCCAGCGGTGACCCGGACGAGCTGGCGACCGCGTTCGCGGCCAGCGGCGCGACGGTGGCCTGCCTGTGCTCGGCCGACGCCGTCTATGCCGAGCAGGCGGCCGCGGTAGTCGCCGCGCTGCGCGCTGCCGGAGCGCAGCGGCTATGGATCGCGGGCAAGGCCGAGCTGGCGACCGGTGGCATCGACGAGGCGATCTTCCTCGGCTGCGACGCGCTGGCCCGGCTGCAATCGCTGTACCCACTCGAGGGAGCGCCGGCATGATTCCGGATTTCAGCAATCTTTCCTGGGCAACCCCGGCTCAAGCAGGTACCGCGGGGCCGGAACCGGTGGCAGCGCCCTGGGCCACGCCGGAGGGTATCGAGGTCGCCCCGTGCTACACCGGGGCCGACCTGGCAGACGTCGATTTCCTGCAGACCTACCCGGGCATCGCACCGTTCCTGCGCGGGCCGTACCCGACGATGTACGTCAACCAGCCCTGGACGATCAGGCAGTACGCGGGATTCTCCACCGCGGGCGAGTCCAACGCCTTCTACCGGCGCAACCTGGCGGCCGGCCAGAAGGGCCTGTCGGTGGCCTTCGACCTGCCCACCCATCGCGGCTACGACAGCGACAACCCGCGGGTGATCGGCGACGTCGGAATGGCGGGCGTCGCCATCGATTCCATCTATGACATGAGGGAATTGTTCTCCGGCATCCCGCTGGACAAGATGAGCGTGTCGATGACCATGAACGGCGCGGTGCTACCCGTCCTGGCGTTGTTCGTGGTTGCCGCCGAGGAGCAGGGAGTGCCGCCGGAGCAGCTCACCGGCACCATCCAGAACGACATCCTCAAAGAGTTCATGGTCCGCAATACCTATATCTACCCGCCGAAACCGTCGATGAACATCATCAGCGACATCTTCAGCTACAGCTCGGCGCGAATGCCCCGGTACAACTCGATCTCGATCTCGGGCTATCACATCCAGGAGGCCGGCGCGACCGCCGACCTGGAGCTGGCCTACACCCTCGCCGACGGGGTGGAGTACCTGCGGGCCGGGCTCGCCGCCGGGATGGATGTCGACGCCTTCGCGCCGCGGCTGTCGTTCTTCTGGGCGATCGGGATGAACTTCTTCATGGAGGTCGCCAAGCTGCGGGCGGCCCGGTTGCTGTGGGCCAAGCTCGTCCGGCAATTCGAACCGAAGAGCGAGAAGTCCCTGTCGTTGCGGACCCATTCGCAAACCTCGGGCTGGTCGCTGACCGCGCAGGACGTGTTCAACAATGTGACGCGTACCTGCGTCGAGGCGATGGCCGCGACCCAGGGCCACACCCAGTCGCTGCACACCAACGCACTGGACGAGGC
>JALYVK010000022.1 GCA_030853265.1 Actinomycetota bacterium
GGCCCCGCCCGTCCCGGCTTCGGCCCCGGAACCCATCCCGGCCGGCAGCGCGGACGGCCAGCTGACCACCGCGGCCACCGCCGCCTACGCCGCGCTCGGGCCACCGACCGGCGGCCAGGCCTGGTACTTCGCCCAGCCGGACGGCGGGGCGTTCTTCCACGTCCGGGCCGCGACCAACCAGCTGACCACCGACGACCCGCCGGATCTCATCCCGTACCTGGTGCTGCTGGAGCTGATCTCGAGCGATGTCACCGCCCCGGGCACCGGCTACCCGCTGGTGCCCTACGCCGGCGCGACCGGCAACGACCTGCAACTGGTCCAGGCACTGGAATCGCAGGTGCTCAGCCCGCTGCGCCGGGCCACCCTGGGCGGCCCGTCCGGGCAGCTGTTCCTGCCGTCCCCGCATATCGACGCCGACGACCCGCCCAATCAGGCGGTCACCCCGCAGGGCATGCTCGCCACCTTCGCAGACAGCACGCTGACCGCGATCACGCTCAGCCCGACGGCGGCCGGCCTGCCATTGCCGCAGCTGGCCTTCCACAACCCGAGCGCGAAATTCCGCAGTGCGCTGCAGAGCAATCAGCTGTTCATGGTGGCCGCCAACCCGACCGAGCTGATGACCAACGCCGGCTTCAACTACTGGATCACCGAGGCGGTGCTGGGCGATCTGGCCCGGCTGTCCGGCGCCGAGGCGGTGCCGGCCTCGGTGATCACGCTGCTCTCGACCAGCGCCCGGACGCCGCAGACCTCGCTGGCCGACTTCACCACCATGCTGAACGGCGTACTGACCGGGCCGAACGCCCAGTACCGCGACGTCGTCACCAAGTACGCGGTGTACTTCGAGCTCGACGTCGAGGGCTGGCGGTTCCGGCTTTCGCCATCGCTGTGGGCAGATCAGGTCACTCACCCGCCGGTGCTGATCTTCAAGTACTCCGATGGCAGCCTGTACGACTTCGTGCAGAACACCGACGCCTGGGCCTGGCCGGCCGCGGCCACCCTCGGCGGCTCGCTCACCACCACCCAGACCCTGATCAACACCATCCTGGACCAGGCGATCGCCGACGTGGCCGCCCACGGGTCGAGCAGCAACCTCTACAACTTCGTCACCGAGATCGTCAGCAACCCGTCCTGGACCGGCGTGCTGATGCTGAATGCCAACGTCCCGTTCAGCTCGGTACCGCCGGAGCTGGCCGGCCTCGCGGCGGGCATCAAGGCCGATGAATTCCGTGCTCATCACGTGGGAATCTCGATCACCCCGGTGGTCATCGACGAGCCGCACCGCACCCTGGCCCAGGGCCACAGTGCCATCTTCGGCCTGATCGACTACGAGCAACTGGACGACATCGCGCACATCGACGGCGAATTCGACTTCAAGGTGCTGCTGCTGCAGGTGCTGTTCGTCAATTCGGCCATCGCCAACTTCGCCGGCCGGATCGAGCTGTTCATCAACCGGCTGTTCGGCGAGCGGGTCACCCTGTTCAACAGCCTGCACTACAACAACATCCTGCTCAACGGCAGCTACCAGCGGCACGGCGGCACCGGCCACTACGTGTTCGCGACCAGCGAGGTGAGCACCTACGGCGCCGACAGCGCGCGGGTCGGCGGCAACACCAACCAGGTGGTGTTGTTGCAAACCGAGTTCGACCAGGCCCAGTTCGTCACCGCGACCATGAACACCGTGGCCGATTCGACCGTCCACAACCGCTTCCTGTTGCAGGGCAAACTGCGCTTCGCCGGCCTGCGCGGCTTCGATGCCTTCTCCTTCGGCCCGACCCTGGACGGCAACGGGGTCAAGCTCGCCGACGGCTACCTGGTCTTCTCCGCCCTGTCGGTCGACATGGACGTCCCGGTGAACGACCCGAGCAGCCGGACTTTCCGTTTCAACATCGATGAGATCTCCTTCGACCCGGCGGCCAGCCAGGCCCGTCCGACCAGCTTCTTCCAGCGGTTTCCACTGCAGGCGGCCGGGCTCGTCCGGGGTACCGCACAGCAGTTGCCCCGCGACCTGGGCTACCTGCCGCTGGCCACCCCGCTGTCCCAACCCGGCTTCACCGGCGACTGGTTCGGGCTGATCTTCGCGGTCGATCTGGGCACCCTGGGCGCGCTGTCCTCGGCACCGGCACTGTCGGCGACCATCCTGGCGGCCTGGTCCCCGAGCAACCAGCAGCACCAGGTGAACATCGGACTCAAGATGCCCGGCATCGAGAGCGCCCGGGCGCTACTGCCGATCGAGGGTGTCCTGGACCTGGGCTTCTCCTCGATCGACCTGCAGGCCGACGGGGCCACCGCGAACCCGCCCAATCCTGCGTACGTGCTGCGCTTTCGCGACTTCTACCTGCGCTTTCTCGGCTGGAAGTTCCCGCCCGGGCAGAACACCATCGCGCTGTTCGGCAACCCCGACGCCGCCAGCCAGTCCCTTGCCTCGGACCGTGGCGCGCTCGGCTGGTACGCCGCCTACGCCAAGAAGGACACTGCCAAGAAGGACACCGCCATCGAAGACTCGAAGGAGTAGGCCGTGGTCGACGTCAAGGTGTGCTTGTGGAATATCCAGAACTACGGCCAGGACAGTGACAAGTACAACGGAACCGGCACCAACAACGAGCTGCGCAACCGGTTCATCGCGGCCTTCGTGTTCCAGCACGACATCGACGTGCTGCTGATCGAGGAGATGCAGCCTGGCCAGGACGCTGCCCTCGCCGACCTGATGGCCCAGCTCGATGCGCTCTATCCCGGCAATCCGGATTGGGCTTATAGCTACTGTGGTTGTGCCATCCTCAACGACCAGGTCGACGTGGTGACCCAGGCGGCGGACCTGATCGACCGAACCGGTGCCAGGTCGGAGTGCTACGCCGTCGTTTGGCGCTACCACCAGCCGGCCCGCTATCGGATGATCGATGGGATCCATCAGATCGACCAGGCGACCGGCGGGGGCGCCGGCATCCAGTCGCCGTTGAACATCAGCCAGCTCGGCCGACCGACCGGCGAGATCCCGATCAAGGTGGGCTACACCGATTTCAGCGCGATGGGTGGCTTCGAGCGCGCCCAGTTCTACCCGTACGAATGGGACGGCCATGCCTACCAACTCATGGACGAGTGGCCGAAGCTGAACTATCCGCTCACCGGCAACCTGCAGGCGCTGCGGCCGAGCTGGGCCGGTTCCCGCCGACCGGCCTACGTCGTGTTACAACTCAACGATGCTCATTCGAGCCTGTGCCCGGTGATGGGGTACCACGCTCCAAGCAAGGAGGTCCGGGCCTCCTGGGGCGCCTTCATGGCCGGGCTGGCTCGCGAGCTGAACGTGGTCGATGCCGTCGATGCTCATCATCAACCCGACATCACGGTGGATCCGGTACTAGCCGATTATGGCTTTGTCGGCGGTGACTTCAACTACTCGGTGGACACCGCCGACTGGCCGGACGCCTACGCCTTCTTCACCGACGGCCGTGGCCGGGAATACAACACCGGCTCCAATCAGAAGACCGTCCCTGACCCGACCGCCGCCGATAATCTGCGCCGGACCACTGTGCAGATCATCGGCGGCGTCAACCACGACGTACCGATCGTCAGCGCCAATCCGGACGATTACCTGCGGCATAAGATCGATCTTGGTTTTTCCCGCAATATCGGGGCGATCACCGCCGTCCGGGTCAACCTGATGACGGAGGTCTACAACAATGTCGGTGGTGCGTACAACGTTCCGCTGACGCACACGGCAGCGCTGATGGACCAGCTGGTGGCAAACGTGGCGGCCCCCGACCAGCGAATGCGGCCGACCGGCCCGCAACAACGCAAGCGTCGGCGTGCCGAGGACGGCACCGTCACCTGGGTCTGGAACGACCTCATCACCGGCTCGTGGGGTAGCACTTTCACCAACTGGACCGCCGCACGCAACCAGTACGCCGGGCACAACCTGCTCAGCGCCAGGCGATCGGCCGAGTACATCCATATTTTCGTCAGTGACCACCTGCCGCTGATCGCCACTTTCACCTTCTGACGGCGGGACAATCAAGACGATGAATATCCAGGACCTGTACGCGGCGTTGCAGCCGTTCCAGGACGCCGGGTCCGGAACCCTGCGGATCCAGGCCAGCCAGATCACCGACTGGCCGGCCGTACACGACCTGCTGGTCGCGACGCTGGCCGCGGACACCCTGTCGATCACCGGCATTGGCACATTTCCATCGGCGCCCACCAGCAACGTGATCCGCTACCAGGGTCAAGCAACCCTGTTCCCGTGGACCGGCGAGGGCCAGGCCGTGCTGCCGGTAACTGCCACCTTCACCGTCGACCAGGCCGGCTCTCCGCAGCTGGTCGTCCGCGCCGAGGTCCCGGCGGGTTGGCAGCTCACGAACAGCTTTACCGGGCTGGTCGATACCGCGCTGGTAGAGGTCTCCTTCGAGTCCGGGGTGCTGCTGGTCACCAGCTATCCGGTCACCGTCAGCGACTTCAGCGCGGCGGTGCTGCCCTACATCGGTTTTGCCGGCCGGCTTGCGGTAGCCGGCCCGTTCAGCTCGATGCTGGGGTTGTTGCCGACCCCGGACAGTCGCCAGCTGGAAGGACCGATCGATCTCCGCCAGGGCAGCATGCCGGTGCTCATCCTCGCCCCGGTCGGCGGCGCACCCATCACGTTGCCCGGCGTGGCAGCCCAGTTCTTCTTCGGCGCGAACGTGCACAGCGAGTACCGGACGATGCCCTACTCCGACCCGGACGACCCCATTGTCACGACCATCACGCTGCCATTTTCCGGCGCCGAACTGCAGGCCAGCCTGGCCTGGGGTGACGAGCCGGCCCTGGGCTTCAGCATGCCGGTGTTGCCGGCCAGCGACTTCTTCGTGCTGTCGGTGACCGCGGCCCGGCCGCTAGCGTCCTGGGCACAGCTCGACGCGCTGGTGCCCGGCATCGACCTGGCCGCCGCGATCCCCGCCGGGGTGCCGGCGGCTGCCGAGCTGGTGCTGCGCGAGTTCACGCTGTCGCTGTACTACCCGAGTTCGGCGAGCCTGCCCACCGTGAGCTCGCTGACCTTCGACGTGATGATGGAGACCGGCAATTGGGCCCTGCTACCCAATGACATCCTGACGCTGCAACGGGTCGGCGCGGCGATGACCGTCCTGTTCGCGGGCGACACGCCGCAGGTCACCGGCTCGCTCTACAGCAACTTCACCATCGTCGAAGAGGTCGAGATGGCAGCGGCCCTGAGCATCCCGCGGCTGGTGTTCACCGCAAACCTGCCGGCGAACGTGCCCGTCTCGGTCGAGTCCTTGATGGCATCGGTGATGGACAAGCTCACTGGCCACCGCTACGCACCACCCATCGCGATGGAAATCGCGCAGCTAGAGATGTCGGTGGACGTCCGCAACCGAGCCTTCGGATTCGCCGCCGAGATCCTCACCGACTGGACGCTGGCCTTCGGCGCGGCCAATGGTGGCACGCTGATCACCCTGAGTTTTCAAGGCATCCAGTTCGAGATCAACTATGACGGTCAGCTGCTACAAGCAGGCTTCACCGCCCTCGCGGGGATCAACGAGGGCCGCTTCTACTTCAGCGCGATCTCACCCGGCAACGGAGTCGGTTGGGCCTTTGCCGGCGGCCTGATCGAGGGCAGCACGCTCAGCATCACCAACCTGCTGCTGAACTTCATGTATCCCGGCGGTACCGTGCCGGGCGGCAGCTACGGCATCCCGAACCTGGTGATCGACAAGCTGGCAGCGACGCTGGCCACCGACGCGACCAACACCCCGTCGGAGTACACCTTCGAGGGCGGCCTGAGTACGTCCTGGGATTTCTCGGTGTTCCCGGGTAGCCCGACCTTGACGCTCAGCGCCGAGCTGAGCCTGCACGGCACCCGGCAGGCGGCACCGGTCACGCCTCGATTGGCGTTGCCGGGTATGACCATTCTGCCACCGGCCACCGCCGCGATGACCCGGGTCGCCGACGACGCCCCCTGGCAGATCAGCGGCGCGGTCCGGGGCACTTTCAGCCTGTACGGCTTGCTGATATCGGCGGGGTACGAGTTCTCGCCGGCGAACTCCGCGCTGAGCTTCGGTATTTGGTACAAGCAGCGCGGCATCCAAGCCACCCTGACCCAGCAGGTGGACAAGAAGACCCAGGAAAAGCAAAGCATCCTGACGATCCGGCTCGGTGACCTGTCGCTCGGTGAGATCCTGGAATACCTGATCGACCTCGCGCTGCCCGGTGGCAATCGGCGGCTGTCGACACCCTGGGACGTGCTTTACCAGATCAACTTCAAGAACCTCTCGCTGGTCGTCAACCTGGCTACCTCCGACATCGCGATCGACTACAAGTTCCACCTCGATCTCGGCTTCGCGCAGTTCACCCGGATCGGGCTGCGCTACACCAGTGTCAACGGCGAGGGACGCGTTTACCTCGAATTGGACGGGGAATTCCTCGGCCAACCGTTCGGTGGCGACGATGACGAACCGTTATCCTGGGACGTGCTCAACGACCCCGGTCCAGACGTGCCGGGCAAGGGCCCGACCCTGCTCGACCTGCGCTACGTCGGCTTCGGCCAGCACCTGGCGCTGTCCGTACCGGTCGCCGAACTGGACACCGTCGAGAAGGTGATCACCGCGCTGAAGGCGTCCATGAAGCCGGTCACCGGCGGCGGCAACCCGCTCACCGACCCGGCTTCGGCCGCATTGCGTTACGACGGCAACAGCAACTGGCTGTTCGGCCTGGATGCCAGCATCCTGGACACTGTCTCGCTGTCGGCGGTGTTCTTCGACCCGCACCTCTACGGCGGACTGATCTCGCTGTCCGGTGAGCGGGCCGGTGCGCTGGCCGGCCTGCGCTTCGAGTTGCTCTATCGCAAGATCACCGAGGATATCGGGGAGTTGTCGGTCGACCTGCGGGTTCCGGACGCGTTCCGGCACCTGGAATTCGGCGAGGTGTCGATCACCCTCGGCCTGATCCACCTGGACATCTACACCAACGGAAACTTCCGCATCGATCTCGGGTTCCCGCACAACCAGGATTTCTCACAGTCCTTCGCGATCGAGGTATTCCCCTTCGTGGGCGAGGGTGGTTTCTACTTCGCCTACCTCACCGGTGCCACCTCCGATCGGGTTCCGCCCATCACCAACGGGGTGTTCTCGCCGGTCATCGAGGCCGGCCTCGGCCTGGCGATCGGATTGGGCAAGGATTTCCAGGCCGGGCCGCTCAAGGCCGGGCTCAAGATCGAGGTGTACGGCATCTTCGAAGGCGTCTACGCCCCGTTCAACCCCTACGACCGTTCGATCGCGCCGGACAGCTACTACTGGATCCAGGGCACCGCCGGCATCGTCGGAACCCTGTACGGCAGCGTCGACTTCGTGGTGATCAAGGCCGAGGTCAGCATCGTCGCGCGGGCCTCGGTGAGCTTCGTGCTCGAGGCGCACCGGCCGTCGCTGATCGAACTCAAGATCTCGGTGACGGCCAAGGCGAAGCTGAAGATCCTTTTCGTCACGGTGCATTTCAGCTTCGACTTCACCCTGGAACAGAGCTTCACGCTGGGCTCGACCAGCTCGACACCGTGGATCGTCGGCAGCAACAGCCAGCGGCTGGCCGGCCGGGCCTATCTCGGCGACGCGATCCGGCTGACCCGGGGCCTCGGCGGGAATGCCGCTACCGGCGCGGCCTTGCCGAGCTTGCGCCAGCAGCGCGGCCAGCTGCCGGTGCGCTCGCTGAGCCGGCTGCGCTATGCCCGGTTGCAGCTGGACTCGCTGGCCGCCAACCCGTCCTATCGCAGCCTGCACCAGGGCCGGTTGGCAAGCCTGCGTGGCCTGCGCTCGCCACTGGCCGATTTCGTCGACACCCCGGCGAGCTGGCCGGCGCTGCCGGTATTCGGGACCGGCAACGCGCGGACTGCCCGGCTGCAGTTCCTGCCGATGTTCACCATCGCCGACCAGGCCAGCCTCTACGCCCGCGAAAACCCGGTTGGGGACGACCCGGCGACGAACCAGGTCGAGATCCTGCTCGGTTTCATCGCCGAGAACACCGTCGCGCCGGACGTGCACGGCCCGCAGGCGGTCGGCCGGGTCGCCACCGAGCACGTTCATCATCTTGATGCCGAAGGTGATTCCGCACTGGCCACGATGGTCGAGACGTTCTTCCGGTGGGCGGCTCAGGCCGGCGCGGCCAAGACCGACGGGCAGGATCTCAGCCTGCTCGCGCTGCAGGATCTGCTGGACGAGGTGAGCGACCCGGCTTTCCAACAATCGACTTTCGGCTATCCCAACCTCACCGATCTGCTGGGCCAGAGCCTGCATTTCCAGGTCGTGGACTACCCGACGGGGCCCGACCCGACTGGTACCAGCGGCACCTTCGTGCCGGTCATCCCGGCCATCACCGCAACGATGGTGCTCGGCGGGGTCACCGTGACCCGGGACTACACGACCTACAACCCGATTGGCACTCAGTACGCCACCAACCTGTCCGCCTACTTCCAGCAACTACTGACCGACGCGACCAGCGGGGTGGCCAGCCGGCCGGCCGGTACCGACATCCAGCCACCACCCGCACCGGTCGAGATCAGCGCGGACAGCCTGGCTGAGCTGATCTTCGGCGAGTACTTCGCGCTGCTCACCCAGGCCGCATTGCAGGGCGCGATCGCGCTGCTGCAGAGCTACCCGGTCAGCTACCCGGCCTCGGCCGGGCCGAGCCTGAACCAGCTCGCGAGCACTTTCGCGACGCTGACCGCGCCGGTCACCTTGGCCCGTGGCCAACGGCTGATCGACCTGGCGATGTTCACCGGCCACCACCCGGACCGGCTTGCCCTGATCAATCCTCGGGCAGCCAACGGCGAGAGCAGCCAGGTGGATATCCCGATCGAGGTGACCCCGCTGTCGATCGCCGAGGACAACAGCACCGCCCCGCTTGCGACCGGCCTGACGGTGCCGATGCCGTCGCTGCCGTATCAGGTCCGATCCGGCCAGAGCCTGGATGCGATCGCCGCGGCGGTCCCGTTCGTCTCTCCCGCGACCCCGATCACCGGCGCCTCGATCGGTACCGCCAGCCAGCAGATCGTCGGCCTGCTTCGGGCCGGTGACAGCATGCAGCTCCCGGCCTTCAGCTATCGGCCGGTGGCCGGTGACACCCAGAACTTCCTGACCGCGTTCTTCCTGGTACGCAACACCGGCCTGGTAAGTATCGAGCACCTGGACTGGTACGCCCAGGCCATCTCCACGATGAACCCTGGCATCGACTGGACGGCGCTGGTCACCGGTGCGACGCTGTCGGTGCCGACCGGCTACCTGACCAGCACCGCGGCCAGCTACCTCGTCCACGCCGGTGACACCCTCGACCGGATCGCCGGCTCCTTCGCCCTGTTCCAGGCCATGGACAACACCAACAACCCGGCCGTCAGCGCCCCGGTAGTCATCCCGGCGATGACCCATCCGATCAGCGCGATCGATACTTTCGCCAGCCTGGTCAACGACTTTCCCGGCCTGCAGCTGGCCGACCTACTGACCGCCAACGTCGCCGCCCCGGTGCTCGCGCCGCTGACCGTGCTGCTGCTGCCGGCCTTCACCGCGACCGTGTCGGCCAACCAGACGCTGCCCTCGCTTGCCGCCGCCTACGACCTGGGGCTGCCCGATCTGGTCGACATCGTCGAGGCAATCCCGGCTATCTTCGCCGGCAGCACCGCGCTGACCGTCCGCGATGTGCCGGCCCGGACGGTCGATCAGCTGGTGATCGACCTGAAGACGACCAAGCAGCTCAACATGGTCGCCACCCAGCTGTCCAACTTCTTGGCGCACGGCCTGCGCGCGCCGGCCCCGAACGACACCAGCTTCACCGGCCTGACCCCGCAGCAGGTGGCCGACGGTGACTTCATCGGCAGCCTGTACGGCATCAGTGATCTGATCGGCCAGCAGTTCTCCTGGCCCGATCAGAACGTGCCGGCCACCTTGAGCCTGACCCATTCGACCAATGATTGGCTGAGCTTCGTCGATTCGATGACCGTCGCCGAAGAGTCGATGCCGGTCACCGCGAGCCTGCTGGCCGGCAACCCGCGGCTGGCCGATGGCCAGCCGCCCCGGCTCGGACTGATCCTGGCCACCGACCCGATCAGCGAGATCAGCCTGACCATCGACAAGGCAACCTTCGCCAGCAAGCTGCCCTCGACCACGGTCACCCTGCATGCCTCGCCGGCCATCGCGCTGCCCAACTTCGAAGAGACCCGGGTGCACTACAACTTCCAGGTCACCCAGCACTGGCAGGCCGCGGCCCGTCCGGCGCTGCCACACGGGCCGGCCGCCGGTGCGCCCGGCGAACCGAGCCTCTGGCCACTGCCGGCCAACCTGCTCCTGGTGGCCGCGGCCGGTACCGCTGACCCGTACAGCCTGAACGCGGTGGCGCTCAGCGCCGCGCCGGGCACCGAGGGCCTGCCGCTGAGCTCGTACTGCTGGGCCATCCAGCTGCCGATTGCGATCAGCCGGGTGGCCAACCCCAGCGATCCGGCGGACACCGCGACGCCGGCCGGTGGCTCGGCGCTGGGCAGCCCGTGGCTGGACGGGGTGTACCTGGTCCGGGGCGCGGCAGCCGCGGACAGCCAACGTCTATATGACTTGTGGACCTACCTCGCGGCCGGCCCGGACTCAGCGACCCTGCAGCTGCTCTACCCGCCGAACGCTACCGGCAGCACCCCGAAGGGCTATGCCTCCGACGCCCTCGACCCGGCCGGGACGGTGCTGCTCAAGACCAACCTGTCCACGGTGACTCGCGATCCGGGGCTGCTGAGCGCGCAGAGCGTCCCGTCCGCGACCACCTACAGCGCCGCGATCACCGACAGCGTCGACTTCCTCAGCCTGCTCTGGCAGGCCTCGGTGGTGGTCGAGGGCGGCTTCTACCTGCGCTATGACTCGGCCGGTGCCGGCATCCCGGACGCGGTGTTCGACGAGACCGGACGGGGCACCCTGCAGGTAATCTGCCTGCTGCAGAGCCAGGCCGGCTCGGCCAACTCGGGCGGGCCGTTGCTGGCGCTGAACAACGTCGCGGTCCTCAGCGACAACGTCGACGCCTCGGCGGTGCAGCTCTATGCCACCCGCTCCGACGTCGGGGCTCCGATGACCCGGCAGGCGACGGTGCCGGCCGGCTCGGTGGGCTTCGAGATCACCCGGGTAGACCCGGCCCCGCCGGACGGGACCGAGCCCACGCCGGAGCAACTGGCCGGCATGCTCTACGGCCTGCTCGGCTACCGGATCGGGGCCGCGACCGGGTTCGGGGCCAGCAACGAGGCCGTCCCGCAGGGCCCGGCCCCGGAGGCCGACGATCCGGCCGGCCTCGGGCCGAACGTGACGTACCGGCAGGTGCTCAGCGTCTACCGCCGGGCCACCGCTGCCGGCCTGATCGCGCAGGCCAACCCGTGGTTGCCGGCCGCCGACCAGGACCCGTACGCCGGCATCTCCTCGAACAGCGCGGCGGCACTGTCGTTCGCCGCGCATGATGTGTTCGGTAACCGCGCCATCATCGCTGACCCGATCGGAGGCATCCCGGTGCCCGACCGCTACCTCGATCGGTTGTCCGGGGTCGGCGACTGGCCAGGCAGCACCTGGGCCTACACGCTGACCGGCACCGCACCGGCGGCGTTAATCGAGATCGATGGCGCGCTGCAGGCCAACAGCTACCTGCCCGATCCGCAGGTCTCCGCCGAGAGCGCGCTGCGCTCGGCCAGCGCACATTCCCTCGCATTCAGCGAGGCTTTCTACCAACTGAGCCGGCCCGGTCTCTGGCTGAACCTGTCGAGCACGCTGTCCAGCGCCCCGCTGACCGCACCGCTGGCGCCGCTGATCGGCTACCTGTCGGCTGCCTATACCTTCACCAGCCAGCTGGCCGGGCTGGCCATCCAGACCCATCAGGTGGTCGGTTCGCAGAACCTGGCCGCGGTGGCGAATACCTATGCGGTATCGGCCGAAACCCTGCTACGGGACAACCTCGATCGGCCGGCGAACGCACTGTTCGCCAGCACCATGGTGCTGCCGGTCTTCGAGCAGGTGAAACATGGCGATACGCTGGCCGCCTTCGCCACCCGGTACGCGCTGACCCCGCTGACGCTGTTGAACCAGTGGGGCAACGACTCGGCGGCGGTGATCCCGGCCGGTACCGATCTGATCATCACCGCCACCACCGGAACCCTGGTCGCCGGCAAGACACTGGCCGACTACGCGGCGGCCTCCCAGTGCACCGCCGGTGATCTCGCCCGCGCCAACGCCAGCGTGCCCGGGCTGATCTCCGACGGGATCAGCCTGTCTGTCGGCGGGGTAATGCTGAGCACCAAGAGCTCGACGTTCAGCACGCTGGTCACCGACTTCGCCAAGCTCGGCATCAGTACCACCGTCGAGGAGATCGCCACCAGCAACCAGACCGTCCGCGACCTGTTCAGCGCGGGCCTGACCGTGACGACGTACGTGGTGGACCGGCGGCTGACCACGACCGACAATACCGTTGCGGCGACGGTGAGTTCGCTGTTCGCCGACCTGACCACCTTCTGCGACCTGAACGGCGCGCTGCCCGGCCTGCTCGTCCAGGACAACCGGCTGCAGGTCGCCCAGCAGACGCCGGCGGCACCGACCGACACGCTGCGGCACTACCTCAACCAGACCAGCAGCATCACGCTGGCCGACTTCGCCACCGCCAACGCGGCCAGCTTGCTCACCCCGGATTCGATCCTGCTGCTGCCGGCCTTGCTCGACCCGGCCACCCTGTCGGCGACCCCGTACGGCATCCAGGCTGGCAAGACCCTCGAGCAGATCGCCGCGCTGTTCGGGGTTTCCGTTCAGCTACTGGGTGAACAGGATCAGGACCTGCCCGGCATCTTCGTACCCGGTCAGACCGTGACCGTGACCGGCTTCGGCTCGGTGCAGACCGGGCCGGAGGATAGCCTCGCGGACCTGATCACCAAGTTCCCGATCGGCCAGCAACCCTCGCTCTCGCAGCTGATCACCGCGATCGCCAGCCAGACCGGCCTGCTGCTCACCGGCGCCGCGCTGGTTGGCCCGGTGCCGGTGGCCAGTGTCGCGGGAACGGCCAGCGCGCTGAGCATCAACGCCCTTGCCGGTACGTTCGGCACTGCGCAGGACGGCCTGAAGCTGGCCAAGTGCAACGCCGCGGTGATCGGTTTCCTCAAGCAGGGCGCCACCTTCTCCATCGGCGGGCATCCTTTCACGGTGGTCCAGTGGCAGACCCTGGCCAACACGCTGGCAACCGTGAACTCGGCACTGAACAGCGCGCTGGGCTATGACGATTTCCTGACCGCGCTGCTGGATCAGCCGATCATCGACCCGGCCAGCAAGGTCCTGCTGCCGCCGCCCGGCGTCGTGCTGCGTGCGCCGCTGCCGGCCACTCCGGCCGTCACCGACGTGATCACGCCGCTCGCCCTGACCCTGACCCTGGGCCGGCCGGTCGACGAGATCGACGACAACTTCGTGAGCGTCCCGCAGGTCCAGCAAGCCAGCACGCTGATCCCACCGGCGTCGACCGGTGAGCCAGCCACCCTGACCGGCTTCGCGAACGCGGTGGCGCAGGCCTACGGCGGGGCGCTGTGGGTGGGCACGGCCTCGGCCAGCGAGCCGGGCCAGCAACGGCAGTTCGTGGTGCGCTTCGCGGCCCCCGCCGCCCAACCGGTGGGCAACGCCATTCGCGAGGTCACCGTCGGGGGCGGCGCCAGCTACCTTGGCCTGCCACCGCTGGCGAACAGCCTCATCTCGCGGACCGCGGACGTACGCAGCTACCTGTCCGGCAGCACCCCGCCGTTCAGCCAGGACAGCCAGTCCTTGATGTTCCAGGCGATAGATGTGACCGACTGGGCAAGGGACTTCCTGGCCACCCTGGATCTGGTGCTGTCACCGAGCTACGCCACCGCCGGCTACCTCAGCACCGCCTCCGGCGTCGCCGGGTCGGCTGCTTTCGACGCGCTGGTGGCCGCGAAGGCCAGCCTGGCTAGCAAGATCTCGACTCAGCTGATGCCGGTCGAGGTCGGCGACGTAGCCCTGGACCTGCCGGTCGCCCAGCAGGCATTGCAGCAAGTGCTCAGCGCCAACCTGTCCGCCGGCTACGACACCGACGCGGTGATCCAGGTGGCCTCCGCCGTCCAGGCCAGTTTCGCCAGCACCGGGGCGGATGCCGGCGGCCACCGGCTGACCGGCAAGGTGGACGCGGCCACCGTCGGCCTGGCCACCACCTCTACGCTGCAGAGCGTGGCCGACCGGTTCGTGGTGTCGGTCGAGGCGGTGACCGAACTGCTGTCGGCGACCACCAACATCCTGGCCACCGACACCGTGCTCACCCTCGGTTCGGCCAGCTGGACGATCGGCCAGCACGACAGCATCGCTACCGGGATCGCGACCCTGAACACCACCGTGCCGATCTTCGCCAGCACCTTTGCCGGCACCGCCCCGCTGTTCCGCGACGGCACCCTGCTGACCATCGACGGGTTCACCGCGGCGGTCGGCTTCGGCGACACGCTGGGCACCCTGGCCGATGCCCTCGATGTCAATATCGCTTTCCTGGCTATGGCAAACCAGGATCTGCCCGGTTTGCTGACCGGCACCGTGTATCTGCGCGGCGTGCCGGTGTCGATCACCGCGCCGACGTCCAGCCTGAGTGGCCTGGCCACCGCGCAGGGACTGCCGGTGGAGGTGCTGGCCGGAATGATCGCCGATCAGGCCGTCCTCGCGGTCGGGGTGGTGGCGCACATCGTCCGGTGGGTTCCCGAATACAGCCTGACTACCGGCAAGATCGGGCTCGACAGCGCCGCTGGTGCGCTGACCATGCTGCTCACCCTGAAGAACCGGGCTCAGTACCGGCGGCTGTTCCTCAACCTCGGTTTCGGCATCAACGCCTTGGAATACGCAGTGGAACCGGCCGAGTACGTCGAGGGCTATCAGACGTCCAAGTGGCTGCACCTGGTCAACCCGCTGCCGGCTACGCCGGCGGCGCTCGGTGGCGCGGTGATCGACACCGCGATCGGCCAGCTGGATATCCCGATCGCGCTGCGGGCCTACCCGGTGACCCCGCGGCTGGTGAATCAGAGCGCGCAGGCGACCTATTCCGCTGCCGAGATCGCCGCGGCCAAACCGATCTCGGCGCAGATCACCCTGGCCGAAGCCTGGTCCTACTACGCCGGCTTCGAACTACAGCTGGCCGCGCAGGACAGTGCCACCATCACCGTCGGCCTCAACTACAGCCCGGCGCCGCTGCTGGCCGAACGCGACACCGCGCCCGATCCGTTCCCGGCGTTGGCCGAGTACGCGAGCAATGCGCCGGCGATCAAGGCCGACCTGGTGACCTTGATCAAACCGGCTGCCTCGGCGCCTGCCTTGGCTGAATCGGTGACGCCGGGCCAGTCGGCGCTGGCCGCGTTGGCCGACCTCGCGACCAAGGTGGCTGGCAACTGGGGCTTCGTACCCGATTCGCCCGCGGTGGATCCGACCGACGCCGGGGACGGTCTGATTCCGGCCGAGAGCTACAGCTTCCAGCTGCAAACCCGTACCCGCTCGGGCGATCACGGCGAGCCGCTGATGTACGGGCTGGTGCTGATTCGCGAACCCGGCACTGACACGTGGGGGCCGGGGCAGTCGATCCCGTCGCTCGGTTACCTCGATGATGCCGGGCACTTGCAGCCGCTGACCAAGCCGGTCCCGCCGGTTGGTCCGGCGCCGGCCACCCTGACGTACACCTTTGTGGACGAACACGTCCCGGACACCGGACGTCGGATCTACCTGGTCTGGTACGACGACCTCAACGTCATCACCTACCAGAACGCGCGGGCAAGTTTGACCATAACGCGTAACCAGAATCTGGCACCCGGCAAGGTCACCAATTCGCAGTTCGTCTACCAGACTCCACGGTTGACCTTTACGAACCTGGCGGTGCCAAGCTTGCAATGGGACCAGTCGGTGCTGTTCGGTACCGGAACGGTCGCCGCACTGCCGGCTAGCCTGGGTGAGGTTTTCACTGACATCCTGGGAGCATCGCCGACGACCGCTCAGACCGAGCAGAAATTGAACGGCAACTACGGCTACCGACTGATTCCGGCCGGTGCTCCGGATAGCCCACTATCACCGGAGGATCTGGTGTCGCTGACGCCGATGTTCCACCGTCCGAACTTCGAGTACACCGATACCCTGCCGTCCGACACCGGGGCCGCTGTCAGTAGCTGGTTCGAGAATCACCAGCCGCAGCCGGCCAATGTCGCGTTCCTGAGTTTCGACGTGCACATCTTCTCGACCATGACACCCGGACGGATGCAGCCTCTGGTGCAGTTCAGCCGGCTCGACTACCAGCTCCCGACCGCCACCTGACCCGGCGCACTGGGTCACGACACGCGGGATTGACTGCTGGTATCCAACCATCTCTGGATCTCGGCTATCTCCTGCTGGCTGCGCGCTTGGACAAAGGAGGCCGTGTTGTCGAGCGTCAGAAAGGCAGCTATCAGGGTCTTGCGGTGGCGTCCACGCTTGCCGCGCCAGTGGACGCGTGGCGTCGAAGTGACGCGATCGATCGCACAAGCGGGGATCGTTCGACTTCTGAACAACCCTCGCACCACCAGACTGTTGTCGGTGCAGATGGCCCCCATGCGGTACCCCCGGGCTGAGAACAAGGCGGAGAGTGCCACGATGCCAGCGCCGACCATGACCCGTGTCGGCCAAGAGTGGACCTGCAGCAGCGCAGACAAGAACCCAAGAATCCCCAGTCCCGGCAACATACTGGCCAACCGAGTGACCAGGAAGGGCGCCAGTACGAGCGGCGAGTTCCCCGAGCCATCTCGCCTCGTGGCGGCACTCATCACAACCCGAAACTATAGTTCGGGTCGCCTCGGCCAGACCTAGATCCCAGCCGCCGATAGAACCCGGGTCATGGATCTTCAGCATCGCGCCCTCCCCGAGAGGACGCAGCTCTCGCAAAACCAGGGCATCAGCAGGGGCCAGATCAGCTGGATCCACCAGACGGGATCAGGCCAAGTTGACCCAGACCTTCGTGAGGTTCTGCGCGGTAGTCTTTACCCGTCGTCGGGTCGCAAAGACCGTCAATCGCCGAGGAACCACAATTGACAGTCGCCGGTGTTACTGCCGACGCGGCAGAGTTCCATCAACTTGGTCAACATATAAAGCCGCTCTTGCGACGATTCGGCAATCAACTGCTCAATCTCTGCTGGCAGGCGGTCCATCTGCAGTGAGTTGAACATGGTGTCCTCGTGTCTACTCACACCGGACAACAAGGGAAACCTTAAAAGGTGACTCCTCGGACGTCACCGGACCGACTGCGCAATTCTATGCGGATGGGCAAGCGATCACCCGGACACTCGGACGTAAGTCTCGGCGCCGCACGACGGACATCGCATGTAATATAGTGGCTATCATGGGGAGTATTTAGGACAACAACTCGACACTAGACGACAAATGTTCGCTCCCTATGGTGAATCTGATATGACTCGTAGTGTTCGGACGAGTCATACACTCGAAGGATTGACTCGGCATCAAGACTCAAAGCAAGCGTACCGAGCTTATCGGTCGTAACATCGATAACTGCCCGATCAAGCAGCTCGGCCAAGAGGTATGCCGCTCGGGGAAGCTCGTCAAATGTTCGTTCCTCCTGGCCACCTAGTTGGACGCCGAGGCGTCCCTCAATGCTAATGGTGGTCGACTCGCTTACCACCAATGAGTTAGCAAAAATCAGATTAATCTGGTGTCGGCTCAGACTGAAGCTACTAAGCGTGAGCCCCACGAAGAAACGGAACGTTTCTCCAACCGGTAATCCGTACATCTTAGGCTGCCTCTCACGGAAGCGGAACATGGGTTCTTGCATTGAACTGAGCCTTGGTAACATTTCCAACCTGCTGCATGTTCGACGGATCAACGTAGTGGCCCGCGGCGTTTGTTACACGCCAGTAACCAGTCGGGTAGTCCGACGTCGGACCCATCACTCGTACCTTGAATCCTGGCGGCAAGTCCGACTGTGCTGGCGCGGCCTGAGCAGGGTTCGTTGGAGTCTCGAAGTTTTTAGGTGATTGAGGCCCAGCGGGGCAGTTGTGGACGAGGACGGTCGCGGCAGTGGTGACGACGTAGAAGTCGTGGGCGTTGTTGACGGTGAGGTCCCACATGTCAGCCGCGCCGGGGGTGACGACGGTCGCCGCGACGGTGGCGACGGCACCGCTGTCGGTGCGCAACTGGTCCCCAGCGGCTAGTTGGTCGGCTTCGACCCATGCCTTGCGGATGACATCCCAGAACAGGTGATGCTGGGTCGCGTGGATGACATCGGTCCTCCCGCCGCTGTCAACGGTGACGTCCATCAGGTCGGTGTCGTGGTTGACCCACACTGTCGTCACCGTCTGCGCGGTGGACTTCCCGGTCTTTATGTCGGTCGCCTCGACCTTATCCCCCACCTTCACCTGATCCAGAGGTTTCGCCGACCCGTCGGCCATGACGATGTCGGTTCCGGGTGTGAACGACTCCCCGCCACAGGTGGCCCCGGCCAGCTTGCCCGCTCCTCCGGTTTCGGCGGTCTTGGCTGTTCGGGTGGCTCGCGCTGCTTTGCCAGCGGTGACGGCATCTCCCACATCGGCGAGGTCTAGCTCCGGAGCCAGCCAGGTTGCTACGAAAGCAGCCGCCCCACCAGCCTCGTACGCCATCGTATTGGTGTCGACATCGAACGCGCCGTTATAGGAGTTGGACGCCCGCTGCCCGAGGCAGACTCCCGCCACCTGACAACTAGGTGCAGCGGAATCCGCCAACGAAGCCAACCCATGAAAGAAACCGCCGCCGAAATCCTTCCAACTCCCGCCAGGAGTACCCGAATACGCCTGGGAGACGAAGGCATCGTAGGAGGGCATCGCATCGCCCGCGGAGAGGCCGGCGGAGTAACCGGCGTTAATGGCAGCTTCCGTGCATTGGTGGTGGCTACAGTCCGCGGTCAATGCTTGCTGGTTGTCTTGCATCAGCCCGGTCGGGTCGGTCTTGTTCACCGGGTCGTTGCTGGCATAGGAATACCCATTGACCTGCAACGGATTCCCCGCAGCCAACAGCGGATCAGCGGACAAGAACCGCCCCAACACCGGGTCGTAGTCCCGGGCCCCGAGATGCACCGTCCCGGTCGTGGCATCACTCGGCGCGTTCAAGAACGTATTCACATTCGACCACGACACGGGCGTACCCCGCGCGTTACCGAACGGATCGAAATACCGATGCGTCGTCGCCAGGCTGCTGTTCTCCCTGACCTGTTCATCAACGGTGTTCTGACCGGCCGGGCCAGCGTCTAACCAATATTGCAGGACAGTACTCGGCGCGGCAGCCGTCGTCACTCGCTCGGCTATCGGCATCCCATACGCGCTGTAGGTCCGCACCGCAGACACTGTCGACGAACCCGCAGCCACCTGAAGCTCGGTATCACCCAGATAGAGCGTGCTGCCGGCAACCGGATCGACCTGCAGGATGAGGTTGCCATCCGCGTCATAGACATTGCTGCCAGCACCAGCGCTTGTGGTAGTACCAGCGAGATGATTCTGACTGTCCCAGGCCAGCATTTGCCCCGGCCGAACAACAGTATTGCCGCCCGCGTCATAACTGTAGGACGCGCTACCGGTGGCTGTGTAGGTCCCACTACCAGCCGGCGCCGACGAACCCGCCACCGACGACACCCCGTGCGGCTGAGCCGACCCAGCAGCCGGATAGCCATAGCTGGTCAGCTGATCCACCCCACCACCGGTAACGGCGTGGCTGGTAGCACTCAACCGGTTACCAGTTGCGGCGTCATAGCTGTAGTCCGACCAGTACGGCGCCGGCCCACCTAGCGTCGACGAACTGGGTGCCGCGCTGCAGTCACCGCTGGCCGGCGTCCAGGCCGACTGCAGCTCCTGCAACCCGTCATAGCCGTAGCACTGAGTATCGGTGCCCTGCCCGTCAGCGGTGTTGCTGTCGCGAACCAACTGCCCGGCATTGCTGTAACTGTAGAGATGATCAGCCAGATGATAGCCGGTAGCGGCACTCGTGGTCACCCGCAGCTCGGTTAGCCGAGCCGTCGCATCGTCATAGCTGTAGCCACGGTCAACCTCGGTGACGCCACTGGTGATCTGCATAACCGCTGGCTGGTTGGTGCGGGTAAAGGTGACGTTGGTGAGATACGACGAGTACCCGCCGACAGTCGCTACCTGCCCGAGCAGGTCGTAATTGGTAACGATCTTCTCGGCATTGATACCTGCGGTCGCGGGATCCGTAACGCTGGCCTGGTCGCCGGCCTGGTTGTAGGTGTAGGTCCACTTGTACGGGGCCGAACCAGCCGACCCGGCCCAGGCCGGAACCGTGAGCGAGGTAGCCAGCGGCTTGCCGTTGGCGTTGTAGGCAGAAATCGCAGTCACGACGTTGGCGGTACCTACCGTGCCCGGGGTCGAGCCGAGGTAGGTGGTCGAGCCATCGGCCAGCCCCTTGCCCAGGGTCGCGCCGTCATAGCTCCACCCAGCGATCTGGGCGTAGCCGGCCGGACCCGGCTGCCATTCGTATTCCGCAATCTTGCGATTGAGATCGTCGTAGCCATACTTAAGCTGGTGCCCGTCGCCATCGGTGGTGTTGGTGATGTCGCCGGCCGGGTCATAGCTGGTGCTGGTGGTTCCGGTGTCCGGGTCAACGGCGGTGGTCTGCCGGCGAAGCAGGTCGAACGTCCAGCTCCAGTGGTTACCCGCCGGATCGGTCATCGCCGTCATATCACCACGCGCGTCGTAGCCGTAGCTGGTGCGTTCCTTGGCCCCGCTGAAGGAGCTCGTGGTGTATTCGTCGAGGTATTGAGTTCGGCCGCGACTGTCAGTGTAGGTCGAGGTGTACGTACCGCCGGCCGGCGGCGTGGTATTCACCCGATCCACTCCGAGGTAGCTGGTAGTGGTCGACCAGAGCGGCCCGAACATGCTGGTCGCGGGGTTCAGCCCGAGCTGAGTGACCGCGGTTGTTCGGCCGGCACCGTCATAGCTGGTCTGGGTCTGACTGGGCACCTGGGACGCGGTCGCGGTGTTGAACAGCGTGGTCGAAGGCATCACCGAAGGGGTACCGAACGGATTGTCCGTCAGCACCGGACGGCCAGCGGCGTCGTAGTAGGTGTCGGTGATGACCGTGCCGGTGACCTGATGGCTGCCGCTGGACGGGTTCGTGCCATCGATGGCCCGCTGGCTCTGGATCGGCCGGCCGAGTCCGTCCATAAACGCATAGCTCGCGATCGTTGCGCCGGAAGAGTTCAAAGTCGTGGTGGTCACCGCCAACGCCGCGCCTGCGGTGTCCTTATAGGCATAGCTGATCGACGGCGACGTGGCGTGGGTGGACTGCAGGCGGTCGGGCAGCCAGACCTGGCTGAGTCGGCCCAGCGAGTCGTAGGTTGCGGTACTCAGGTTGCCGTTCTGATCGGTGACTGAAGTTGGAACACCCCACAACGTGCTGTACGCAGTCGTGGTGGCACCCCAGCTGGCACCGGTGTGGACGGCGCTCGTGGTGGTCGAGGTGACCGGGCCGGCCCCGGCAGGCGTATAGGCCGTCGAAGTCGGGTGATTGTTGGCGTCGTAGCTCCGCAGGTTCCGACCGAGCGCGTCATAGTCGGCCACCACGGCATGGGACTGCTCGGTCCAGGTGGCCGTCGTACCGGAGTAGGCGGTAGCGGCATCGGTCTCGGTCAGGTCGCCATGCGTGAGGGTTTGATTGCCGGCCGACGACGTCGATGGCGCGCCGTCATAGAAGTATTGAGCCCCGGACACGTAGTTCGTAGCGTCGGGAACCTTGACACTGCAGTCGACGTTGACCGTGGACACCTGCGCCGGCCGGTTGAGCAGCCACAGATTGGTGTCGGTGTGGCCGGCGGTGTCGGTGACGTAGCTGGTATTCGTACAGGTCGAGCCCGCGTCCGGCGTGCTGGACCCGACCTGGGTGACCCGGCCGTACCCGTCGTAGCTGGTATTCGTCGTCGTGGTCCGGGTGCTGCCGTCGGACAGCGTGCCGGTAGTGATGCTGCTGGCATCGCCGGTCAGGTAGGAAGCCGCCGCGAATGAGCCGTGATAGACGGTGCTATCCACCGGATCGGTGTAGGAGTAGCTGAACGAACTGGTCCCAGTCGCCGCCGATGCCCACGGCAGGGTGATCGTGTCGGACAGCACCGGCGTGGTCGATTGACTACCGCCGCCGCTGGAACCGATCCGGACGGTGGTTTCCACCGTTCGGCCCGCCCACCACAGCGAATCGGTCACGCTGTGGGTTCCCACCGTGATAGCAGGAGGATTCCGATGCGCGGAGGTCGGATCGTGCGCGTCGGAGCCGTACGGATCGCCGTCCATCCCCTGCAAGAACCGGTAGTCAGTGGTCTGCTGGGTGGCCGGGCTGTTGGAGTCACCCTGTCGGACTTCGACCGAGCTGTAGCCGGCGAAGACCGACCAGGTGCGCTGGCTGCCCACCGTTGCCGCGGATTGATCGAAGCGCCAGGCCGGGTCGCCGGTGTAGATGTAGTCGGTTTCCACACTCGGATCGCTCGCGCCACCGGTACGTGGCACCTGGAAAACCGACTTCACCCGGTACTTGAATAACCAGTCCTTCTGCATCGCGTAACCCGGCGGCGTCCACCACTGCGGGAAACACTGATGAATGTTGTCGCGGAGCGCGATGTTTGGAGTGCTTACCGACGTGCAGTCCGGCTGGTCGTAGGCAATCAGCAGTTGGCCACTGGTGTCGGTCGTGATGGTTGTCATCCGTCGTTTGGCCAGCGGGGCCAAGCTGTCGCCGTAGGCAGCGCCATCGTCCCAGACCCGGTTATTCATGAACTGACCACCGAACACGGTGTCCGGCAGGCCGGGATGGCTGATCGAGGCCAGCCACATCGACGCCGCGCTGGTGTCGCCAGGACTGTCGAACGTGTGCGTCAGCGTCCAGACGTCCGCGGTGGTCATGGTGCTGCCGACCAGCGCCGAGGTGGTCACGGTGTTCAGCATCTGCGACGTCCAGAACGTCGGCGCGATCAGGCCGGTGCACGCCCCACCCGACACGCAGTTCTGATCCCACGGCACGTCCGGGTAGTTCGCCGGGTACGCCGGGGTCGGGTACGTCGGACCCGTTTCGCTGGCGCAGTTCGTGGTCGTCTTGCACCTGCCGTTGGTGTTGTAGCCGAGCACGACCTTCTGCGGCACCGTGGACGAGCCGGCTCGCATGCCGTAGTCCACCTCGGTCAGGTACCCGCCGCGGGTGTACTGCACCAGCGCGCCCTTGTCGCGGTGGTAGTAGTTCGTTTCGGTGTGATATAGGAATTGCTCGGTATTGCCATGCACATCCTGGACGAAGTCCAGGTTCCAACGCCATACCTGGGTGCACGACGAGGTGGCGAAGGTGGCGGCGTGACACGGCTCGCCGGTGTCGTCGCCGAACACCGGGACGGTCCAGGCGCTGGTCGCCGAGCGGCCGAAGAAGTACTGGGTGCCGTCCTGGGTGGTCAGTCGCCAGCAACCGTTGTCGTGGCCACCATCGGCGCAGGTCGTCGAGTGCGGCAGGTAGTCGACCCGGCTGCCGTCGTCGCCCT
This sequence comes from Actinomycetota bacterium, assembly GCA_030853265.1. Taxonomy (GTDB): domain Bacteria; phylum Actinomycetota; class Actinomycetes; order Mycobacteriales; family Jatrophihabitantaceae; genus Jatrophihabitans_A. The sequence continues at coordinate 23,524 of JALYVK010000022.1, forward strand.
GCACCCGGTAGTTACCGGCGGTGCCGGTCGGCACCAGCACCCCCGAATGGCCGCCGAACGAGATCGTGTCGTTGTCGCCGTTCCAGCACAGGTCACCGGACGCGGTTTGCTCAGCGGATAGGCCGGTGCCGTCTGCCGAGCAGCCGTTGAAGGAACGCTCGATGAATCCGGTGCCGGCCAGCTCCCAACCTTCACCCACTACCGAGGTCTGGTTGTTGGTCGAGATGGTCTCGCCATCGGTCGAACCCGAGGAGTAGGACAGCGCCAGGTTCGGGGTCGGGCCGGCCGCGGCCGGCGGCACCCGGAACGGGTAGGACCACTCGAAGTCACCGGACTGCGTCGAGACCTGCCAGGACGCCGAGGTCTTCAGCGAGGTCGCAGCCCAGGTTCCGGTACCGGTGCTCGAGACCGGCGAACCGGCCGCCGCGAGCAAGATCGCGTTACTCGTCACCGACGGCGTGAGCACCGCGGAGCCCGCCGCCTGCCGAGCCGAGGCGACCGGAACCGGCCGCACCTTGCCGCTGGACATGGTGGCAGTGGTAGCCGTGGCCGGCAGCTGCACCCATTGCACCCGCGCGGCATAGTCAGCCCCGAACAGCCCGCCAAGCACGCTGGTCGGGATCTGCACCGCGACCGGTGCCGCCGTCCCAACCGCGGCTGCCACTCCAACCGCATCCAAGCGGGTCAACCGCAACACCAGGCCACTGAGGCCAGCCTTGGCCGCGGTCGCCGGATCGAGGACCTCGACCTCGACCTTGGACACCGTCCCGGTGCTTCCCGCGCTCTTGGCCTGAGCTACCGCCAGGCCGGTCGAGCCGACTTTCAGCCAGGCCCCGGTCACGCTCGCGGCCGTACCACCACGGGTAACCACCGACGGCGTTGGCGCTTTGCCGGCAAGGGCAATCGTAAACGCACCAGGCTTGGGGAGCTGAGCCGGTAGGGTCGCAGTCGAAGTCTGCACGACTTGTGGAGTAGCCACCGGTCGTACCGAGGAGCCAGTGACCAGCGGTCCCAACTGGGCCACCATCGGATGCCCGTCGCGCGCCGGAGCCGCCAGGCTCACGCCCTGCACCCCCGCGATCACCAGGGCTGCACTACTGATGGCACCTATCGCGACCAGTCGATGACGTCGGTTCATGAGCACAGTCCTTGAGATACGCAGTTCGCGAGTAGGTCGTAGTTCAGCGGATCGATCTGACCGGGATCGAGCAGATCAGGGTAGATCATCGGGTCTGCGATACCACCCTGCCACCAGTCGGTCTGGACGCCGCGTGACTGGGCCCGACCGATCACGATCGGTGCGGTGGACGCGGCAGCAACCGTGCTGTGCGCCGCGGTGGCGGTGTCACTCGCACTGTTGACGTACAGGTGCAGGGTCCGGTTCGGGGCGTCCCATTCCCCGACCAGCAACGTCCAGGACGTCGGGTCCACCGGCGTGCCGGTGTCGGTCGCGCAGTCGAGCACCAGCGTTCCGGTCAGGCTTTGCGGCATGCACAGCCGCCAGTACGAGCCGGCCTGCTGCAGGTAGAACGCCGAGTGATAGCTGTCCTGCGCCACTGCGGTGTAGTAGCCGGTGCCGGGATTGGTCGGGTGCACCCAGGCCGTCACGGTGAAGCTGTGCGCGGCGTCCAAAGTGGCGACCGGCGTCGAGCCCGATCCGCTGGTGAGCGCACCGTGTCCGTTGAAGGACAGCGCACCGTAGCCGGTGTACGGCGGGGTCGGGCTCGCGCCCGAACCAAGCCACTGGACGTTGGTGCCATCCACCGTGCTCAGGCCGACCAGGCTCGCCGAGCCAGGCCAGTCAGCCACCGAGGAGGACCCGGCCTGCGCCGCGGTGTCGAACCAGGCATGCGACGGCTGCCCGGCGCTGGTCGCCGTGACGTCATAGTGCAGCGTCGTCCCGGTGGCGTTACCCGCCTTGTCATAGGCGTACACCGCAACCTGATTGCTCGAAGGCAGCGTCGCAGTGGCGGTGAACGACACCGACCCGCCGGCGCACTTGACCCACACATCGGTGCTGGTCGCCGGACAGGTCGGTGACGCGATCGCGACCGCGCCGGCGGTCGGCGAGTAGGAGTAGGCAAAGTCGTCGGTGCCGCCGTTCGGCCCGACCTGGATCGAGCCGGGGACGAACTCCTGGCCGGTTCGGGTCGTCCCGGTCAGGTCAAAGTCGGTGGATGACACCGTCGGCGCGGGCGGCGCGACGTGGTCGACGGTGAATGGATACCAGCCGCTCCAGTCACTACACGCGGACAAGTAGTCGAGCCGGCAGGCCTGTACCTGGTACTCGTAGTCACCGGTCGAGGCCAGCGCTTGCGGCACCGTCATCGCGGAGTTGCTGAACCCGTGCACGTCGGACGGGGCCGCGACGTGGAACATCGGCTGGCAGGACGTAGGCGTTGCCGACCGGCCCGCGCAGACCTTGTAGTCGAACTGGAGACCGGGCTGGTTGGCATCGTCAACGAACCCGGACGCCTGCACGATCGGGTTCAGCGACCTGGTGATCGTCGGCTGGCTGCACTGCGCCCAGCACGGCGTGACGGCAGTAGCGGTGGGCGTGGCGGGTATCGCGTAGTAGCCGATGATCAGCTGGGCGGCCGCGTCGAACTTCTTCCAGGACTGCCAGTTGGATTCGTAACTCTGGGGCACCCGGAGACCGACGTTGATGCCGGACACGCCGGCTTGCACGCTGGTCTGCACGTCACTGGTGATAACCCAGTCCAGCTTGTGCGGTCCCGGGCAGGATGAGCTGTAGCCGAAAGCCGCGTTGATCTCGCCGCGATAGCCACCCCAGGTCGGCTGGTTGTTCCAGGTCGTCGCCGAGGACGTGCCACCGGTGATCCAGGCGTCCACCGGAGTCTGGGTGCACGAGGACGAGTACACCTCGGTAGCGCTGAAATGCGCGCTCACCACAGCGGTGTTCAGCACGCCGTGCAGATCCATATCCCACAACGACCGGGTCAGGTGCGCCCGGCCGTCGTCGGAGTTGGCCGCGTCGATGTAACCGACATGCTGGTAGCCATCCGAGGCACCCGCGCCGTTGAAGTATGACGTGGTGGGATAAGACGAATCGACGAACGTCCGGTGCCAGACCCCGCCCGTCCAGTCGGGATCGACATACGCCGGATAGACCACTGCCGGCTGGCTGGCCGGCGCCGCCGCGTCCACCGTCATCGCGCTTGCCGAGGCGGTGCTGGCCGCCGGGCGGGGGACGCCCAGGTCACCCGGGCCGGCAGCGGAGGCACCCGGCGAGGACGAGTCCCACCAGGTGGCCGCACCGGCATGCACCCCGGCACTGCCGTCGCTCGGCGTCGCGGTCACCGTGCCGCCGGACGCCGAGACGTCCAGGCTGCCGCCGTCCAGGCCGAAACGCACCTGCGACAGTTCGGGATCCTGCGCAGCTGCTGCACTCTTGACCACCAGCACCTCGGACATACCGGTGGCGGTAGCGGTCAGCTTCAGATCGACACCGGCCAGCACCTCCGGGTACGTCGCGGTATCGCCGTCGACCGTCGGGGTAGGCAGCGAGCCGGCCGACCAGGACTCGGACAGCCATTCACCCGAGTCGGTCTGGACCCGCGCCATTGGCCCGTCACCGCCAGCGGAGAACTGCACCGGCACCGCTGTCGCCTGCGGGACCAGCGTTCCCGAGCCGGTGGCAGTCAAGCTGGTGTCGACCGGCGTCCACCCCTGATCGGTCTGAACCCGCACCGGCAGCGTGTTCTCGATGAGCTGCCACGACCCGTCGGGCTGCGCCAGCTGCTGCTCGGTCTCGGTGGTATCGGCCGCCGACACCACCGGGTGGCCGTACAGCTGGGCAATCTGCATCGCGGTCGACCGGTCCGGCGCGGACTGCGCGTCGGCAGGACCGTCGGGTGGCGGGATCGGGTCAGCGGCCGAGGCCACTGGAACGACCAACATTGTGAGGAACAAACCACTTACAACAGCAGAAAAGACTGTCCGACTACGCACGCCAAACCCCCCGTGCACAGCCAGAAGCCGCCCGCACGTAAAGAAAGAATAAAGATACGGCTCGTAACATATGGGATAGCAAGACGTTCGTCAATGCCATTCATCGCGGGTGTCCGGGCAAGCCTCTTGCAGCACGTCCAGCAGGCTGTGTGCGACTTTTCAGGAGCGAAAGCTAGCTCGACTCGCGGGGCACGCCGAGTCGCGGCACGCCGCCGAGCCCGAGGTTGTAGCGCACATCCTTGGCGTACTCGGCGAGCTTGTTCCACAGCGCCGCGTGCGCAGGCCACGGGATGGGGTTGTCGCCGTCCAGCCAACTCTCGCCGAAGGTAATCCAGACCACGGTCCAGTCGGCAGCGATCTGCCAGCGGCCGTTGCTCCAGTCGATGAGTGCCCGCCGAATCTGCATCGCCGCCCGCGGTGCGTCCGGAAACGTGGAGACGGTATGCACGACCCACACCCGAAAATCGTGCGACATCAGGTCGAGCTCGAAGTCCTCGAGCACGGCGGGGTTCAACAACACCGTCGCCATGTTCTCGAAGCCCGGCCCACTCATGACCCGATTATTCACCAACTACGGCCCGTTTCGAAGGCTGGTTCGTCGCCGCTGGTGATCACCCCGGCGGCGACGGCAACCTCGCGATAGGACTCGGCCAGCTCCGCCAGCGAGAAGTGGGCATTGAGTCCGCTGGGGTTGGGCACCACCCACAGCTGCGCGCCAGCTAGCTGCTCGGGCTGCCGGCCGAGAAGGGCCTTGCGACGTCCGAATGCCGTTCGGTAGGCGGTGATTCCCAGGACAGCGACGACCGCCGGCTTAACCTGGCTGACCAACCGGGTCAGGTCCTGTGCGCCCGTGGTCAGCTCGTCCGGCGTGAGCTCGTCGGCTCTGGCAGTCGCACGGGCGACCAGGTTGGTGATGCCGAGGCCGCGACGCAGCAGCATCGCATGGTCCTGCGCCGAGTACCCGGCGGATGCATCGAGGGGTGTATCGAGGACGCCGGCCCGCAGCAGCGCGGGGTAGAACCGGTTCCCGCGCCGGGCAAAGTGCGCCTGTACCGCGGCCGTCCACAATCCAGGATTGATGCCGACGAAGAGCAGTCTGGTGTCCGGACCGAGCAGATCCGGCACGGTGGCATCGCGACATGACTCCAGCTCGGCCCGGGTGAATTTCACTGGCTCACGATAGTGCTGGTCAGCCGGACCAGGACGACCGCGAGATCCGGTACAGGACGTGTGGCCTGAGCGGATGTCCTTCTGGAAGCAGCGGATACTCGAAATCGTCCGCCGGATCCCGGGTCATCCCAAGCCGGCGCATGACCGCCCGAGAGCGTTCGTTGGTCTCAGTCGTCATCGAGACGACCTCGGTCAGCTCGGCGACTCCGAAGCCGAAGTCGAGGGCGGCTCGGGCCGCCTCAGTGGCGTAGCCGTGTCCCCACGCGCTCTTGGACAGCCGCCACCCCACCTCGACGGCGGGCGTGAAGTGCGCCTGGAACGTATGCCGGGCCAGTCCGGTGAATCCGATGAACTCACCGGTCGACCGCAGCTCCACCGCCCACAATCCATAGCCCAGCTCGTCAAAAAGAACCTCGATGCGGTCCACGAAGGCGTCACTGGCCGCTCGGTCCATCGGACCTCGGAAATAGCGCATCACGTCCGGATCGGCGGTCAGGTCAGCGAAAGGCTGTCGATCTGCCTCGACCCACCGACGCAGCTTCAACCGCTCAGTCACCAGAGTTGGCCGCCGCTCATCAACCGTGCTCATCATCATTGTCTATCGCACGCAGCCGATCACGATCGCGGCGGCGCAGTCCTGGCGGGAGTCACGCAGCTCCGGTACGACAGGAAGGGCCGCCTACGGAGCAAGCCCCACCGGGTCGTCCGGGCTACGCCTCGTTCGGAAGATGCTCCCGGGCCCACAGCGCGGCCGAGGTCCGGTCGGCAACGCCGATGCGGCGGAACACGCTGCCGAGGTGCACCTTGACCGTGCTTTCGCTGATGCCGAGCTTGCGGCCGATCTGCTTGTTGGCCATGCCCTGAGCCGCGAGGCGTAGGACCTCGATCTCTCGGGTGCTCAGCTCCTGCGCCGGTGACGGGGCGCGGCCGGGCAGCAGGGCGCCGGCCACCCGCGGGTCGAACGGTGAGTGACCGGCCGCCGCGGAACGCACCGCCGACAGCAACTCCTCCGGTGCGCAGTCCTTGAGCAGGTAGCCGGTGGCCCCGGCGGCGATGACGTCGGCGACCCGCTGCCGGTCGGAGAACGAGGTCAGCGCCAGCACCTTGGTGTCCGGCCGCTCGGTCAACAGCTTGCGGGTCGCAGCCACCCCGTCGAGGACCGGCATGGACAGGTCCATCAGGACGACATCGGGCTCGGCGGTCCGCGCGACCTCGACGCCGGCGGCCCCGTCGGCCGCCTCACCGACGACGTGGATGTCCTCGGCTGCGTCGAGCAGCGTGATGAGACCGGCCCGCACGAGGCGATGATCGTCGATGACGAGTACGCGGATCATCGGCGCGGCACCGCCAGCTCCAGTGCGGTGCCGCCGCCGGCGGGGGTGGCGAACGCCAGTCCAGCCCCGGCGCGTCGCGCGGCATCGGCCATGAGTTGCAGGCCGAAGTGATCGTCGCCGCGGGCAAAAGCAGTCGGCGCGTCGAGGCCGCCACCGTTGTCGATCACCTCGAGCAAGGCCTGGTCGGCGTCGACGGCGGACAGGCGGATCGCCACCCGAGCGGCGCCCGAGTGCTGGACGGCATTGCGCAGGGCCTCCTGGGTAACCCGGAAGATCGCCTCCTGTACCGGCTCCGGCAACGCCTCGGCGACGTCCTCATCGAGGTCGGTCGACAACTCCATTTCGGTCGCGGTGGTGGCCCGGGCCAGATCGCGTAGGGCGACGGCCAGGCCTGAGGTTTGCAGGCTTGGCGGGTAGATGTCGACGAGCAGCGAGCGCAGTCCGGCGATGCTGTCGCGAACGGTGCCGGCGACGGTCTGCAGACCGGCGGCTAGTTGCGGCTGTCCGGCCCTGGCCGCCTGATCGGCCTGCCCGGCCGCGGTGAAGGAGGCCGCCGCCAGCTGCTGCACGACGCCGTCGTGCAGGCTGGCCGCGATTCGGCGCCGTTCGTCGCCCGACGCGTCGAGCGCGTGGCGCATCAAGAGCTCGCGCTGCTGGCGGGCGCGACGGGCCCGGGCGAGCAGGACCCAGACGAGCGGGAGGAGCAGCAGCAACAAGGCGGCCAGGCTGCTGAGCATGACGCCTGCGAACCCCCGCCAGAGCTCGTGACTGCGGGCGGTCACGCTGTCATAGCGAAAGTAGGTCTCGAACAGCAGCGGCCGACCGTCCGGGGTCCACACCGGCCGGTACACCTCGAGCAGCTTGCCTCGATTGCGCTCGAACTGGTTCTCGGGCCGGCGCAGGTCACTGACATCGGCCTCGAGCCGGGGCTGGCTGAACGCGGCGCGGGCCTCGTCCTCGATCGGGAACGTCATCCCGATCAATCGCGGCTCATCGGAGTACAGGACCGTCCCGGCCGGGGTCCACACCTTCACCCGGATCAGCGTCGGGTTCAGGACACGGGAGCGGACGAGCGGATCAAGCACCGTCCGGGTAGCCGTCGGATCACCCGGCATGGCGTCGGTCAGGGCCGGCTGCACGACCGACTCGGCCAGGACATCGGTCAGCTGGGCCACGTCGTGGACGGCCTGTTGTTCGGCGATACGACGGCTCACCAGCGTCCCGGCGACCCCCACGACAACCGCGACGACCACGGCCGCCGCCGCGATCAGCACGACAACGCGGCGCATCCGCACCGGCGGGTCGACGGTCGCCGACGCCCCGAACGCCACGGCGACGAACCGGCCACCCGGCTGCTTGGAGACAGTCGAAGCCGCGGACGGTGTTGAGACACGGTCCGCGGCTTCGGTCTGAGCCGGTTCGATCACTGCGACCGCTCAGCCATCGGATCCGTTGTGTCCACCGTTATCGTCCCGACCCGAAGCGCCATCGCCACTGCCGCTGCCGCCCTTGCCGGAACCGCCGTGGTCATCACCCGGCTCGCTCGACGCGGTCACGCCGCCATGGTCATCACCCGGCTCGCTCGACGCGGTCACGCCACCACGGTCATCGCCCGGCTCGCTCGACGCGGTCACGCCACCACGGTCATCGCCCGGCTCGCTCGACGCGGTCACGCCGCCATGGTCATCGCCCGGCTCGCTCGACGCGGTCGCACCGCCATGGTCATCACCCGGCTCGGGCGAGCGGCTGGGCTGGCTCGTCGACGTGGGCGAAGTGACGTCGGTGCGGTGATCATCGGCCAGCTGGGGCTGGTGCGCTTGCGAGGGCACCCGGATCGGGATCTGGTGACTGAAGGACGGGTTGTGGGTGAGCCCGGCAACGGCGGGGGCGGCGGCGACGCCGCCGGCGACCAGAATGCCGGCCGAGATCAGTAACAAGCGTTTCATGATGCGCTCCAGGGTTAGCGTGGCTTGCGTTCGCAAGTGGTGCACCCTTTCTCCCGCATCCCGGGTCGCAGTCGCCACTGGCCGATCGGACTACTACCCGGCCGCAGGCACTACTCCCATCGGTCAATGGTGGATACGCCCGCGGGAACCGAATGGTTCGGAGCGTCAAGATCACTTCCCAGTAAGAAGCCCGCCAAGAACACCGCTCTCTCTCCCGCTCGATCACTACGGCCCTCGCCGCTGCGGCGATCATTGCGTCGCTGGTGCTCGCCGGACCCGCATCGGCCCAGGGTGGCGGCGACGTGCGCAGCACCGGCAGCTGTGCCGGAGGCGGTGTTCGCCCTAAAAGCCAAGCACGACAACGGCCGTATCGATCACCGCAACCGCCAACCTGACCACGCCGAACTCAGTCCCGTTCGAACTGGAGCTCAATTACGTCGCGTCTGTCCAGCACGGTGTCGGCAATCTCGATCCAACACGTACGCCAGCCCGCCGACGGCGTACTGGGCAATGTCCTTTGGAAGTGGGCCGATTGCGCCAGCGAATCACCAAGCCGGTGGCGACGTCAGCTGGAAGCAGCTCTCGCCGAACGTCCCCTCGACCTGACGGGCCCGGATTATCCTGGCCGACCAGAACACCCCATCATCTCCATCACTCGATGCACCAGAAGTTTCGCCAATACCTTGCTGCTCAGCCCGCGCTTATACCTGGCTGCTGGCGGCATCCAAGAGCTGCCAATCGTAGGCTCGTCAACCGTGGATTGTGCGAGCGCGAGCTATGTGGCGATCAACCGCTGGGCGCCAAAGCTCAGGGTCGCACGTAGCCAAGCATCAATAAGTGTCCAGTTGCTGAACACGCACAGGAAGTGAGCGGCGATCTCCGGGGAAGTCTTAGCCTGGATCCACCGTCGTAGCTGGGATCTGAGCGTGCCGTAGAGCGAGAATGCCCTTGCGTGGTGGGAGAATCGGACTTGTCTAGGGTTCAATTCCGTCCACTACGAAGGGCACCTCGTAGATGCGATTATTCCATGCCGATCCGGTGCGGTCAGCAGTATTTGACGAGCCGAATCTCGTGTCGTGCGCCGGGCTGGTCCCGGTGCTGGGCCTCGCGCAGCGTGCGGGGCTGTCCGAGCTGGCCCAAGCACGGTTGACGGTCCCCGGCGGGGCTGGGCACGCGGCCGGGTTGAAGGTGTCCGCGCTGGTCGCAGGCATGGTCGCCGGCGCGGACTCGATCAGCGACATGGGGTTACTACGCCACGGCGGGATGGGCCGGCTATTCACCGATGTCCGGGCCCCGTCGACGTTGGGGACGTTCCTGCGGGCGTTCACCTTCGGCCACGTCCGACAGCTCGACGCGGTCGCATCCCGGTTCCTGACCGGCCTGGTCCGCCAAACACCGGTTCTGCCCGGCGCAGACCAGATCGCGTTCCTCGACATCGATGACACGGTGAAATCGACCCACGGCTATGCCAAGCAGGGCGCCGGTTACGGCTACACCGGAGTCAAGGGCCTGAACGCCCTCATCGCGACCGTGTCGACACCCCTGTGCGCGCCGATGATCGTGGCCACCCGGCTCCGCAAAGGCTCGACCAACTCCACCCGGGGTGCTGCCCGCCTGATCTCTGACGCCCTGAAAACGGCCCGCGGCTGCGGCGCGGGCGGGATCCTCGTCATCCGCGCGGACTCGGCCTACTACGGGCGCGAGGTCATCGCGGCCGCGCACCGAGGCGGGGCGCGGTTCTCGATCACCGCTCGCAAAGGCCCCGCTGTCCTCAGGGCGATCTCCGCCATCCCCGATACCGGGTGGACCCGGATCGAGTACCCGAACGCCGTCTTCGACGAGCAGCTTCAGCAGTGGATCTCTGACGCCGAAGTCGCCGAAGTCCCGTTCACCGCCTTCACCTCCCGACCCCAGCGCGAGCAGATCAGTGCGCGGCTGATCGTGCGCCGGGTCCGCGACGCCAACCCCGCCCACACCGTGACCAACGACCAAGGTGAGCTGTTCCCGGCCTGGCGCCACCACGCCCTCTTCACCGACACACCCCAGCCGATGCTCGACGCCGAAGCCGACCACCGACGGCACGCGATCATCGAACAAGTCCACGCCGACCTCAAAGCAGGACCACTGGCGCACCTGCCCTCCGGATCCTTCGCCGCCAACTCCGCCTGGCTGATCCTGGCTGCGATCGCGTTCAACCTCACCCGGGCCACCGGCGCACTCGCGGGCAACTCCCACGCCAAAGCGGTCACGGCCACGATCCGCGGTCAGCTGATCAACATCCCCTGCAGAGTCAGCAGATCAGCCCGTAAGACAACACTCAGACTCCCCACCGGCTGGCCCTGGCAACACGCCTTCGACGCCATCTTCACCGCCTCACTCAGCCCACCCGCCACGACCTGAACCCCACCCACCAGCCGCAGGCGCAACCGGAAATCACGTGGAACAGCCGAGCAGACCGGCGGCACAACAGCGCCCGCACCCAGCGAATGAGCGCGCGAATTCAGAAACCCATCAAACAATCACCGACGGTGCATCCGGGCTTAGCTACGACGGCTGGACAAGCTGCGCGGCACCCCTGCTAAAGCCGCGCAGTTCGGCTACAAGAACGATGACGAAACCGTGACAGACTTCGGCACGTGAGTATGCCGACCCCTAGCAGCGAAACCGATCGAGTCGTCCTGCAGACCATCTTCGATCTCTTTGTCGAGACAGGTGACTGGCCCATCTTCCGCACCTTGGACCGTCGACTGAACCGACAAAGCGTGGAGTTCGAGTTCCTTGATAAAGAGGGCTTTCGCGACCTGATCTTTGGCACTCGGCTAGACACACTGTCGCCCGATGAACCCATGAAGCTTACCTTTGCCGGCGTGGCAGCTTGTGAAAATTCGGCCTGGATGGTCGATCTGTTTCTTCAGGTGATCCGGCTCGCGGTCAGAGTGAACGCTGACGCCCCGGACGATGGAAGCGAAGATCCGGAACTCACAGAAGGGATGGCACGGGAGGCTCTAAATGCTTCTGTGGACGAGCTTCGCCTCATTGGACCGCTGCTGGTGCTAGAGCCGTGGGGCCATGCAGGGGGCGGCAGCGGCGTGAACGGCTGGATGTTCAGACTGTCCTGGCGCGTTCGGCGGTTTGCTGGCAAGTCATCGCCTGAGGCCTATTGGGAACAACGGCAGTCGTTGTTTGCTCCACCCGCAGGGCGAATGAGCGGAGAGGGCACCTTGTCGGCCGGCTCAGCCACGGTATCAAATAGTGCATCTGTTGCTAGGCAGCTTGTCGGCACCGATCAGAGCTTGTCCAGCGAAGCCAGTGCTGTTGTTCGCGTTGAGGCAGTTGCAGGTGGTGTCGCGATCGGCAGCCCGGACTTATCGACAGCTTCAGATGGGCTTCATGACGGCGGCACAATTACGGACACGCTCCCTGTTTTGAGATCGGAACCTCGGCCGCCAGCGATAAGCCGCATCACAACTGACGACGTAACCGGGCCTGATTTGCTAGGTGTCGCACCAGCTGCGCAAGCTCTGGCTGGGTTGATTGCATCTCGCCAGATGACGCCGCCATTCGCCGTCGCCATCTATGGGCAGTACGGCAGCGGCAAGTCCTTCTTTATGGAGCAGATTCGTACCAATGTTGAACGTTTCGCTCAGGCTGACACGCCGCTCGTCCATCACCACATCCGACAGGTGCACTTTTCGGCTTGGCACTACGCCGGGGCCAACCTGTGGGCGAGCTTACTCTTTCATATTTTCGAGGAGTTGGCGTCGGACGGCACGGAGGTTGATGACCTATTGTTCGCCGTTCTAAGTGAGGTCGAAGGGGCGCAGCAGCTAAGCAAGGATGCGAGTGCAAAGCTTTCAGCCGCTACCGCTGCGGCCGAGCTGGCGAAGCAGGACCTCGATAAGTCAACCGAGCAGTACGAAGCCGCGCATAAGAAGCTGAGAGAGGTCATCGGTCAGGACATTTGGTCAGCGCTGCAGGACCTTGAGCTGGATGAAGATCAGAAGGCCACCGTTGATCAGGCCTTCGTAGAGCTGGGGATCAAGCGCAGCAATGAGTCGATACAAGGGCTGCGCAGCGATCTTGGCAATCTTATCGGCCTCGTGTCTGACACCCGGCGGCTATCGACACTTGGCGGATTGCGGTCCCCTCTCGTCGTTGGTGGAGGCGTTGGGCTAGCGATCAGCGCTGCAGTCGTCGTGATCGCTGCAATCGCCCGTCCCGGAGGACTCCTGGCTTCGATAACTACTACCGGCGTCGGAGAGGTAGTGGCCGCAGGCGCAGCTTTTGCCGCATGGACTGGCAAGTCAAGTGCGGTGCTTAAGCGCATCCTGACTCCTGCGACCGCCTTGCAAACTCGCATCGACCAACGCCTGGAACAGGCTCGAGTTGACTTTCTGGTGAAGCAAGAACAACTACAGGCTGATCTGCGCATTGCCGAGCGGGATCGCACTCTGGCTCAGCACGAAATGACGAGTGCCCAGCACTCTCTGAGTGAGGCGAAGGCCCGCCAGGAGTCGCTAACAGGGCCGCGCATGCTTGAGCTGTACTTGGACGAGCGCATGAACAGCGATGACTACAGCCAACATCTCGGCTTGATTGGACAGGCCCACCGAGATCTAAAATCTCTTAGCTCAAGTATGGAGCGAGCGCTGGCCGAGGCGGACGCCGTCGACACCGTCATCGACCGAATCGTGCTCTATATCGATGATCTGGACCGCTGCTCTGTAGCTACTGTCAATCAGGTGTTGGACGCCGTCCACTTATTGCTGGCATTGCCTTTGTTCGCCGTGGTTGTGGGCGTTGATCCCGACTGGCTGGTGCAGTCCCTCGTAGACCAGAGGCCAGCGCTGGCGCCTGGCCGATCCCAGGAGCACGGTGGCGTTGCCGTCGGTCCGACTGAGTTTCTAGAGAAGATCTTTCATCTGACGTACACGGCACCAAACCTGACGGCGGACGGCGTCGTTAGTCTGATCACGGCGCAGCTCGCAGAGGATCTGACGGACGAGGAGCAGGACGCCGCCGGCCGCGCTGACGATGCGGTTGAGGAATCGGACATTGATGATGGTGATCTGGCGGCCCATGCCCGATCTGTGATGAAAACACCGGCACCGGTCTACCAAGATCCTGTCGACATTGCCAAGGCCGTCACGCTAACCATTAGTGAGCTCGAAGCCTTAGACAAGATCGCGCCGATGCTTGCACGAACGCCGCGCAAGGTCATGCGTTTTTACAATATCTTGGCCGTGGTGCGAGCCAGCGCAGATGCCGATCCGGACCTGGTCGAACGTATCGAGCACGGACACGGCTCCGCAGAACTGCTACTCGCCGTTGCGCTCTGCGTATCACTTCCCCAGAGCGCGCGAAGCGAACTATTCCAGAACTCTGAGGTGGAAGGCTCGCTAGCAGACTGGCTCGCGGGGCTTCAGGAGGGCAGTCAGGATCTTGGCATCGTTTCTCGTCTGCTCGATCAATCAAGCGACCTAATCGACACGCCCCTGTCAGGCCTGCGGGTATGGATGCCTCATATCGCGCCCTGGGTGTAGCCAGTAACCGAACGTAAAGCGGCTCTACGCAGCCAAGCGCGGGAGTCGGCTGAATCGCCCCAACGTGTCCGGAGACTTTGGTGTGCCCGACCTCGACGGAGTCTGAATACTGGATTCTGGTGTCCTGACATCAGGAGGCAGTGTGGGCGCACGGAGGTATCCGGCGGAGTCGTCGGAAGGTTCTGGATCTGCTCGAGGCCGGGCGCAGCATCGCCGATGTGGCGCATGATCTCGGGATCAGTGAGCAGTCGATCTATACCTGGCGGCGTCAGGATCGGATCGATCGTGGTTTGGTGCCGGGTCTGTCCAGCCTGAAGAAGGCGGAGATGGTCGCGGCGAAGAAGCTGATCGCTAAATTGGAGACTGAGCTGGCGATCTCGCGACGGGCGATGGAGTTGCTGCGGGTGAGTAGTGACCGAAGAGACGGTTCTCGGCGGTCGCGGTGATGGCCGCCGGGAGCTCCCGGTCCAGGTCGCCTGCCGCGTGGTGGGGGTGTCAGAGTCGGGCTACACGAGTGGCGCGGACGTGCCCCGTCGGAGCGGGCGACCCGCCATGCGTGGCGGACGGTCTGATCCGCGACGTTCACGCCGAGTCGCGTGGCACCTACGGCGGGCGGCGGGTCCACGCTGAGCTCACCCTCGGATGTGGCGTTGTGGTGGGTCACGGGCCGGTCGCGATGCTGATGCGCCAGGCCGCCATCGTTGGTGCGGTCGGGCGGCCGTAGTGGCGCCACACGAAGCCGGAGAACATCGCCGGTGACCTCCTCGAACGAAATTTTGCCCGCTCCGGCCTTAACCAGCTCTGGGCCACAGACATCAAATGAGAAGACCCGACAGAAGTACATGGTCGGGTCTTCTCATTTGTGCGCCCGGCAGGAACCGTCGCGGTCCGAACTCGTACCTCGTCCGGACAGCTCCTCCCGAATCCTGAGGAGTCAATAAACGAGAGAGACCCCGCGAAGTGCGTGCGGGATCTCTCTCGTTTTGTGCGCCCGGCAGGATTCGAACCTGCAACCTCTTGATCCGTAGTCAAGTGCTCTATCCGTTGAGCTACGGGCGCAATCTGAACCGAAGGCAGAGTCTAGCGGGTCGGCCGACCCCCTCCAAAACGGCCACCACAGCGAGCCAGCCAGGCCTGAACACAGCACGAAGCCCCGCCGCGAGGACGGGGCTCGGTACTGCGCGGAGGCTCGGGGATTTGAACCCCGGATGGGCGATAAACCCAAACCGCATTAGCAGTGCGGCGCCATAGACCGGACTAGGCGAAGCCTCCTCGGGCCGCCTACAACCAGCGCGACCGTCAGCCGCACACCTTACTGGTCGCCACAGATCGGGGCCAAACCACCCCGGGCGCCTGCCAGGTCAGGCCCGTCCGATCAGTCGTTTCAGCCGGTGCGGACGGGTGATGAAGGCTTCGGCTTCCAGTGCCGCGACGGCGATCCGTGGCAGGTCGCGAGTTGCCGGATAGGACAGGAACCGGGGCTCCCACTCCGGCCGGAACTTCACGTTGAACCGGTACAGCGTCTCGATCTGCCACCAGCGACTGGCGAAGACCAGCGTCCACCGCCAGGCGCGCAGGATCGGACCGGCGCCGATCCGCTCCCCTCGTTCCAGCGCGTCCCGGAACACCGCGAAGTTCAGCGAGATCCGCCGCACCCCCAGCTCTGCCGCGGCCTGCACCACCTGCACGATCATGAACTCGTTCAGCCCGTTGTCGGCTACCTTGTCCCGGCGCATCAGATCCAGCGACAATCCGTCACGACCCCACGGGACGAAGTGCAGCAGCCCGCGCAGCTGGCCGTCCTGGGTCGCGGTGGCCAGCACGCAATCGCCGTCGGCGCGGTCACCAAGGCGGGACAGTGCCATCGAGAAGCCACGCTCGACCGCATCGCCGCGCCAGGCCGAGGCGGCCCGATCCAGCTGGCTGAGTTCGGCCACCGGCACCTGGCTCGCCCGCCGCACCTGCACCTGATAGCCGGCCCGTTGTACTCGCGTACAAGCTTGCCGGACGCCCCGCATCGGGCGCCCGTCCAACGAGAAGTCCTCGACCGGCAGCACCGCCTCGTCCCCGAGCTCGATCGCTGCCAGGTCCGCTTCGCGCTGGAAGATGGTCGCGCCGAGTTCGCTACAGCCGATCACCGCCGGCACCCAGCCGTACTCCTCAACCTGTTCCAGGTAGGCAGCGATTGCGCCCGGCCAGGCCTCCGGGTCACCGATCGGGTCACCGGAGACCAGGAATACCCCGTTCACCACCCGGCCGGTGATCGCGGCCTTGCCGCTGGCCGACCAGACCACCCGCTTCTCCCGGCGCAGCGCGAAGTAGCCCAGCGAGTCCCGGCCGCCATGGCTGGCCAGCAGCGCCCGCAATCGAGATTCATCTTCAGCGGAAAGGCCGTCCGCCGGCTGTGCCGGACGCAGCATGATCAGTGCCGCGAGCACCACGGTGAGCAGCGTGAACGCCGCGAGGGTGCCATGCACGATGTCGCCGAACCGCTCGCTGCGGTAGTGCACCGGCCCGTCCAGCCCGATCAGGCCGAGCAACACCTCTTGCACTCGCTGCCAACTCGACGGGTTATCGACGATTCGCCGGCCGGCGCCGATGGTGAGCAGCAGCAGCCCCCAGACGAAGGCCACCCCGATGAACTGGCTGGCGATCTTGACCGCGAACCAGCGCGAGATCGGGTCCGGTTTGGCCTGGAATTCCCGGCCAGAGGTGGCCAGCAACACCAGAAGGGCCAGCGAGATGGCCGCCGCGATGTACGTCCCATTGGCCAGATGTGCCAGCACCAACAGCCCGTACGTCGCCAGTGCGGCCTGCCAGGCGCGGCGCTTGCGGCGGCGCAACATCGCCCCGACCCGCCACAGCAACAGCCCGGACACCGCCAGCACCGACACTGCCCCGGCCGACAGCGCGATCGGCAGGATGTCGTGCATCTCGCCAAGCCGGTGTCGTTCGCGCGGCATCAGCGCTACCAGCAGGTTCAGCACCCCGGTGATCGAGGTGATGATGGCAACTATCGAGGGCACCCGCCGGTGGTAGTTGCGGCCGAACCTGGAACCGGCCAACCGGTCCTGGGGCCGCGGATCGCGGGGGAGCACGGCGGTTCGACGTTCGCTCAACGGACGGGTCGGAGGGGACGGGTGCGCCGGTGCATGACCCCATGGTGCCGCATCGGCACCGGGTGACTGAATCAGACCGGGCGGATGGCCGGCATGATGAAGCCGTCCACGAACTCCACCAGCTCAGCATCCGACGGTTGCTGGCGGCGGACCAGGAACCGGTAGATCAGGGTGCCGGCCAGCACATCCGGCACCAGCCTGGACACCGCATCCGGACGGACCTCGCCACGTTGCACGCCACGCTCGAGCAAACCGATCAACGCCTGCTTGCGCGGATCGTAGTAATCGCATTCGAAGGTCGTGCTGAACTCCTGGTCACGCAACGACTCGCTCATGATCGAGCGGATCGCATCGCCACTCGGCCCGACCATCGCGGCAGCTCCCTGACGCACCATGTGGAGCAGGGCGTCGCGGGTATCTACCGAGTCGTCCAGCTGCGGGCCGGCCATGCTCAGCAGCGGCCCGGACAGCAGGCAGCCGATCGAGTCGACGACCAGGTCCTGCTTGGTCGGCCAGCGGCGATAGATGGACGCCTTGCCCGTCTGGGCACGAGCCGCGACCGATTCGATGGTCACCTTGCCATAACCGCCGCAGGCCAGCTCGGCGATGGTCGCGTCCCGGATCGCCTGCTCCAGCTCGGCCCCGCGCTTGCGTTGCCGGCCGGGCTCGTCAGTGTTGTCAGAGGCTCCTGCGATATTGGTTGGTGTGGCGGTCATGGCAGGAGCATCCTTTCCTTAGCTGGGCGTCCGGACGAAGCTGTGGGGCGACTGAGCAGGGTGATAGTGCACGTTTGCGTTTCTTACTGCGCATCCGTTAGCGTACCTCAATAGAGAACGGTTGCGTCTCTTCCCAGGTCAGGCTATAGCCGGACAGATTACAGATAGTACCCACGGGCGGCAATACGGGCATCGAAGCCGGTATGCGACAGCAGGCCCGCTGGACACCAACGGAGCAGTACCAGCACTACATGTGGACCAGCACATGGGCCGAGCGGCAGACCGTGCGGCCCCCTCCGGAATTCCTAGGAGAGTCGTGAGTACGACTAAAGATGCCGACGCCGTTCAGGTGACGGCACGACGCAGGACGTCCCATCCCGTTCTGACCCTGCTGATCATCGCGGGCGCCCAGCTGATGATCGTGCTGGACGGAACAATCGTGAACATCGCACTGCCGAAGATGGGCGACTACTTCGGCAAGAACCAGACCGACATGACCTGGGCGATCAACGCCTACACGCTGGCCTTCGGCGGTCTGCTGCTGCTCGGCGGCCGGGCCGGTGACATCCTCGGCCGACGCCGGATGTTCATGGTCGGCCTGGCCATGTTCACCATCGGTAGCTTCCTGGGCGGCTTGGCCCACAGCTTCGAGTTCTTGATCGTCGGCCGGATCATCCAGGGCGTCGGCGGTGCGATCGCCTCGCCCACCGCGCTGTCGCTGATCACCACCGAGTTCGACGAGGGCCCTGAACGTACCCGCGCATTCGCGGTGTTCTCGGCCGTTGCCGGCGCTGGCGCGGCACTCGGCCTGCTACTCGGCGGCGTGCTCACCGAGTACCTGACATGGCGCTGGGTGCTGTTCGTCAACGTGCCGATCGGCATCGCGCTGGTCGCCGGGGCCTACGTCTTCCTGCACGAGTCCGAGCGGCTGAGCGGACGCTTCGACTGGTACGGCGGATTGCTCTCGACGGTCGGGATGGCCTCGCTGGTCTACGGCTTCATCCATGCCGCGTCCAAGGGCTGGAGCAACAGCATCACGGTCGCCGCCTTCGGGCTCGCGGTGGTGCTGATCGGCGGCTTCCTGTGGCTCGAGGGCAAACTGTCCTACGCGATGATGCCGCTGCGGACCTTCCGCGACAAGAATCGCTCCGGTGCCTACATCGTCATGCTGATCATCGGTGCGGCGATGTTCGGGATGTTCTTCTTCGTGACCTACTTCGTCCAGTTGGTATTGGGGTATTCGCCGCTGAAGTCCGGCCTGGCCTTCTTGCCGGTGGCCTTCGCGATCGGCATCGCGGCTCAGGTGTCGGCGGTACTGCTCCCGCGGTTCGGTCCACGCAACCTGATCATCTTCGGCTCTGTCGTGATGGCTGGCGGCCTGTTCTGGCTGTCCACCATCTCGGCGGATTCCAGCTACCTCGGCCACCTGTTGCCCTGCCTGCTCGTCATGAGCTTCGGGATCGGCAGCATCTTCGTGCCGCTGACCACGGTTGCGGTGTCCGGGGTCGAGAACCACGAAGCCGGCCTGGCATCGGCGCTGCTGAACGTCGGCCAACAGGTCGGCGGTTCGATCGGCCTGTCGGTGCTGACCACGGTGTTTGCCACCGCCTCACGCAGCGAGGGTAAGCATCAGGGCACCGCGCTCGGCGGCCTGGTGCAGTCGGGTAAGGCGCCGCAGACCGTCCTGCAGCACTTCACGCAGCTGTCGCAACAGGCAACCGGCAACGTCAAGGCATCGCTCGCCTCGCAGACCGACGGGGTCGCCACCCGGGCCTTCCACATCGTGCTCGCGCACGGTTCGGCCCGCGGCTTCCTGACCGCGGCGATCTTTGCGGTCGTCGCCATCGTGGTCACCTTCACCATGATCACGACCGGCAAGGACGAGGTCGTGGTCGAAAGCGACGTGCCGGTGGCAGTGCACTAACAAGCAGCGTTCTGGCAGCGGGCCGTCACCTATCGGGTGACGGCCCGTTGGTTTTGTCCGAACAGCCGCTCATAGCGGCGGCACCCCGATTCAGATAGCAGTGCTAGGACAACCAGCCCGACCCGTCCAGCGCCACTCCGGTAACCCCGACGTCCGGCCAGGTCACTGCGGGGATCGACGTGAGGTTGCTGGCCACGCCGGCACCCTGAGGTCGGCTCAGGACGTGACGGCCTGCTCGATCAGGCCGGCATAGCTGAGTGCTCCGACGGGCCGCAGATGCAGCCCGTCGGAGTAGAACCAGCCCTGATTACCGTTCGAACGGGCGTACCAGTCCAGCACCACCACGTTGGAGAAACCACTGGCCACCCGCTTGATGGTGGCGTTGTTCGGAGCCTGCCAGTCCATCGGCACCCGGTCGGTCAGCAACACCACCCGTCGCCGATCCTTCAACAGTGCCAGGGTATTCGTCAGATCGGCAGGTCGGATGATCCCGTTGTTGCCGGTGTGGATGGCTACCACCGCGGCAAGCCGGCCAGCATCGTGATCGGCCCGGACCTCCTGCAGGGTCACGTACGGCTGGCGTCCCTCGACGGCATGCAGGTCACAGCGCGGGAACGCCTGGGCCAGGCTGGCCTGGGCCCCGAGCATCACCGAATCCCCGAAGGCGGTCAGCGCCGGTAGCGCAGCCGGCTTCTTGTCAGCTGGCCTGGTCGGCTTGGCTGCCGAGCGGACCTGCCGGACCGCCGGCGACCGGACGGCGGTCGCGCTACCGGCAGGGGTGGGCTCGGCGCTCGGACCGATCGGGTTCGCCGGTGCCACCGCGGCGGCCGGCCGGATACCGCCGCCCCGGACGTTCGGTACCGCGATCAGCGTGATCAGCACCGCGGCAAGCACACTCGCCCCGGCCAGCCTCGGCAGCAGCGGCCTGCGTGCCGGCCGCGGTTGGTCGGCCCGGCCGTCCCGGCGGTCGAGGTAGCTGCCCAGTCGGGTACGGGCCGGCCGCTCGATGAGGGCGTAGCTGGCGGTGGCCAGCGCCAGCGGCACCAGCAGCCTGATCGGCAGCACCAACCACCGGTTGTCCGGCAGGTCCACCCCCGGACGGGTCACCACGATCACCGGCCAGTGCCACAGGTAGACGGCGTAGGACCGGTCACCGAGCCAGCGCAGCGGCCGGCAGTCGAGTAGCTGCCCGAGCCGGCTGCCGCTGCGGGCCACCGTCGCAACCAGCGCCACCGCGACCGCACTCACCCCGAGGAACCCGCCGCGGTACAGGGTCGGCGAGAACTCCGTTACCTGGTAAGCAAGAACGGCCAGGCCGGCCAGTGCGGCGAGCCCGATCAGGTCGGTGAACCAGCGCCGGATCCGCCAGCGGCGCGGGGCCTGAAAGCTCAGGTTTTCGGCCAGCGCTCCGAACGCCGCGCCCAACAACAGTCCCATCGAGTGGGTGTCACTGCCGAAATACACCCGGGACGAGTCAGCGCCGAACGGGACGTCCGACCGGATTGCCAGCACCGCCATGGTTGCGGTGGACGCGAGGGCCAGCAGCACCGACACCATCGCGACGGTGCCGAACCGGCGGGGCAGCGGCCAGCGATCGGGGTACGGCGAGCCGGTGCCGCGACCGATCCGGCGCCACCAGCCTCGGCCGCCGGCCGCGAGCAGTACCAGGACCAGCGGCCAGATCAGGTAGAACTGCTCCTCGATCGCCAGCGACCACAGGTGCTGCACCATCGGCGGCCGGCCGGAGGCGACGAAGTAGGACTGGTGCGCGCCGATCAACCACCAGTTGCCGACGTAACCGAGGGTGGCCAGCACGCTCGGCCGCAGGGTGGCCGTCTCGTCCCGCCAGACCAGCGTGCTGGTCAGCGTCACCGCCACCAGCAGCACCAGCACCGCCGGCAGCAACCGGCTGGCCCGCCTGAGGTAGAACCGGGCCAGGTCCAGGCCGCCGGTCTCGCCGAGTTCGCGGAGCAGGATCCGGGTGATCAGGTAGCCGCTGATCACGAAGAATAGGTCGACACCCAGAAAACCGCCCGGAAGCAGGGCCGCGTCCGCGTGGAAGATGAGTACGGCGAGTACAGCCAAGGCTCGAAGTCCGTCGAGCCCGGTCAATCTCGTTCGCCGCACGCTGGTCACCCATTTCTGGCCAACCGCGATATTTTCACGCGCCGCCGGTCAGATCCGGCTGACTCGCCGAGCGACCCAGCTTCAGCACTCGATGACGTTGACCGCCAAGCCGCCGCGCGAGGTCTCCTTGTACTTGACCTTCATGTCGGCGCCGGTCTCGCGCATGGTCTTGATCACCTTGTCCAGGCTGACGATGTGCTGGCCGTCGCCGCGCAGCGCGATCCGGGCGGCGTTGATGGCCTTGACCGCCGCCATCGCGTTGCGCTCGATGCACGGCACCTGCACCAGGCCGCCGATCGGGTCGCAGGTCAGGCCGAGGTTGTGTTCCATGCCAATCTCGGCCGCGTTCTCGACCTGCTGCGGGTTGCCGCCGAGCACCTCGCACAGCGCACCGGCCGCCATCGAGCAGGCCGAACCGACCTCGCCCTGGCAACCGACCTCGGCACCGGAGATCGAGGCGTTCTCCTTGTACAGCACGCCGATCGCGCCGGCCGTCAACAGGAACCGGATCACACCCTCATCGGTCGCGCCCGGCACGAAGCGCCGGTAGTAGAGCATCACCGCCGGGATGATGCCGGCCGCGCCGTTGGTAGGCGCGGTCACCACCCGGCCGCCGGCCGCGTTCTCCTCGTTGACCGCGAGGGCGAACAGGCTCACCCAGTCGATCACCCGCAGCGGATCGGTGGAGAAGGACTCGCCGGCCAGCGTCCGATACAGCTCCGGCGCCCGCCGGCGGACCTTCAGCCCGCCCGGCAGCATGCCCTCGTGCTCGTAGCCGGCGCTGACACAGTCCTGCATGACCCGCCAGATGGTGAGCAGGCCGTCGGAGATCTCCTCCGCCGAGCGCCAGACCTTCTCGTTCTCCAGCATCAGGTCCGAGATCGACAGGCCGGTGGCGGCGGCGTGCGCGCACAGCTCGGCGCCGGTGGTGAACGGGTAGGGCAGCACGGTGTCATCGGCCTTGATCCGGTCCGCGCCGGTGGCCGTCTCGTCCACCACGAAGCCGCCACCGACCGAGTAGAAGGTCCGCTCGCGGACCGGTCGAGCGGTCTCGTCGGAGCCGTACTCACCGAAGGCGGTGAAGCGCATCCCGTTGGGATGAAAGGGCAATGTCGAACGGCGATGCAGCACCAAGTCGTCCGGGCCCAGCCGGGCCGGGTACTTGCCGAGCAACTGGACCTGCTCAGCCTTGCGGACCGCGTCGTAGCGGGCGCGCACCGTAGCGGTGTCGACGCCCTCCGGGGTCTCGCCTTCCAGCCCGAGCACCACCGCGCGATCCGAGCCGTGGCCGCGACCGGTGGCGCCGAGCGAGCCGAACAGCTCGACCCGAACCCGGCCGACCTGCGAGATCAGCCCGTCGGCGGCCAGCCCTTGGACAAAGGTGCGGGCGGCGCGCATCGGGCCCACCGTGTGTGAGGACGAGGGACCGATACCTATCGAGAACAGGTCGAAGACGCTGATTGCCACCAGCCAATCATGCACCCCGGCCGGCTAGCGCCACGGCGGCGGCCGATCCGCGCGGGATCGCCGCCGCCGAGGGTGGCGGCTGTTAGGCGACCTTGAGGGTCACCACGATGTTGTCGCGGGTGGCCTTGGAATAGGGGCAGAACGTGTGCGCGAGTTCGACCAGCTCTTGCGCCTGGGCGGCCTCCACGCCGGGGATGCTGACCTCGATCTCGACGGCCAGGCCGAAACCGCCGTCCTCGGACGGGCCGAAGGAGACGTTGGCGGTCACCGTGGACCCGGAGGTGTCGACACCCTTGGTCTTGGCCCGGTTCTCCAGCGCGCCCTGGAAGCAGGATGCGTAGCCGGCCGCGAACAGGGTCTCGGGGTTGACGGCCGGTTCCGGCGTGCTGCCGGGCTGGGCCAGGTCGAAGTCGATCAGCCCGTCGGCGCTCTTGACGTGCCCGGCGCGACCGCCGTGCGCGGTGGCCGAGGTGGTGTAAGCGACCTTCTTCAGTTCGATGGGCATGAGACTCCTTCGATAGGGACGTGGTGAGGCACTACGGCAATGGCATGCTGATTCCCATCATGCCTGGAGTCCAACACATCACCCGGACCGGTCAATTCCTGACCACCGTCACCGACCTGGTCACCATCTCGCCCCGGATGCGCCGGATTGCCCTCACCGCGCCGGCCATCGCCGAGCAGCACTGGCCGCTGGGCTGTGACCTCGCGGTCGTGCTGGCCGGCCCGGACGGTCGGGAGGTGCGCCGGCGCTACACGGTGCGCTCGGTGACCAACGACACCCTGCTGGTGGACGCGGTGCTGCACGGCCATGGGCCGGGATCGAGCTGGGCCGCGGGCCTGCGGCTCGGTGATCCGGTCACCTTCTTCGGCCCACGCGGCGAGATCACCCTGGCCGAGGCGGGCTGGCTGCTCGCGCTGACCGACGAGTCCGGGCTGCCGGCCGTCGGCGCGCTGGCCGAGGCCCTGGACGCGGTTAACCGGCCGCTGCGGGTGCTGGCCGAGATCGCCGACGAGGCCGAGCACTACCCGCTACCGGGCAATGCCGAGGTGCGGTGGCTGGTGCGTGGCTCGCAGCCGGCCGGGCAGCCAGACCTGCTGCGCGCCGCGCTGGACGAGATCACCCCCGGTGCCGGCCCGGGCTATGCCTACGTGCTCGGTGAATCCCGGGCGATCGTGGCCCTGCGCGACGAACTCGGCAGGTTCGGCCTCGACCGCGCGGCGGTGTACGCCAAGGGCTACTGGAACCTCAACTCGCGCCCGACCCGCTAGCTCTCTCACGCGGTCTTTTCTCCGCGCCGCTCGCAGAGAGTGGAAGATTTTCGTTGCCTGGCCACAGAAATCTTCCACTTTCTTAAGGACGGGCGCGGGCGCGCGAGGACGGGCGCGAGTGCGCGGGGTAGGTGGGTGCGCGGGGTAGGCGCGCGCGGGGCTCAGCCGAGGACGAGCGCTGCCGGGTCTTTCAGGCCCCGGTCCAGCACCGCGCCGGCCGCTCCGCGCACCGCCGCGTCGGCGCCCAGTGACGAGCGCAGCAGGACGATACCGGTGCCGGACAGCACCCGCTGGTCGAGTTCGGCCCGCAGTGCAGGCAGCAGGGCGTCGAAGAGCCGGGCGTACAGGCCACCGAGCACCACCGTCGGCAGGTCGAGCACGTTCAGCAGCGAGGCCAGGCCGATCCCGAGCG
>JALYVK010000138.1 GCA_030853265.1 Actinomycetota bacterium
TTCCAATTCTCGGACATATCGATCCGTATGGCGACACCGTATTGAACGGAATGCAGGCTGAGACACTCCTGACGGAGATTGCTCGCCTGCGTCCCGAAGGGGGGGTTATTCCCGCCCAGTTCGCTGATGCATTGATCGAGCTATCTAGGAGGGTTATTAAAAACTCAATTCAAAGAAATAGAGGCCTATAGCGGCCCGAAAGGAATCAAGAAACGTATTGAGCGGTCGCCGGTAATCAATGAAAAGGATCTTCCAGGTTTTTAGGTGCGCAACGGCGCGCTCGATGGGAGCGCGGATAGAACTGACCTGGGCATTATAGTCATGTTCACGTACATAAAGTTCACGGTGCGTCGGCTTCTTGGCCGGCGTGACGTAACCAGATCCTTGAAATCCCTTGTCGGCGATAACAGATCCAGCGAGGTCGAGAATCTCCTTCACCTCGCCTTCCAGCTTCCTCATGTCATGATCGCATCCAGGCGCAGGGTCCGAGACGAAGATTATGTTTCCGGATTCGTCGCTGATAATCAGCCCTCCATGGCCGGTGGTACCGTATTTCCCGGCCCACAGGTCGCGGGCGCTCTCCCATGACCAGCACGGCCACAACGTGCCGTCCACCAAGGCCAGCCGACCGCGGGTCATCTCCTTGGCCTCCTCCGCATCCGGCCGGAACTCATCGGTGGCCTGAGCGATCAGCGGGGTGAAGTCTGTGATGATGTTCGAGACGGTACCCTGGGAAATGCCAAAGAAATCGGCAATTACTTCTTCGGTCATATTCTGCCGCTCGTAGAGCAACGTGACCGTGATTGCTTCCCGCAGCGACAGGCTCTTTGGCCGGCCGGTTCCTTTGTCCCAAGGCTCAGGAAGGGCGTCTTCGATGCGCGCCTCAAGCTCATCGAGTTGCTCAGCATTCAGTCCGAAGGTACGCTGGTAACGCAACGGCTCCTCCATTGGTGAAAGGTTTGGGTCGCACCTCCTTTCTACCGATTCCGGGAGCCGTTGCCTTTTAGGCGCGCCGGACGGAAATTATCAATTTAACAACCAATTAGATCGAGCCCCGCAGAAACTCATGCAGGAGAGTTTTTAATAAACCTCTAGGAAATGCCTGAGCCGACCTCATCGATTCATTTGGTTCATCGGCGAGTAGCGTGCCGCTGCGACCTGCCTTGATGCTTGTGGTAATTGAACGCTTTAGGGACACGGTCGCGGTTTCCTCCGCTCGCAGGGACGAATTGTGGTTACCGATGTATGAGGACAGGGCGGGTTTGACCCTTCGCGCTGCGGGTCCACTCACGGGTGCTTCCTCTCGAGTGGCGAGTCCCGCGTCGTGCGCATGGGTGATTTGGACATCACCGGAGCCCATGGCGGCGGTCCGCACATGAACTTCGAGGAAGCCAAGGCGCTGCGCGGTCGACCAGGGGTCAAGGGGACATCAACAGAACTGATTCTCCTTCCGGGATTTCACAGCGTCCAGGAGGTGTGCGCCTGAGTGATCTCGTTTGTGCCGTCGGGTACCCTGACCTGCGCTATCGTGACAGCCTCGATGGAGCATCGCGGAGAACAGCGTTACCTTGTCGTCCTCGTCAGTTCCCGCCCCGCGCATGACCTTCCCGTCGACCGCGATTTCCCACTCGACCTTCCTGTTTTCCTAGTCTGCGCGAAAAGCCAAGCGCCGGTTATCAAGTCCAGCTCCGCCGCGTCGATCCCGGTCAGTACGTTCCTGGGCCAGCACCGCCTGCTGCGCAAGCCTGCCCACACCGGCCAGGAAAAAAAACGGTCTCGGCGATCACCGCGTACCCGATGAGCAAGCCGAGGATGGTCAGGGCCGGCAGGGGAGCATTGCGGAACGCGTGCCGGAACTGGATCGCCGCCCGGGACAGCCCGGCTGCCAAAGCGGTGGCGATGCAGGGTTCGCGCAGCGTCGGCTCACCCGATCCCGATCTGGCGCGCCGGGTTTTACCTTCCTCAACGTGGCGCTGGCCGACGCGGAGGCACGTCGCCGCTTGGCCACCGAGGTCATGCCGCCGGTGCGGCAAGCTAGCCGGCTCGCCGCACGCGGCGTGCTAAGCAGCTGGCGGGGAGCCGCTCTCAGCCGTGCGGATACCACCGGCTGACGGTCAGGCGCGAAAATCCGGAGCTGGCGTCGATGTCGAACCGGGACGCCGCGCCGATCCAGCCGGGCGGCGTCAGTACGGTGCCGCCCGCGACCCCGGTCAGGTCCTGGTCATCGAGCGATACGTAGGATGCGCCGCCGCCCACCTTCACCCGGGCTGGCACGCCGCCGGGCAGGCTCAGCAGGAACTGGCTGACCCCGCCCGCGAGCAGGAAGGGCAGCGTCCCGGCGGGCCTGGGCAAGCTGATGTCCAGGATGTCCGAGCCCGCCGTCACCGCGATCCCGCCGACGTGGCCGCCACGCAGGTCAGCGTCGGTTCGCTGGGTCCCGCTCGCGAAGTCCAGGCTCCATACGACCGACGAGCTGAGCACCACGCTGACCGCATAGGCCGCGCCATGCCCGGACGAGGCACTGCCTGCGAGCGACAGCACGATCGGCGCCGAGCCGGACAGTACCGGCCTGACCGGCGCGTTCTCCGGCGTGGAGACCCGCAGCAGGGTGCCGGGCAGGCGGGCCACGCTGACGTGCAGGACCGGAGTCCCGGTGGTGATCTCGAGCGCGGCGTAGCTGCGTCCCGCCGAGCCGAGCGACACCAGATGAGACGAGGGTGGCGTCGTGAGGGCCAGGGCCGTGCTGCCGGCCGTCAGCGCCAGCGCCAGCGCCGTGGCGGCGGCCACGATGATGAAAGGCCGCCTGGAGAACACGCCGGACATAGGGTGCACGTGCCCACCGTAGGGGTATCCATGCGGCCCGGTGCGAGCGGCGGCCCTAAGGACACAGAACGGTCAGATGTTGCCATGACACATCTCGATCAGCCGGTTCAGCACGGCTCCGTCGCTTACCCTCAGGCCGTCATGCTCGTATTCGCTGGTCACCCAGGTTTGCAGGCCGCGGATCGCCCGGCCGGTCTGCATCGCGAACTCGCGGTCCACGTACATGTCGTCGTAGTAGACGGCGGCGGCCACCGGCACCTCGTTGGCCGCTAGCCGCGCGGGATCGTACAGCGGCGGCCAGTCGTCGCGTTCGGCCAGGAGGCCGGCGGCCTCGCGCAGCGGGCGGAGCATCGGGTCGGCGTCGATCATCCACGGGTAGATCATCTCGCCGGTGAACAGCAGGGGAGCGGTCCCGGCGACGGCCGGGCCGGGATCGAACTCGGCGAACTCGGCCCTGACCCGCTGCGCCGCCCACCGGGTCGACGAACCTTGCGCGTAGCACGCCTCGTGCAGCAGCGCGTACAGCGGCGCGGCGGCGAAGCTCAGCTGCTGGTCCATGACCGCATACCGGAAAGCATCGGCCAGCTCGTCGTCCGCGAACGGGTGCTCCAGCAGGTAGTGCAGCGCGTGGCTGCCGCTGCTCTGGCCGAGCAGGTGCCCGGCCGACTGGAACGCGTGTACCGACAGCGGCGCGCCGTCGGGCAGCCGGACGTCGTGGTCCGCCAGGTACGATGCCACCCGCTGCGCCTGGGCCACGTCGCCGGGGTACCGCTCGTAGTGTGCGGCGTTCTTGCCCACGACGGTGCGGTAGGTATGCCGGTAGACGTCGTCGGCGGTCACGGTGAGCCCGGGCAGCCCGCCGGTGATGAACGCCTCGCGGATACCGTGCGGGGCGAAGGAGAGATAAGTAACGGTGCAGAAGCCGCCGAAGCTCTGCCCGAGTACGGTCCACGGCACGTCGCCGGTCAGCTCGCGCCGGATCAGCTCGGCGTCCAGCACGATGCTGTCCGCGCGGAAGTGCGTCAGGTAGTCAGCCTGGGCCTGGGCCGGACCGAGCCGGGTCAGCGTCTGCCGGTTCGCGGGGGAGGACCGCCCGGTACCGCGCTGGTCGAGAAGCAGGACCCGGTAGTCGTTGAGCGCCCGGTCCAGCCAGGACTCCCGGCCTTGCGGCCGCGGCGCCCCGCACCCCGGGCCACCCTGCAGGAACAGCAGCCAGGGCAGGTTCGCGCCGGCCTTGTCGGCCGCGACCACCTCACGGGCGAACACCTCGATCTGCTCGCCGTCGGCCCGGCCGTGATCCAGGGGGACGCCGAAGACGCGGTCGGTCACGATGATGCCAGGCTGGCGGAAGCTGATCATGATCCGACGTTACCGTGCGGGCTTCGGCATCGCGGTTGAGTAAGGTCGTCGTCATGGGCAGCGGTATCCGCGCGGTCAGTGCGGCCGAACGCCGGGCCAGGCTGGCGGTCCGCCACCACCTGGCGCCGGCGGCCAGGGCCGGGACGGTCGCCGACGCAGCCGCCGGCGTCCTTGCCCTGCACGGCACCGATCCTGCGTCGGTCTATCTGTCGGCCTGGGCCCGCACCCGCGGCGACAGCCAGGCTGCTATCGAGGACGCGCTGTACGCCGACCGTGCCCTGGTGCGGATGCTCGGAATGCGGCGGACAGTGTTCGTGGTGCCCGCCGACCTGGCGCCGGTGATCCAGGCCGCCTGCACCGACCAGGTCGCGGAGCGCCTGCGCCGGCAGCTCACCCAGGTGGTACAGGCCGCGGGCATCGCACCCGACGCGGCCAGCTGGCTCAAGGACGTCGGCGAGGCCACGGCGCGCGCCCTGGCCGAGCGCGGGTCCGCGACCGGCGCCGAACTCTCCCGGGACGAACCGCGGCTGCGCACCCCGATCGTGCAGGCCGCCGATAACCCCTACGGCGGAGCGGTGAACCTCACGAGCCGGCTTCTCACGCTGCTGTCCGCCGAAGGACTCATGGTGCGCGGCCGGCCGCGCGGGGGATGGACCTCCATGCAGTTCACCTGGTCCGCGGCGCAGGAGCGGACGCCATGGCCTGCTTCCGCCGCGCGGGCCGAACTGGCTCGCCAGTGGCTCTTCGCGTTCGGGCCGGCGCCCGTGTCTGACCTGCAGTGGTGGACTGGCTGGACGTCCGTCCAGGTCAAGCAGGCACTCGCCTCGCTCGAGATCACCGAGGTCAGCCTTGACGGGGAGCCGGGCATTATGCTGTCCGCCGACCATGACGAGCCCGCCGCCGAACCATGGGCGGCCTTGCTGCCCGCTTTGGACCCCACCGCGATGGGCTGGCGTGACCGGGGCTGGTACGTCGGGGAGCACGCGCCGGCCATGTTCGACCGGTCAGGGAACATCGGCCCCACGATCTGGTGGGACGGCAGGATCGTCGGCGGCTGGGCCCAGCGCCGAGATGGCGAGATCGCGGTCCGGCTGCTCGAGGACACCGGGGCCCAGGCCAAGGCGGCGAT
>JALYVK010000139.1 GCA_030853265.1 Actinomycetota bacterium
CACACTCCGAGGTGCTCCGGGCGCTCGACACCGTTCGTGATCCGGAGCTGGACGAACCGGTGACCTCGCTGGGCTTCGTTGCGTCCTGCGAGTTGTCCGAGGATGGCGTCGCCGAGGTCCATCTACGGTTGCCGACCTACTTTTGCGCGCCGAACTTCGCGTTTCTGATGGTGGCCGACGCCTTCGATGCAATTGTCGCGGTCCCCACCGTGCGCAAGGCAGTCGTTGTCCTGGACGAGCATTTCGCCTCGGACGCAATCAACGAAGGGGTCGCGGCGCGCGCCGGCTTCGCCGCAACGTTCGGCGACGAGGCGGTCGGCGAGCTGGACACTTTGCGCGCGAATTTCATCCGTAAGGCGGTGCTGGCCGGCACCGACCGGGTCTGCCGCCCGTTGCTCAAGAGCGGCACGACCTACAGCGAGCTTGCCACCATGACCTTGGGTCAGGTGCCGGCGTCGGCGGCGCTGGAGCGCCTCCGTGCCCGGCGACGGGAAATCCAGCTGCGCGATGACGATGCTGCGTTGTTGCTGGTCGACGTGGCGACCGGGGAATCCATCGGAACGGATGATCCGCGGCTGTACCTCGGCAGGGCCCGGCTGACCCGGGTGAACATCGAGGCCAACGGCAGCGTCTGCCGCGGCATGCTGCTCGGCCGGTACGGAATCAGGGGACAAGTCCAGGAGGATGAGTGATGAGAGCCGTTCGCTTGCACGGGTACCACCAGCAGCCGGTGGTCGAGGAGGTGCCCGAGCCGACCGTCAAGGGGCCGCTGGACGTGGTGGTGCGCATCGGCGGCGCCGGGGTGTGCCGCACCGATCTGCACATCATCGAGGGTCAGTGGGACGCGGCGATGAGCCCCGCGCTGCCGTACACGATCGGGCACGAGAACGCGGGCTGGGTGCATGAGATCGGCTCCGCCGTGACCAACGTGGCTGTAGGGGACACCGTGATCTTGCACCCGACGCCGACCTGCGGGCTGTGCCGCGCATGCCGGGCCGGGCAGGACATGCACTGCAGCAACAGCAGCTTCCCCGGCCTGGACAGCGACGGCGGAATGGCCGACTACCTGCTGACCTCCGCCCGGGCCTGCGTCAAGCTTGATGCGTCGACCAAACCGGAAGATGTGGCGGCGTTGGCGGATGCGGGCATCACCGCCTACCACGCTGTGCGCAAGGCCCTTCCCCTGCTCTATCCCGGCACCACGTGTGCGGTGATCGGCGCCGGCGGGCTCGGCCACATCGGTATCCAGTGCCTGGCCGCGCTCAGCGCCACCAAGATCGTCGTGGTGGACCGCAACCCGGACGCACTCGAGCTCGCCGGACAGCTCGGGGCGCAGCACACCGTGAGGGCCGACGGCGGACAGGTCGACGCGGTCAAGGACCTGACCAATGGTGAAGGCGCCGACGTGGTGCTGGACTTCGTGGCGGAGCAGGGCGCGGAGAACGACGGCTTCGGCATGACCCGTCCGGGAGGGTCCGATTTCGTCATCGGCTACGGCGGCACCCTCACCGTGCCGACGCTTGACCTCATCTCCACCGAGCGCAACATCATCGGCAACATCGTCGGCACGTACAACGAGCTCGCCGAGCTGATGGTCCTGGCCGAGGCCGGGAAGGTCACGCTGCACACCAAGACCTACTCCCTCGATGACGCCCAGCAGGCCCTGCACGATCTCGACGCCGGCGAGGTCCGGGGTCGAGCAATTCTTGTGCCCTAGCCCGTCATAACCCGAACGCACATACCTACCCCAGGAGGACCGATGGCCAAGGATCTGCGTTTCGGCGAGGACGCTCGGATGTTGTTGTTGTCCGGTGTCGACCAGCTGGCCGAAGCCGTCAAGTCGACGCTGGGCCCCAAGGGTCGCAACGTCGTGCTGGAGAAGATCACCGGCTCGCCGGTGGTGACCAACGACGGGGTCACCATCGCCAGGGAGATCCACCTCGGTGACCCGTTCGAGAACATGGGCGCGCAGCTGGTCAAAGAAGCAGCGATCAAGACCAACGACATCGTCGGCGACGGCACCACAACGGCCACGGTGATCGCCCAAGCCATCATTCGGGAGGGGATGAAGGCAATCGGCGCGGGCGGAAACCCGGTGCTGGTCAAGCGCGGCGTCGACCTCGCCGTCGGCAAGCTGGTCGAACAGCTGCGCAGCGTGGCCCACCCCGTCGAAACCGAGGCGGACTATGCGCGGGTTGCGGCGATCTCCGCCAACGACGACGACACGGTGGGGGCGGTGCTGGCCAAGGCGCTGCACACCGTCGGGGACGGCGGCATCGTCACCGTGGAGGAATCGCCCGTGCACGGGATGAGCGTGGACTTTGTCGAGGGCTTCGAGTACGACAACGGCTACGTCTCGCCGTACCTGGTGACGCACCCCGCCAGCCTGGAGGCGATCCTCGACGACCCCTACATCCTGCTCTGCAGCGAGAAGATCACCAAGGTTCAGCAGCTCATGCCGTTGCTGGAGAAGGTGATGCGAGCACCGCGGCCACTGGTCATCATCGCCGAGAACGTCGAGGGCTCAGCGCTGAGCATGATCGTCAACAATCACGTCAACGGGCTGTTTCAGTGCGTCGCGACCAAGGCGCCCGGCTTCGGGGACCGACGGCTGCGCAAGCTCGAGGACATCGCCACCATCACCGGCGGTCAGGTGTTCAGCAAGCACTCTGGATTCAGCCTGGAGAACATGACGGTCGACCAGCTCGGCCACGCCAGGCAGGTCCGGGTCACCGCGGAGCGCACGGCCATCATCGACGGTGCCGGCACCGCCGAGCAGATCGAGTATCGCGTCGCGCAACTTCGCGCCGAGCTGGAGCGGGCGACCTTCGGGATCGACGAAGAAGTGCTGACCGAACGGATCGGCTCGCTGTCGGGCAAGGTCGCGGTGATCAGGGTGGGCGCACCCACCAACGCCGAGCTCACCGAGCTGCAGCACAGGGTCGAGGACGCACTCTCGGCGACCAGGGCTGCCATGGCCGAGGGGATCGTCGCCGGCGGCGGGGTGGCCTTGATGCACGCCGCCCCGGTGCTGGACGACCTGCAGGTCAACGACGACTACGCGATCGGCGTGGACATCGTCCGTCGGGCGCTCACCGAACCCACCTACCTCATCGCGAGCAACGCCGGCTACTCCGGTCAGGAAGTCATCGTCAAGGTGGCGGAGATGGGCGTGGACGACGGGTTCGACGCCCTGCGGGGTTGTTACGGCAACATGATCGACATGGGCATCATCGACCCGCTGCGCGTGTGTCGGTCGGCGTTGCAGAACGGGGCGTCGGTTGCGGGACTGTTGCTGACGACGAACACCCTGATCGCCGAGGAACAGACGGCCTGGGGTGGCAGCCGCGCGCTGATGACCGAGTTCGGCGAGCTCGACGAGGGCATCCACCAACCCTCGCCGGACGCCAGTACGCCGCAGTCGCTGGGCCTCGGCCCCTCGGTCGGATAATGACTACCTCCCCGCCATCCGCCCTGCGACGCGTGGAGAGCACCAGTGCGCGTGCCCTCGCCGATCTCAACGCCCGGTTCGAGGACCTGCAGACGGTGCTGCGGTGTTGCGAGCGGTTGGTGACCGAGCTCAAGGCCGACCCCGCGGACGGTGCAGTGGTGGAGGGGCTCTGGACCACCGCGCTGCTCTCCTACGCTCGGTGCTTCTCCGTCGGAGTGACGGACACCGCGCTGACCGAGGCCGACCTCACCGCGACGCAACCGCACGGCGAGGTACTCGACTGGCACAAGGTGCTGTTGCAGCTGCGTGACCACTACGCCGACCGCACCGCAAACCCACGGGAGCGATTCTCCGTCGGGGCGGCCCTGGATGACACAGGCGCCGCTGAGGGAATCGCCATCACCTCCGCCCAGCAACCGCTGGTGGACGACGTGACAGTGCGCCAGACCGGTGCCATCGCCTACGCACTGAGCGAGCTGGTCAACGGCCGGATCACCGCCCAGCAGGAGAAGGTCTTCGGCGAGCTCAAGGTAACGTCAACCACTGAGCTGGCCAAGCTCTCAACGCTCGACATCGTTGAGCCCGACTGAGCGCAAAGGTTGCCCGTGAAGAAGCTGGTGTACGAGTTCAGCGAAGGGGGCAAGGATCAGAAGGACCTGCTCGGTGGTAAGGGTGCGAACCTGGCGGAGATGACGCGGCTGGGGCTGCCGGTGCCGCCGGGGTTCACCATCACCACCGAGGCGTGTCGGCACTACCTGGAGCAGGGGCGGCGCCCGGATGAGTTGCGGGTGCAGGTGACCATGGCGCTGCGCAGCTTGGAGGATCAGGTCGGTCGGCGCCTCGGCGACTCGCACGACCCGTTGCTGGTGAGTGTGCGCTCGGGGGCGAAGTTCTCCATGCCCGGGATGATGGATACGGTCCTGAATGTCGGCCTGAACGACCATTCGGTGCTCGGGTTGGCTGAGGCTGCTGGTGACGAGCGCTTCGCGTGGGACTCCTACCGCCGCCTGATCCAGATGTTCGGCAAGACGGTGCTGGGGGTGGATGGCGACGCGTTCGCCGCGGCGCTGGACACCGCGAAGGAGCGGCGGGCAGTGCGCACCGACGTCGAGTTGTCGGCGAGCGATTTGCAGGAGCTCGTGGAGGAGTTCAAGTCGATCGTGTCCGGGCACACCGGTCGGGAGTTCCCGCAGGATCCGCGTCATCAGCTGGACCTGGCCACCCGCGCGGTGTTCGATTCCTGGAACACGCCGCGGGCGCGGCTGTACCGGCGGCGGGAACGAATTCCGAATGACCTGGGTACCGCGGTGAACGTGTGCACCATGGTCTTCGGCAATTTGGGCGAGTCCTCGGGCACCGGGGTGTGCTTCACGCGGGACCCGGCCACCGGCATGCCGGGTGTGTACGGCGACTACCTGGTGAACGCTCAGGGTGAGGACGTCGTCGCCGGGATCCGGAACACCCTCTCGCTCGAGGACTTCGCCGCGGTGGACCCGGAGTCCCACCGCCAGCTCACCAGGATCATGCGCCGCCTGGAGACGCATTACCGCGACCTGTGCGACATCGAGTTCACCGTGGAGCGGGGCACGCTGTGGATGTTGCAGACCCGGGTGGGCAAGCGGACCGCGGCGGCCGCGTTCCGGGTCGCCACCCAGTTGGTGGACGAGCAGCTGATCACCATGGACGAGGCGCTGCAGCGGGTGAGCGGGGCGCAGCTGGCGCAGCTGATGTTCCCGCAGTTCGATGCCGGCACCGAGCGCAGCGTGCTGGTCACGGGGATGGCGGCCTCCCCGGGAGCGGCGGTGGGTCGGGTGGTGTTCGATTCCGCGACCGCCGTGGCGTGGGCGGCTCGTGGC
>JALYVK010000023.1 GCA_030853265.1 Actinomycetota bacterium
CGGTGCTGGAGAGGGAGACCGAACCGACGGCGGAGTCGCGCGGAATGGGTTTCACCGCCAGGACCATGGAGGTGTTCGACCAGCGCGGTCTCCTCCCCCGCTTCGGGCCCCTCGTCCGCGCGCGAGGCGGTCACTTCGGCAGCGTCCCCGTCGACTACGCGGTCGGCGACAGCGAGCACGCCAGCGTGTACGGGATCTCGCAGGCCCGAACCGTAGCCGTGCTGGCCGACTGGGCGTCCGAACTAGGCGCAGACATCCGTCGCGGCCTCCGGCTGGAGGAGCTGGCCGACCTCGGTGACGAGGTGGTCCTACGGGCCTCTGATCGCGAAGGCGTTCGCCAGAGGTTCACCGGCCGGTATCTGGTGGGTTGCGACGGGGGCCGCAGTGCGGTCCGCCGGGCCGCCGGCTTTGACTTTCCGGGCACCGATGCCACGGCGGAGTTGCTCCTGGCCGACGTGACGGGTCTGGATCAGGCCGAATTGGCCGCCGGCGGCCGGCGCGCCGGCGGCATGCTGCTGGCCGCTCCCATCGAAGGTGGCCTGACCCGCCTGGTCGTGTACGAGAACGGCCGGGCGCCGCGCACCGGCGACGACCCGCCTGCGTTCGAGGAGGTGGCCCAGGCCTGGCAGCGAGTGAGTGGCGAGGACATCTCCCACGCCCGACCGGCGTGGGTCAGCTCGTTCGGGGACGCGGCCCGGCAGGTGAGCGAATACCGACGGGGCCGGGTGCTGCTGGCCGGCGACGCCGCCCACGTGCACCTGCCGGCCGGCGGCCAGGGCATGAACGTCAGCATTCAGGACGCCGTGAACCTGGGTTGGAAATTGGCGCTGGTAGCGACGGGTCGGGCGGAACCCGAGCTGTTGGACAGCTACCACGCCGAGCGACACCCGGTCGGGGCGCATCTGATCCGCAACACCCGGGCTCAGGCGCTGCTGTTCCTGGGCGACGAGCGCAGCCAGCCGCTGCGCGACGTCCTCGCCGACGTCTTTCGAGGAGAGGAGGCTGCGCGCTATCTCGCCGGCACCGTCAGCGGGCTCGACATCCGCTACGACGTGGGAGCCGGCGCGCACCCGTTGCTCGGCCGCCGCTTACCACCAACCGAGCTGGTCCTGCCGGACGGCCGCGCTACCACCAGCATGGCCCTGCTGCAGCGCGCGCGCGGCGTCCTGCTGGACTTCGGCGCCGACCCGGCCGTGATCGAGACAGCCGCGCGGTGGTCCGACCGGGTGGACGTCGTCACGGCGCGACCCAGCGCGCATGGCTCGCTGGCCGGCACGGTCGCGGTGCTGGTCCGGCCCGACGGCTACGTCGCCTGGGCCGGCGAGGACGAGTTGGCCAGCGCGCTGGCGCGCCACTTCGGCCCGGCGGCCGACCGATCGCGCGGGTGTCCGATCCCGGCCGTCCTGGCCGACCCCACCGGATGAGGAGAAGCCGATGAACCGTCCCGACCCGACCGCCGTTGCGCCGGATCTCGCTCGCGTCGAGGCACCGGCGGTGTATCTGGCTCACTGGTGGGTGCCGGACGCCGCCACCGGCCGCGCCGACCTGGCGCAGGTATTGGCCAGTTGGCACGAGGCCGACCGTCCCGCGGGCGTGTCCGCGCTGGCGCTGTACCTGAGCGCGGACGAGGACACCGTGCTGATCTATGCCCAGTGCCGCACCCGCGACACCTACCGACCGTTCCGCGACGGCCTGCGCTGTGCGCAAGCCCGCAGAGAACCGGTGGAATACCGGCTCTGCCGCAGCATGGTGCTCGACGAGCACGCCGGTCCGCCGGGTGCGCTCGTCGCGGCCAGTTTCGACGTGGACGGACCGGAGCGTCAGACCACCATCGTGGATTCGATCCTGGCCCGGATCCGGTCCGCGCCGGCGGCCGATCAGCACGGCCTGATCTCGGTGAACTTCCACAGCAGCGTCGATGGCACCCGGGTCATCAATCTGGCCGAATGGACCACCGACCAGGCCCACGTCGATTTCCTGGCCGGCGGGTCCCGGCATGGCAACCTGCGCACGACCAACGAGACTCCGGGAGTACGCCCGATCGGTTACACCCGGTACCACTTGTACGGAAGTATCGTTGATCGACCCTTGTCATAGTGTCTATACCGAATGGCAGGCATGCGTTCGACGACGACTTTCCGAGAGGGGCACGACGCGATGGCGGATCAGCCAGGAGATTTTCCCGACGTAGCCCGGGCCGACGCCGGCGTCACGCTGGTGACACCTCGCTATGTCGGTTCCGCACGGCACCAGCAGGCCGAGGTCGATCGGGCCCTAGCTCCCTACCGATCGCGCGAGTTGCCGGCTGGACTGGTGTCCGTCAGCGCGTTCGTCAGCATCGACGAGGAGAACGTGCTGACCTACGCCCAGTGGACCTCCGACGACGCCTACCGGGATTTCGTACGGGCCGGCGGTCTGGACCCGATCGACCCCGACGCAGCCGAACCGGTCCGCTACCGCTACTACCGCGGCGTGGTGCTCGAGCCGGACAGCGTCGCGACCGTGCTGGTTCCGCCGGTCTTCGACGTGGACGGCCGCGACCGCCAGCGCCGTTCGGCCGACAACCTGGTCGACGGCCCGCTCGGTCAGCCGTTTCCCGGACTGGTCAGTTCGCAGTTCCACCTCAGCCTCGATGGCACCCGCGTACTGAACTGGGCGGCCTGGGTCGACGAAGCCGCGCACGAGCGGTTCATGCAGAGTCCACTGCCGAAGGAGTGCCTTGCCGCCATCACGATGCCGGGCGTCCGGGGTATCGGCGGCAAGCGGTACTACCTGTCGGAGTCGATCTCGCGCTGACTCTCCCCGGCTTGCGGCGAGGGCACGATCTGGCCCAGCAGGCGGTGCAGCTGGCGTCGTTCGGCGGTGTTCAACGGCGCCAGCAACACGTCGTTGGCGCGGCCTACCGCCTCGTCCATCTCCCGCAGCATCCGCTCGCCCACCTCGGTGGGTCGGACCAGGTTGCGGCGGCGGCTGGAAGGATCGGGTTCGCGGGTGACGGCGCCCTGTCTCTCCAGTTCCGCCAGTACGGAGACCAGCGTGCCCGCATCGACGCCCAGTGCCCGGCCCAGGTCGGCCTGGGTGCATTCAGCGAGTTCGTCCAGGCCAGCCATCACGCGGTAGTGCTGCATGCGCAGTCCGGTCGTGTCGAGGTGATCGCACAGCAACCGGTGGGCGCGTTGGGTCACGTGCGAAAGCACGTAGGAATCCAATTCAGCCAGGCGCTGCGGCCAGATCATGGCTTCAGCCTACGGCCTTGCGCCGAACATTGAACCCCCCTATCGTTGGTCACACCAACATTGGCGTGTCCAACATTCACTGGAGGCTTTCATGCCCGACACGGCGCCCGGCCCGCTCGTCCCGACGAGTTCCGCCGACGGCTCCTCACGGCGCTGGTTGGCCCTTTTCTTCATCGCCATCGCGCAGTTGATGGTGTCGGTCGACTCGACCATCGTGAATATCGCGCTGCCGTCGGCCCAGCGGGACCTCCACATCTCCGACGCCAACCGGCAATGGGTGATCACCGCCTATCTGCTCGCGTTCGGCGGACTGCTCCTGCTCGGTGGCCGGATTGCCGACACCTACGGGCGAAAGCGCGCTTTTCTGATCGGGCTGGTCGGGTTCGCCCTCTCCTCCGCGATCGGCGGCGCGGCGGTCGACACCGCGATGCTGCTGGGCGCCCGCGCGCTTCAAGGAGCCTTCGGCGCGTTGCTCGCGCCGGCCGGCCTGTCCCTGCTGGCGGTCACCTTCACCGAGCAGCGCGAACGGGCGAAGGCGTTCGGCGTGTTCAGCGCCATCGCCGGCAGCGGTGCGGCCGTCGGGCTGATTCTGGGTGGCGTGTTGACCGAGTACCTCAACTGGCGCTGGTCGCTGTTCGTCAACGTCGCCTTCGCTCTCGTCGTGCTGATCGGAGCCGTGCCGAATGTGCACGACGTGGACCGCGACGAGACTGCGCCCAGCCGGATGGACGTGCCCGGTGCGGTGCTCGTAACCGGCGGCCTCGTCGCCCTGGTCTACGCCTTCACCCGCGCCGACTCCGATGGCTGGACCGCGGGCTCGACCCTGGGTCTCTTCGCGGTGTTCGTCGTTCTGCTCGCCGCCTTCATCCGGGTGGAGCAACGCTCCGACGCGCCGCTGCTCCCACTGCGCGTGGTCACCGAGCGCACCCGAGCCGGCGTCTTCGCCACTCAGGCGCTGGCAGTCATCACCATGTTCGGACTGCTGCTGTTCCTCACCTACTACCTGCAGGTGGTACGCGGATACTCCCCGCTGATGGCCGGGGTCGCGTTCCTCCCGATGGTCCTGGGCATGCTTGTCGGCGCCGGCCAGGTCGCCAGCCGCCTGATGACCCGACTGCCCGCCCGGTGGATCATGGGGCCGGGCTTTCTGGTCGCCGCGCTCGGCGCATTGCTGCTCACCCAGCTCACCGTCAGCTCCTCCTATCCAGTAGTGGTACTGCCGGGCGAGTTCCTGTTCGGCCTCGGCCTCGGCATCGCCTTCACACCGGCGATGAGCCTGGCGACCGAGCACGTCGATCCGCAGGATGCGGGAGTGGCCTCGGCGATGATCAACGCGGCACAGCAGGTCGGAGGCTCCATCGGCACTGCCCTGCTCAACACGATTGCCGCCAGCGCCACCGCGAGCTGGCTGGTCAGCCATCAC
The DNA here is from genome assembly GCA_030853265.1 of Actinomycetota bacterium. Classification (GTDB taxonomy): domain Bacteria; phylum Actinomycetota; class Actinomycetes; order Mycobacteriales; family Jatrophihabitantaceae; genus Jatrophihabitans_A. Next base: position 4,660 of record JALYVK010000023.1, read on the forward strand.
GGCGGCGGGAATCTGACGGATCGGGCCGCGGTACACGGCTACGCCACGGCAATGTGGTGGACCGTCGGCATCCTCGTACTCGCGGCGCTGGTCATCCTGGTCGCGGTGAATGCCCAGGTACCCACTCCGGCGACCGGACCGGACGACGCCGACAACCCGGCCGTGGACCTGGAACGCGCGACGCGATGATCGACAGCCACGTCGGATTTCCGACCAAGCGGTAGATTATGACGTATCTGCCCTCTGTCTGAATTAATGCCCCTTAAATCCCGGAGGATTCATGAACGCAGTTGACGAGCCGACGAGTCTGCGGATCCTGCTGATCACCGCCAGCGTGCGGAGCGGACGGTTCGGCCCGACCGCCGCGCGGTGGGCCGAGAAGATCCTGGCTGAGGTAGACGCCGAACTCGAAGTCGTCGACTTGGACGGTTTGAGCTTTCCCTCGTCCATGCAGGCCCATCCGGACAGCCTCGCCTTCGCCGACGCCGTCGGACGCGCCGACGCCGTCGTGGTGGTCACACCGGAGTACAACCACAGTTTTCCGGGACCGCTGAAGTCGGCGATCGACAGCGTCCGGGGTCAGTGGCACGCCAAACCGGTGGCCTTCATCTCCTACGGCGGCATGGCCGGTGGTCTGCGCGCGGTCGAGGCGCTGCGGCTGGTGTTCGCCGAGCTTCACGCTGTCACCGTTCGCGACACCGTCAGCTTGCACAATCCCTGGGGGCCGGCCGGCGACCCGGCCGTCGAGTATCCAGACGCCCAGGCCGACGACGCCCTGCACGCCATGCTGCGGCAGTTGCTCTGGTGGGCCGACGCCCTTCGAGCGGCGCGCGACCGCGCCGCCTACCCTGCCAGCTGACGACCGCCGATGCGTGGCGTCACTCGTAAGGCTGCGGGTGCGGTGCGCTTGCGGGTGGCACATGGTGTTGGTCGGTGGCGGGTGGCTGAAAGCTGACGTCGATGTCCTGAAAGCCCTTGCTGGTCTGGGCGGTGGCTTGGTCGGTGTAGGCGCGTCGGTCGCCGGGGGTGAGGATGACGTTGTCGGTAAAGGGAGTGAGCAGCGAACGAGGGTGTAGCTGGTCAACCCGCACGACGTTGATTTCGACGCAGAACACGATCATGACCGCGGTGAGATAGAGGAACGCGATCAAGCCTAGGACGAGGGCGAAGACGCCGTTGGTGGCTGATGCGTGCCTGACCGTGTGGTTGACGTAGATGACGCCGAAGGTTTGCAGCACCTGCCACCCGATGGCCGCCCCGATCGCCCCCGGGGCGATATGTGCCCAGGACACCTCACGGGCGGTGGCGATACGGAACGCGAGCAGGAACACCGCGGCGTTGATCAACACCGACGCGCACAGCACCAGGACCTTCACTGCCAGTCCGAGGGAGCCAGCGGCGCCGAAGGTGGAGAGCACAATTGTGCCCGACACCGCGAGGCCGCCGGTGGCCAGCAGGAGCAGGCTGCGTCCGCGAGCCTTGAATGGGTTCGGACGCTCGTTACGCGGCACCCGCCACGCGGTGTTCATGGCGTACTGGAGTGCTTGAGCTACCCCGAGCGCGCCATAGAGGGACCCCGCGATACCGACGATCAGGCCACCGGTACCACCGCCCAGGTGCTTGGGATCACCCAGCTGGTCACCCACCACCGGAAATTGGCGTAACGCAGAGCCCAGGATGTGCTGCTGCAGCGCCGAATGTCCCGACAGAACGAATCCCAGCACGGTCGACAGCAGCAGCAACAGCGGAAACAGCGACACGAACCCGTAGTAGGCGATCAACGCGGCCAGATACCCGCCGGAGTCGTCGAAATATTTGTAGATCACGGCCAGCGGAAACCCAGCCGCCGGATACCGCTGCTGAAACCGGTCCACCCTCGCTGACAAACTCACCGCTCACCCACCGCACTACTCAGCTAGGTGCATGTCTGTCCAGCACACTCCGCACAACGCTAGCCCTGGCCCAGACGGGTAGTGACGTTGGAACCTCACTCAGGGAGGATCCGACGCCACCCCCGACGAAGACTGCCGGTCAGCCCCAGGTGTTGTCAGACCATCTGGCGGAGGACCAACGAGCACTGGACCATCTAGCTGAGGACCACCTGGCACTGTCCCAATTGGCGGCGCTCCACCGTGCGGAGGACCAACGGGCGCTGGACCAGCGGGCCGAGAGCAGGCTGCCGCTGGAGGGCGCCCAGGTGTCGCCGGTCCACGTGGCGTTGAGCCAGTTGCCGCCTGACCAGGACTTCAGGTTGGCTGCGAGCGTCCACCAGGTGGCGGCATTCCAGGGGTTGCCCTGGACGTCGACCTCGCCGTTGAGCGGTGCGCCAGAGGCATCGAGCAGGACGTTTCCGCCGCGGGCGGCGTCGAGTGAGCCTTGGCCGGTGGCTACCGGGAAGCTCTGCACGCCAGAGGCCGTGACCTTGCCGGAGATCCCCTTCCAGGTCGAGCCGCTGCCCGAGTGCGCGACAGAATCGAGAGCCGCCGCGATGTCGAGCTGGCCGGCTCCGGCCAGCAACGCACTGGCGGCAACCGGCGTGGCCGTTGCGGTCAGGCTGGCCTTGACCTGGTCCGGCGTCAGGTTCGGGTAGGCCTGCAGCAGCAAGGCCACTGAGCCCGAGACGACTGCGGCGGCCTGACTGGTGCCGCTACCCCGGAACAGCCGACCGGTAGTGTCGCCGGCCACCAGACCCTCAGGATGGTTGAGGTCGACGTAGGACCCGGGATCGCGCAGCGAGGCGATCGAGGTCCCAGGAGCCAGCAGGTCGACGTGCCGGGTGGCAGTGCCACCGTTGGAGAACGGGGCCACCGCCGGCTTGAGCCAGCCGGTCAGGGTGTCCGCCCCGTCGGAGGCACCAACGGCGATCACGTACGGGTCGATCGCGGGATTGGTCAGCCGAGCGGCGGCGTTGCCGTCGTTGCCGCCGGAGACCACCACGACCAGCCCATGCCGCCACGCGTTCTCCGCGGCGGCCGCCAGCGGATCGAGTTGATAGCTCTGGATCGAGTCGGTGCCGAAGGAAAGATTGACGACGCGAACCTTGCTGCCGTTCTGCGCCGTCTGGTGTTCGGTGATCCAGTTCAGCGCGGCGATGACCTGACTGACATCGGAGCTGCCGTCGGTAGTGGCCAGCTTCATCGACAGCAGGCCCGCGTCCGGCGCCACCCCAAGCTGCACGGACGGGTTCAGGCTCGCAATGGTCTTGGACGTCAGGGTGGCCGCGTCCCGAGACGCGATGATGCCCGCCAGGTGGGTGCCGTGACCGAAGGTGTCCTGATCGGTGAGCGGTCCGTTGCCCTCGATGGACAGGTCCGGGCCGTAGGTCAGCTTGCCGGTCCCGGTCAAGCCCGGCACCGCGGCGGTTCCCGAGTCCAGCAGCGCGACCGTCACCCCTTGGCCGGTGATCTGGCGCTTGGCCGAATCCTGCCGCATCCAGACCTGACGAGCGCCGATGACGGTCTCGATCGTGTAGAGCGACCCAGGATCAAGCGACGCGGCGTTCTTACCCTTACCGTCCTGGCTGGCCTTGTCGGCCTTCGAGTCGCCCCACTTGGCGACATTGAACACCGCGTGCGGCGCAGTGGCCGCGGCGTGCTCGGTCGGTAGTGACTTCCCGGCATACCCAGCAGACGTCAGTACCAGGCTCAACCCGACACTCGCGAGAATGCCGCATCCCCACCTGGTCGTCGCCGGCGAGCTCTTCGTGTTGGCCATCCGTGGCCCTCTCATCCTGACGGAGGTCGTCCGAAGACTCGCCCCTGAGCACCTCACTCACTGCCGAGTCGATACCTAACAGGGAACGTACAGCGTCCGGAAGGGAGTGCATGCCGTTTCCACAAAATATCCTTCCGAACCTGCGTTTGCAGCGCGAGGGTGGCAGGTGTTGACGTACTGCCACCGGTAATCTAGCGTCGCTATTGCTGAAACGATCGAGCAATTCGGCACTCCCAATTCATAAATAACTTGTTGAAGTTTTTAAACAGTTGCTCAAACGATTCAGCACCTTCAACAATTCAGCTTGGGAAAGTCACCATGACACCGATTCGCGCTCCGACCGGCGGTGCGGGCAACCCCACGTGCTGCCCCCGAAGCACGTCTACCTAGACGCCGACCATCGTCGCGCGTACGCCCGATCGCAGCCCGGTTCGTGGTATTTCCCTTCACCTGAATAGAGCTCCCGCATGCACGCTTCTCCTCATTCCCTCCGTTCTAGCCTGCGGAGACCTCGCTGGTCCCGAAAAGTCTTCACCGCACTGGCCGCGCCGGTACTGATTGCCGGTGCCGTGCTGGCGCTGCCGTCGGTGGCTCAGGCCACCGGTTCACTGCCCTGCGACACCTACTCGAGTGCCAGCAGCCCCTGCGTTGCCGCCTACAGTTCGGTGCGAGCGCTCTACGCCACCTACAACGGCAGCCTGTACCAGGTGACCCGCGCATCGGACAACGCCACCTACAACGTGGGTTTGCTAGCTGCGGGTGGCTACGCCAACGCGGCCGGGCAGAACTCATTCTGCGGCGGAACCACCTGCACGATAACCACGATCTATGACCAGTCACCGAAGCACAATGACCTTACCGTCGAGCCGGGCGGCGCGGCCGGCGGACCCAACGTGGCCGCGATTGCCAACGCGTTGCCGGTGACCGTCGCCGGTCATGCCGCGTACGGCATCTACCTGCCGCCCGGCGTCGGCTATCGCCGCTCGAGCACCACCGGAATCGCGACCAACGGCCAGCCCGAATCGATGTATGAGGTGGCCAGCGGCACCAACGTGAACAACGGCTGCTGCTCGGACTTCGGCAATGTGGAGACCACCGAGACCGACACCGGCGCCAGCCACATGGACGCAATCAACCTGGCACTACTGAACGCGCCGGGCAGTACCGGTCATGGCCCGTGGGTCGAGGCCGACCTGGAGAACGGCGTGTTCGAAGGCGGAACCGCGGTGAACACGGCCAATACCGGCAACGCCAGCAAGTTCGTCACCGCGCTGCTCAAGAACAACGGCCAGACCACGTACGCCCTCAAGGGTGGCGATTCCACCACCGGTGCCCTCAGCACCTGGTACAACGGCAACCTGCCCAGCGGGTACTCGCCGATGCACCAGGAAGGCTCGATCGTGCTCGGCACCGGCGGCGACAACAGCAACCGGGGCACCCAATCCTTCTACGAAGGCGTGATGACCGCCGGGTACTCGACTGATACCGCGGACAACGCCGTCCAGACCAACATCGTCTCGGTCGGGTACGCGGCTATCAGCACCGGCGGCGGCCCCGGCTCGACCATCGTCGGGCCCGGCGGCAAGTGCGTCGACGTCTCCGGCGACGACACCGGCGGCAACCTCGCGGTCGTCCAGCTCTGGGACTGCACCGCACTCGCCGCCGACCAGCACTGGTCGGGCAGCGCCTACGGCAACGGCACGCTAGGAACCCTCGGGCGATGCCTGGACCTTGATGGCAACGGCACGGCCAACGGGACCCACCTGGAGCTGTATACCTGCAACGGAGCCGGCGGGCAGCAATGGATCCCGCAATCCAATGGCTCGTTGAAGAATCCGCAATCAGGGCGCTGCCTGGACGACCCCAGCGGCAACACCACCAACGGCACCGCACTACAGCTCTATGATTGCAACGGCAACATCGCGCAGGTCTTCACCATCACGTCCGGAACTCCGATCATCGGCAACGGCGGAAAGTGCGTGGACGTGGCCGGCGACGACACCGGCGGCAACCTCGCGGTCGTGCAACTGTGGAGCTGCCTGACCATCGCCAGCTTCGATCCGCTGGCCGTGGACCAGCAATGGCGGCTGTACGCCGACCAGACGATCCGGACGTTGGGTCGCTGCCTGGATCTGGACGGCAACGGGACCGCCAACGGAACCCACCTGGAGCTGTATGACTGCAACGGTGTCGGTGGCCAGAAGTGGGTGCCGCAGGCCAACGGTTCGCTGTTGAACCCGCAGTCCGGCCGCTGCCTGGATGACCCCAGCGGCAACACCACCAACGGCACCGCGCTACAGCTCTATGACTGCAACGGCAACATCGCGCAGGTCTTCACCGTCAACTAGCATCGACCGGCCAACCCCCATAGCCAACGGGGTGGAACCGAGGGGCTCGAGTCCTTCGGTTCCACCCCGTTGGCGTGAATCCAATTGTACTTACTGGCTAATCTGGATTTCTCCTTGTCGTTGCTGGTTAATCTGGATTGCTTCCGGCCTCGACCAGCCGGCGGGCCGCGGCCTCCGGCGAGATGTCGTTGATCCAGGTTGCGGCGACCGATTCGGCACCGGCGAGGTACTTCAGCCGGCTGGACGCCCGGCGAAGGGTGAACACCTCCGCCGCCAGGTGCCAGCTCGGCCAGCGGCGATCCGCTGGGGCCTGCAGCCAGGCCGCGATGTAGGGGGCCGGTGCGTCGAAGAGACCGTCGAAGCGGCGCAGGACGTCGAGGTAGAGCGCGGCAAGGTCCCGGCGCTGATCCCGGTCGAGGCTGGGCAGGTCGGCGGTGTGGCGCAGCGGCGCGATCCGTACCTCATAGGGCCAGCGGGCCGCAAAGGGCACGTAGGCCACCCAGTGCTCGGTGTGCCGGATCACCCTTGTGCCATCGGCAAGTTCGGCATCGAGCTGGTCGCATTGCAGGCATCGCCCGGTCGCCTCGGTGTGGCGCTCGGCAACCGCGGCCGCGCGAGCGAACCGCGGTGGAACGAAAGGGTATCCGTAGATCTGACCGTGTGGGTGGCTGAGCGTGACTCCCACGTCCTCGCCGCGGTTCTCGAAGCACATCACGTACTTGATGCGGTCCTGGCGCCCCAGCGCTAGGGTGCGGTCGGCCCACGCGTCGATCACGGTCCGGGCCTGGCGCTCAGACAGCTCGGCGAAGCAGCCGTTGTGATCACTGGTGAAACTGACCACCTCGCACCGGCCGGACGCGGGCTTGCGCGGAAACTGACCGTCCACCGCAGGCTCAGCCACCTGCGACGCGAACGCCGGAAACCGGTTCTCGAAGACCGCGACCTCGTAGTCGGCCGCCGGGATCTCGGTATGACGTCCGTCGCGGGACGGGCACAGCGGGCAGTCACTGCGCACCGGCTGGTAGATCCGCGACTGCCGATGTGTAGCGATTACCGCATAGTCCTCGAACAGCGGGTCCCACCGGACCTCCGTCGGACCGACCGGCCCATCGCTCGCACGCTCGTCGCGCGCCGACCGGTCGACACCGGGTACCGAGTCGAAATAGTGCAGTTCTCGGCCATCGACCAGGGTGGTGGTGAAGCGGCTGGTTTCGGTCGGTTGCGACACCGGCGCTAGAAAGTTGGCGACCGGTGCCGGCGGCCGTTCCGAGGGCGGCCAGCCAGCTCGGGCGGCGGTCATCGGATCGGCGCCGTTCGGACCATCGACCAGGACACCGGCGGCAACTCGATGCAGAGCAGATCCGCCTCGATCCGGTTGCTGGTACTCGACCTCGGGCTGACCCGATCCGGCGCCTGCCGGGAGTTGGTGGCAAGCAGGTCGCTGCCGCCGAGCACCGTGTGCTCGACCACCTCGTGGGCACCGTCGGCGACCAGGCGAAGTCGCAGGTCCGCGGGCTGGTGCTCGTCCCGGTTGACCGCGAAGATCGTCACCTGGCCGGTTTCCGGGTCGCGGGTCGCGGCGACGTCGACGGCCGGCACGTCGCCGAGCGTCTCCGAGTGCAGGCTGGGCGACACCGGCTCGACCCGAAGCACCTCACCGCGGGCGTGCCGAGCCGTCAGCGCGAACGGGTAGAAGATGGTCTGCCGCCAGGCACCGGTGTCGGGTTCGGTCCGGATCGGGGCGATGACGTTGACGAGTTGGGCCAAACACGCGGCGGTCACCCGGTCGCTGTGCCTGAGCAGGCTCATCAGCAGGTTGCCCAGCACGACCGCGTCCTCGACGGTGTACTCGTCCTCGATCAGTCGCGGTGCCTGCGCCCAGTCGAGCTGGTCCTGCCCGGCGAACCGGCTCTCGTACCAGAGGTTCCATTCGTCGAAGGACAGTTGCAGCTTGCGCCGAGAGCGCTTCTTCGCAGCGATATGGTCGCAGGTGGCCACCACGCCCTCGATGAACTGGTCCATCGTGTGTGCCGATGCCAGAAAGCCGACTCGGTCCTCGCCGTGCTGTTCGAAGTAGGCATGCAGGGAGATGAAATCGACGACGTCGAAGGCCTCGTCCAGGACTTCCGCTTCCCAGGAGCCGAAGGTCGGCATCCGCTCGTTGGAGCTGCCGCACGCGACCAGCTCGATCGAGGGATCGATGCGACGCATTGCCTTGCCGGTCTCGGCCGCCAGCCGGCCGTACTCACGCGCGGTCTTCTGCCCGATCTGCCACGGACCGTCCATCTCGTTGCCCAGGCACCACATCTTGATGTTGTGCGGCTCGGGCACGCCGTGCGCGATCCGCAGATCGGAGTAGCGGGTGCCCTTGGGAAAGTTGGCGTATTCGAGCAGGTCACAGGCCTCGGCGACCCCCCGGGTGCCGAGGTTGACCGCCATCATCGGCTCGACCTCCGCCTGCCGGGCCCAGGTCATGAACTCGTTCAGACCGAAGGTGTTCGGTTCGATGGAACGCCACGCCGTGTCAAGGGTGACCGGCCGGTCCTGCACCGGCCCGACACCGTCCTCCCAGCGGTACCCGGAGACGAAGTTGCCGCCTGGATAGCGGACGGTGGTCACCCCGAGTTCCTTGGTCAGCTTCACGACATCCAGCCGCAGGCCGTTGACGTCGGCCTCGGCGTGCTCCGGCTCGTAGATCCCACCGTAGACGCAACGGCCCATGTGCTCGACGAATGACCCGAATAGCCTGGGTGGTACCGGCGCGATGACGAAGGCCGGATCAATGGTTGCTGTGCAGGTGAACACACCTGTCTCCGTTTTCTACTTAATGTGCTGTGGTTACTTGATTCCGGTGCTGGCCACGCCTTGCACGAAGAAGCGCTGCAGGACGAGGAACGCGATTGCTAGCGGCGCCAACGAGATGGCAGCACCCGCCATCAGCGCCGCATGGTCGACGCCGGAAGCGCTGGAGAACAACGTCAGCGCGGCCGGCAGCGTCTGCTTGGTGGGATCGCTGATGACCACCAGCGGCCAGAGAAAGTCGTTCCACAGCGCCGCGAACTGAATGATGAACAGCGCTGCCAGCGCCGGCTTGGCGTTGGGCAGGATGATGCGCCAGTAGATGGTGAAGTTGCCCGCGCCGTCCACCCGCGCGGCATCGTCGAGTTCGCGAGGCAGTTGCAGGAAGAACTGGCGCAGCATGAAGATGCCGAGCGCGCTGGTGGCCCGCGGGATGATGAGCCCCTGGTAGGAGTTCAGCCAGCCGAGATGGAAGAGGGTGAGGAAGACCGGCACCAGGGTGACCTGAAACGGCACCATCAGGGTGGCAAGGATCAGCACGAAAAGTACGTTCTGGCCACGAAAGCGTAGGCGTGCCAAGGCAAACGCTGTCATCGAGTCGAAGAGCAGCAGTAGCAGCGTGGTGCCACCGGCGAATACGAAGGTGTTGACGAGCAGCCGGCTGAACGGCAGGTCGTTCAACACCGCGCGCACGCCGTGCAAGGTCCAGTGCTGTGGCAGCAACCGCGCAGGATCGGCATAGAGGTCAGCACTGGTCCGCAACGCTACGCCGAGCATCCAGAGGAACGGCACGATCATCGCCACCGCGCCGACGGTCACCAGCAGCCAGGACAGCGCGGTGCCAGTTCGGGCCAGCAGCCGCAATGGGCTTATCCGACCAGCCGATTCGGGTTGCCTATGGTCGCTACGAGCCGGCACCGGGTCCGACGCTCGGGGCTTCGGTTCGAGCACGCTAGTTGACATCGCGATACCTCGAGACGCGCAGCTGCACAGCGGACACCGCGAGGATGATCACGAAGAGCACCCAGGCCAGCGCGCTGGCATAGCCCAATTGGAAATCGACAAAACCCTTTTCGTACAAGTACATCACCACCGATTCCGTCTTGAACAGGGGTCCGCCGCTGGTCATCGAGAACACCAGGTCGAACAGCTGCAAGCCGTTGATGGTGGCGATCAGGCTGGTGAACAGGAGCGCCGGGCGAAGCGCCGGCAGCGTGACATAGCGAAAACGGCCCCAGACGCCGGCACCGTCCAGGGTGGCGGCCTCGTGCAGCTCGACCGGGACGCCCTGCAGGCCGGCAAGCAGCACGATCATGGTGAAGCCGACGTTCTTCCAGATTCCGACGACGATGACGGTGGGCAGTGCCAGCGCGGTGGACTGCAACCAGTCCGGCGGCGAGATGCCGATGTCGGTCAGCCAGGCGTCAACCAGCCCGACCTGCGGGTCGAGCAGGAACTTCCAGATGATGCCGGCGACTACCAGCGAGGCAATGAAGGGAAAGAAGTAGGCCGTCCGCAGCAGGGCCGAATACCAGCTGGTCCGGCGCAGCCGGCAGGCCAGCCCCAACCCGAGCAGCACCTGCCCGACCGCGACCACCACCGTGTACACCACCGTGACCCGGAGGGCGTTCCAGAATCGTGAGTCGTGGTAGAGCCGGGTGTAGTTGGCCAGGCCGACGAACTTGTGGCTGGACTCGCCGACCGTCCAGTCGTGCAAGCTCATCCAGCCCGACTGCAGGATCGGCTCGGCGATGAAGACCGCGATCAGGATGACGCTCGGGGCGATGAACAGGTATGCGCTGTTGAATCGCCTGCGGCCTCGGTTCCGGCTGGCCGGCTGGGGGTCCGGTAGTCGAATGGTGGTCATCTTCAATCCTTTCGGGCTGGGACCCGGTCGGTTCGCCGCGTCCCAGCCCGGTGGCAGGGTCAGCCCGGTGGCAGGGTCAGCCCGGTGGCAGGGTCAGCCCGGTGGCAGGGTCAGCCCGAGGTGCAGCCGGTCAGGGCGTTGATCTGCTTGGCCGCCGCGTCTGCCGACGATTGCACGTTGGCGCCTCGCTCAATCTTCTGGATGAACGGGACGTAGACGTCGGTGTCGATCTGCGTCGCGTTCGGCTGCCCGGCCAGATACAACTTGGCGTACGGCAGCGCATTGGCGAATACCGACACCGTCGGGTTGCTGGCGGTGGCGCGGCCGAGATCGGTCCGGGCCGGCGGGAAGCCAGAGAGCTGAGAGAACTGGGTCTGCGCCGTCTGGCTGGTGTACCAGGACAGGAAGGTTTCCGCTTGCGCCACATGCTTTCCGCTGCGCTCGACCATCAGCGGCACCGTGGAGGCGAGGGTCACCGGACCGGCCGAGCCGACCGGGACTTCGGCAATGCCGAGGTTGATGCCGGCCGACTTGTAGCCGGCCGCGGCCCACGGACCATTGATCTCCATGGCCGCCTTCTTGGACGAGAACAGGGTGTCGGCGTCCGCACCTGCCTGTCCGATCGGGCTGATGTGATTCTGGCTTACCAGCTGACTCCACTGCGTCAGTGCCGCAACGCTGGCTGGGCTGTTGACGGCAGCGCAGTTGTTGCTACCGATGATGTCGCCGCCGCTCATCCACTGCAGGATCGGCCACATCTGGATGGTGGCGTTGTCGGCGAGGGACAGCCCGTACTGGGCCGGCTTACTACCCGAACCGAGGGTCAGCTTCTTCGCATCGGCGATGAACTCCTCCTCAGTGGTCGGTGCGGCGGTGATACCGGCCTTGGTGAACAGGTCCTTGTTGTAATAGAGGACCAGCGTCGCCATGTTGGCCGGCACCGCGTAGAGCTTTCCGTTGACCGTGAAGGCGCTCTTCACCGACGGCGGGAAGGCGCCGGAGTCGATCTGGGTCGCACCGCTCCCAACCACAGAGTCCAGCGCGGCGACGGAGTTTGTCTTGATGTAGTTGAAGATCGAGCCGGGATCCGAGCTCGGCGTGGCAAGGTCCGGTCCCTGCCCGGTCGCCCAGGAGGCAGGCAGTTTCTGACCAAGGGTGGCCCACGGCTGCACGCTCATCGTCACCTGAATGTCCGGGTGGCTGGAGTTGAACTGCTTGACCAGTGCCTGGTAGGACGGCTCGTCCGGGCCGGTGAAACCGGTCAGCATCGTGAGATGGACGACCTTGCTGGAAGAGCCCGAGGAATTGCCGGAACCGCTGCTACAGCCTGCGACGAGCAGGGTTGCCGCACTCACGGCGGCCACTACAGCCGTGCTGCGTCGATGCGTGAATGGCATGCCGATCGCTCCATTTCGAGACGTTGGCTGGCACCGCGGCGCGAGCCCGATGGGTGGGTGGTGCTGTGACCTGCGCCCGGCGGGCGGTCAGGTTGTTATGAGCGGGGATGCGCCCCGCAGGATTCGCGTACCACTAGCTCGATCGGCAGCACCGTGTGCGTCGGGTGCGGAACGGTGCCGTCAACCAGGTCGAACAACAACTCAGCGGCCTTGCGCCCGATCCCCTCGGCCGGCACCCGCACCGTCGTCAGGCCAGGCGTGGTCAGCCGAGACACTCCGAAATCGTCATAGCCGGCAAGGGCAATGTCTTCCGGGACGCGCAGCCCGCGAGCCCGCAGTTCCAGCAGCGCACCGTAGGCCATCTCGTCGTTGGCGGCGAAGATCGCCTGCACGTCGGACATGCTGTCCAGGATCTGGGCGGCGGCGAGCTGACCGGATTCCTCGCTGAAGTCGCCGACCGCAAGGGTGTGCGTACAGGGGTGTTGGGATTCGGCGAGCGTCTGCCGGAACCCTTCGTAGCGGTCGATCGCTGTCTGATGATCCAGTGGGCCGCTGATATGAGCGATCCGGCGCAGGCCGTGCTCCTCCACCAGGTGCCGCGTGATGGCAGCGGCGCCAGCGATCTCGTCCACCCCGACGCTGACCGCGGTAGGTTGGTGCGGATAGCGCCCGATCAGCACCACCGGCATCGCCGCCGTCAGCATCCGGTTGACGTTCGGGTCGTTGATGGAGGCCGACGCGATGATCGCGCCCGACGCCGCCTGCGAGCGCAGAACCCGCTCATAGGCCGCGACACCGTGCGTCTCGTCGGGGTTGGTGGATACCATCAGGGCAGCGTCGCGGGCGTTGGCCTCGGCGGTGATGCCGACCAGCAGGTGCATGAAGTACGGGTGGCCGAAGACATGCTGGCCGGTATTGGGCACCACGATCGCGATCGAGGTGGATCGTCCGGACCGGAGCGCGCGGCCGGCGGAATTGGGCACGTAACCGAGTTCGGCTGCCGCGGACCGTACCGCGTCCTTGGTGGCCTGCCCGATCCGAGGGTGGTCAGCCAGCGCCATCGAGACCGCGCTCTGCGAGACCCCGACGACGGCAGCGACATCCTTGAGGGTGACGCTGCCCCGCCGGCCGGGGGGACTGGCGGGGCCGCGGGCCGCAAGGCCTTGACCGGCGCGCGCCGACTGACGCGCCGAACGGCTGTCCAATGAGACGACCTTATTCCCCGGCACCAGTGGGCTGGGCAAGACAACCCTGGTCGGGGCGTTGGTCGCAGCCGGCTTGGCATCGTCGGAGGTCGGCGTCACTACCTCTCCTCTCCCGAGCACAAGACGAGCACTTTCTCGTTGTCGCAGCGACCGATTCGCTCTTCAGAGCGTTGCTTCAACGTTTCAGCAATCAGGACTGTAGGCGGCGTGACCCCTCTCGTCAATAGTTTCCAGGACCTGACCGGACGACGAAGCCGGATCGACAACACGCCCCTATTGATCTGAGATAGGCCGTCAGCGTGGCCGCCGGACCCCTGACCTGGCGTCACCGGGCAAGCAGGTGGCGTCAGGGCTCCAACGTTTGAGCAGATCTGTCCGAATGCTGCTTCGACAGCGGCGCTGAACCCGTGCTGCTCAGGAAAGGTCCAGACCCGATGGCCAATCTGACAGCGACCAAGGTAGGCGTGCCGGCTCAGCCATGCGAAGCTTCACCGCAGGCACATCGCGATGATGCATCAGCTCGTCGCAGCGAGGGGGGTTCCATGTTCGGCGATCGATCCCTGCTTGGCCTGATTGCTGTCCGTCCGTCCGGCTAGGCGCGAGGATGACGACTACTGGTACGGCGGCGCCGGACGGTGACGCTCCTAGCGTCCCGATTGCCGAGGTGTCGCGGCTGCTGGGCATCCCGATGCCCACCCTGCGTTCTTGGGAACTTCGCTACGACATGCCGAAGAGAATTCGTGAAGTGGGAACGCACCGCCGTTACACCCCCGCCGAACTGCACGGGTTGCGTTTGATGCGCGATGAGATCGCCCGCGGCAAGCAGGCGAACGTGGCAGCCGAGTCGGTGCGGGTGCTGCTGGGCCGGACCGGCCCGTCGGCGGAATTCCTCACCCAGCTCCTGGACGCTTCAGGGCGTTCAGATCCGATCGCGGTACGCGAGCAGCTCGACCGCGCACAGGCCGCGCTCGGCTTGGCGGCCTGCCTGGATGACGTCCTGCTGCCGGCAATGCAGCAGGTCGGGTTGTGGTGGCAGACCGGGCGCTGCAATGTCGAACAAGAGCAGCTGACCACCGAAGTTGCCCGAGGATGGCTGGAAACGCTCACCTCCTACGCGCCAAGCCCGATCCATCCTTGCCCCATCGTGCTGGCCTGCGGCCCGACCGACCTGCACACCATCGGCCTGGAAGGGCTCGGGATCCTGCTGCGCTACCAGGGCTGGCCGTGCCGGCTGCTCGGCGCCCGTACCGCGGTGCCGGCGCTCGCCGCCGCCATCCAGGCCAGCAGCGCGGCCGGCGTGGTGGTGGTCTCGCACCTCAAGACCGGCCGGCAGCGCGCGATCCAGTCACTACTCGCCGCCCAAACGCTTGGGGTCCGGGTCTTCTACGCAGGCAATGCCTTCAACTCGCCGCGAAGTCGCCGCGGCGTTCCCGGCGGCTACCTCGGCACCAACCTGGGCGTTGCTTGCGGGCTGATCAATACCGCGTTGATCGCGGATCCGATCACACCGCTCGAATCCGCATCCTGACGCCCTGACCGAGGTGCGCAGGTGTGCCGCCGCTTCCGGACCGCGCCATCCTGCGCTGCACCCTGCTGCTATCGGCGGTGACGTCGCAGGTCGATGGAACCTTGAACCGGCATGGGCGTCTATTGATGGACGACCCGTTTCTGCGACCTGGCAGAGTCGCCGGGCTGAAGGGGGAAGCGACACATGACGGTTGGAACGTCGGAGGCCGGCGTGGACTTCGATCGGTTGTATCGCGGCCAGTGGCATCACATGGTGCGGATCGCGATGTTGCTGGTCGATGATGTCGAGAGCGCAAAGGATTGCGTACAGGACGCCTTCCTCGGCGTCTATCGCAGGCCGCCCAGCAACCCCGATGCCCAGCTCGCCTACCTTCGCCGGGCTGTTGTCAACGCCGCTCGGTCTGCGTTGCGGCGTCGTGGCACCGCTCGACGCCACCTGCGCAGCACGCAGGCTGTGCCGGTGGAGCCGTCGGATCATCGACTCATGATCGGAGCTGAATACGCCTCCCTGATGGCTGCGTTGCGGGAACTGCCCCGACGGCAACGGGAAGTTCTGGTGTTGCGCTACTGGTCGGAGCTGTCCGAAGCCGAGATCGCCGACGCGCTCGGCATCCGGCCCGGCACCGTCAAATCAGCGGCCAGTCGCGCCCTCACCGCCCTTGAGGCCAAGCTAGGAGATCTTCGATGACCGACCTGGAAACCCGACTCGGCAACGCGCTGGCCGACACCGCGCGGCGAAACCTGACCGACAACGAAGTCCCGCCGACGTTCTACCCGGCCGGGTCCGAGGCGACCGTCGCCCCGCGCGCCCGATGGCTGGTGCCGGTATTGGCCGCCGCCGTGGTGGTCTCGCTGGCCGTCGGGGTCCTGATCGGCGCCGATCGACTACACCGGAGCAGCCCAACTCCGCCGGCCGGCGCGACGGCCTCGACCACCGTGGTCACGCTGGCCGCCCCCCACGAGGCGCGGCTGAGCCCAGCCCAGCTTCAGCTGGCGCGGCAGAACATTGCGGCCCGGGTCACCGCCCTCGGCTTCGATCATGCGACGGTGCAAGCCGCGGGGTCCAACCAGCTCGTCGTCACGCTGCCCGGCGTATCGCTGAACGCTGGCACGCTGAGTGAGCTACATGCCCTCGGCGCCCCCGATGCCCTGCAGTTTCGGCCGTTGATCATCGAGCCGATATCAGCCAAAGCGGCACCGCCGGTGACCTCGACCGAGCAACGCGTGGTGGATCCGTGGCGGTCTCTCGGATTCAGCCCACCCAAGGACGCCGGCGAGTTCGCCGCTCTCAGCCCCGCTCGGCAACAGGCAGTACGTGCCGTGCTGAACGGCTGGGACTGCCGGAACCTCCCGCTGAACACGGCTGATTCACCGACCGTCATGTGCGATCCGACCACCGTGGGAAAATATCTGCTCGGGCCGGCCGTTGTCGGGTCCGACGACTTCGCCGCCGCAACCGCTACTCCCCCGAGCGCCCAGCATCCCGGATGGGCCGTCAATCTCGATCTCAAGCCTGCGGCACAACAACGATGGATCGACTACACCAGCCAACACAACGTCACCCGCACACCAAACTCGACCGAGAACGAGGTAGCCGACGTCCTGGACGGCAAGGTCATCAACGCCTCGACCATCCAAGAGACCATCACCGGAACAACCCAGGTCACCGGCATCTTCGACCAACCCGCCACCGAAGCGCTTGCGGCATCGCTGCCACGCGGTCCGCTACCAGCACCGTTCGACGTACTGAGCATCCACACCCAGTAGACCGGCGTGCCGCTCGGCGGTAAGAGTTCGTACTGTTGGCCGATGGGGCCGAGCAGAGTGCCCTTTCGCGGCGAAAAGTCGACCGCTCCTTCTTCTAGCGAAGCCATGCTGCTGGCAATCTAGTCGTGCCCGATTCAGTCGATCACGACCCAGCTGCTGGCCAGCTCGCCGAGGCTGGCTGAGCGGCACTCCCCCACGAGCAGAAAGGTTGACGCAGATGTCTCGACTGTCCTCCGGTGTGTTGGCCGGCATGATCGCCGGCGCGGCCGGTGCCACCGCACTCAACCTGGTCAGCTACGGCGATCAGGCGATCCGAGCCAGGCCGGCAGCCGACACGCCGGGGCGGACGGTGAATGCGCTGTGCGAGGTTGCCGGCGTGGACGTGCCCGGCGGCCCGAGCAGCGTTAAAACCGGCTCGAGGGTCTGGGGCCGCTGTCCGGTCTTGCCGTCGGTATAAGAGTCGGGGCGCTCGCGGGCGAGCTGCGCGGTTACTCGGTCAAGGTCCCCAAGGCACTCGCGGCCACCGTGATCGGGCTGGCCGCGATGGCCATCAGCGACACCACCATGGCGGCCTTGAAGATCAGTGACCCGCGCTCGTGGACACCGAGCAGCGTTGCCAGCGACGCCATTCCGCACTCGGCCTACGGTGCCGTCACGACCGCGGACCTGCACCTGATGTTCGATTCTCAGACGCCCAAACTAATCCACTCGACGACAAAATTTGCGCCAGTCGTCGCGGAGCACTGGCGCCCATTCTGCCGAACCGGCTGCATAGCGCTTCTTGTCGTCAGCGCGGCACAACCTTGAGGAGCGACGCAGTGCAAACTATTCTTCGTCTTCTTTGTGTTCCATTCGGGAGGCTCGAAAATGCAAATAGAGGTACCTAATGCCTAGGCCAATACTTACGAGCGCGAAGAGTCCACATATTACAGTGATGGGCCAACTGAAGTGGCCACGACCGTTTCTGCCAACAATCGCCACTGTCACAACTAAAGCGAGGAGCACCGCCCACGCTAGCAGGCCATTAGTATTGGCCACTTGGCGGACCATCCCGGCACGCTCGGATACATGACGCCTAGATTGACGGAAGCGCTCGCGATCCCGACTTTCTCTAGACCAATTTATAAATGGTCGGTATCCAGATCGCGACTTTCTTGTAACTATCCAGTTATAAATGAACAGAATGAGGAAAAATCCAATAAATGAGCACACCGCGATCACCGCGTCGGATCGAGATTGAATCTGAGCGGTCTCGACTATCTCATGTGCTTGGTTCAAATGTTTTCCTTGTGCGGACAGTCCCATAGTAGAATACATCTACTAAAGAGGAGCGACGTCGCCAGGGTCATATGCGTCCGCTTCGCTCTTTAGCCCCGCAGTCGGCGCTTCGGGAAGCCCGCCTGCCGGAACTCCCGACCAGCACGCAAGGCGAAGAAAAAGAAACCCCAGTGTCATTAGCGGAACGATAATGAACCACTCCCAAGCCGCCTGCGCCTGTTGTGGGCCAAACAAAGCAACCAAGATCGCAGCAACGATGGGTAGTGCCGCAACCCAATACTTCCTCTGCGCACGCCAGTAGAGCGCCTGGGTTTCGGGACTGTAGTCGACAGATCCATCCTTCCTCGGACCACGAATGCGCTCCAGGGTTTGGTTGGCCACGTGGCTTTAGGTTCGTGGGTAGCGACCATGCGAACGGCGCATTTAGTGGAGGATCAAGTGTCCCAATATTCCGAGTACACAGTAGATGAGACAGAGAAGTATCGGTAGGGCCAATAATTCTAGGTTCGGTTTCCGGGTCACTTCGCCGCCGCCACTGTCCTGCGCATTCACCACCAAAGGCCGGAGCCGTGCCGAGAGCAGCTTGCCTCTTCGATTTCCGGTCCAGAGGGCCACTAGCGATGACCCGTAGGCCATGACCTCTATCTCACGACGATGAAGGGTCAGGATCTTAAGACCATTGGCATCCATTATCCCGGCTACTTGCCGTAAGGGTATCCGCCATACCCAGATGACGTTCCGAACTTGCAGTGAGGAATCGTCTCCCTCGATCCTCATCCGAGAAACCGCGAAAAGAAATCCAGAAATTGCGCCCCAGATTGCCGCCATATGGACGGCCTGCCCGAGGGAGTCGAACGCGGGCAATAAGGCGAATAGCAGAAACGTAACCATGCCAGTGTAGACAAACAATCGCATACCCAAGTGACAATAGCCGATTGGGGAAAAGGTCGTTCGGCTGCGATAGATATTAATGGACATAGTAATTCTCTATAGCGGTGGCGGCGATGCCGGTGGACCCGATGAGGTTGTTCACGCCCATATTATATGCCGTCGGAGTCCAATCTATGGCGCCAGGAGGAAGATCCGAGGCATGTTGGCCGGCGCGAGTAAGCGCGCTGCTAGTGAAGTCGAGACCTTTGAAGTCGGTTGCGGCGCCCGCGCCGAGCGTTCCACCTGCCACCGCGAAGGCGGAGTCGATCAGGAAGCCGCGCGTGTTGAAGTGCTGGAGGTTGGAAGACACGTTGCTAACCGCTGCCGCGGCCACGCCCGCTGCAATGCACAGTCCGGCAGAGAGGACGATGCAGGCTCCGAAGGCGAGTGCCATCGCGATACCGGCCTTGTGCGCCCACGCGGTTTTCCCTGCGACGGCGAGGCCATGTCCGATGCAGCCGAGGAAACCGTGGCAACCGCCGCTGCCGTGGTGCTGGGGTGCGGGTGGATTAGTGGTGGGTAGTGGTGCGAGGGCTTGGGATTGTTGGTAGGTGTTGATGGCGCCATCGGCGTTGGCGGGGTGCGTGGAAAGTTTCTGGATCTTGTTAATGACGTAGTCGGGTAAGGCTAGTTCCAGGGTGTGGTTGGCGATGTAGCCCTTGGGGTCAAAGGCCGGGTTGTGGGTGGCGAGTTTGTCGGCGGTGTCGATGACGTAGCCGGGGGTGGTGTATCCGGGGCCGGTGATGGTGTCGCCGGAGTTGTACCCGCCCCCACCACCGCCTCCGCCGCCGGTGTTGCCGCTGCGCGGGTTGGCGGTGTTGCCGCAAACGCCCCAGGTGCAGGCTGAGCCGTTGTTGTGTTGGTCTTTGGCCCAGCTGCTGTCGGTGTTGCCGTTGTCATCGGCCGCACGTAGGCCGGTGGGATCACTCAGGGTGCTGGGGTTGTCGTGGGCGTAGGCGTAGCCGTTGTTCTGTTGGGGATCGGCAGGGTCGAGTACGGGGTCGGCGCTGATAAACGCGCCGAGTTGTGGGTTGTAGTCACGCGCGCCGAGGTCAACTAGCCCGGTGAGAGTGTCGGTGGGTGCGTGCAGGAAGCCCCGGTCATCGGGCCAGGCGCTGACGCTGCTGCGCTGGTTACCGAACGGGTCGTATTGACGGCTGCTGATCGCCCCGGTGGTGGGGTTTTCGGTGAGTTCCGCGGTGCCGTGCGGGTCGGTGTCGGTCCAGGTAAGGGTGCTGCCGGTGATACCAGTCGTGGCTGTTCGGACGGCCACGCTCTGACCGAGGGCGGTATAGGTCCGCTGGCCGGAGACGGTGGTGGAGTTGGCGGGGACTTTCAGTTCGGTGTCGCCGAGGTAGGCGGTGATACCGGTGACCGGGTCGGACTGCAGGAGGAGGTTGCCGTCCGGGCCATACGTTCGCTGCTGAGTTTGGCTGGTCGCAGTCAGGGTCACGCTCGCGAGCTGGCCTTGCGGGGTCCAGGTCATGGTGCTGCCAGGGGCGCTGGTGAGTTGGCCGCCCGGGTTGTATTGGTAGGCACCGGTGCCGGTTGGCGTGTAGCTGCCAGTCCCAGCCGGAGCGCTGGTGTGGGTGACCGATTGGATGGTGTCGGGCTGCGTGCTGGACGGGTAGCTGTAGGTGTCCTGGTTGTCGCTGCCGGTGCTGGTGGTGGCGTAGTTGGTGATGCCGATGCGGTCCCCGGCCTGGTTGTAGTCATAGCTTTGCCAATACGGGGCGGGTCCGCCGAGATTGCTGGTGGCTGGGGTGCTGGTGCAGTTGCTGTCGGAGGGTGTCCAAGCTTGGGTGAGTCGTTGTAGGTAGTCATAGGTGAAGCATTGGGTGTCAGCGGGGCCGATTGAGGGTGCGTTGTTGATCGTGGTGACATCGCCTGCGTTGTCGTAGCTGTAGGTCAGGTCCGCGGCGACGGCGTTGCTCTGTGCTGCGGTGGTCGTGGTGGCGCGGGCCAGTCGGTTGGTGCCCTCGGTGTAGGTGTAGGTGTCGTAGAGGGCTTGGCTGCCGTTGTAGTGGCTGAGTTGGTTGACGTGGCCGATGCCGTCGTAGCTGATGCTGGTCAGGTAGGGGCTTTTGCCGCCGTAGGAGTAGAGATTCCCCAGGCTGGTGTAGGTCGAGGTCAGGGTCTCGGCGGGGAGGCCACCGGCCGTCGGGTCGCTCTGCGCGGCCAGGCTGCCGTCGGGGTTGTAGCTGAACCCAACGGTGTAGGTGTAGGCGGCGCTCCCTGCGCCCAACGATCCGGCGGGCAGGATGGTGCTCTGGCCGAGCGGGTGGTTGTCGGCGTCATAGCCGGTCACCGTTTGGATGTAAGGGGTTCCTGGTGTGCCGGGGGTTGAGCCGGTGTAGCTGGTCTGCGAGGTCGGTAGGCCTTTGGCCAGGCTGTCGTAGGACCAGTGCTGAAGCAGCGGCCCGGCGGTGGAGTCCTGGTTGAGGTTCGTCTTGCGGCCGTCGTTGTCATAGGAGTAGGCCAGGGTGATCCCGTTGGCATCGCGGGTGGTTTGCAGCTGCCCGCCGGCGTCGTAGCTGGAGGTGGTGGTCCCGGTGTCGGGATCCGTAGCGCTGACGACGTGGCCGAGTGTGTCATAGCTCCAGGACCACTGTTGCCCTGATGGTCGGGTCATTGTCTGCATTTGGCTGGCGGTGTCGAAGGTGTAGCTGGTCAGGTCATAGCTGGCCGGATCGGTCGGGTCACCGATGCCCGCGCCGTGGTACTGCAGCAGCTCGGTGGTCTCT
Source organism: Actinomycetota bacterium (assembly GCA_030853265.1). Classification (GTDB taxonomy): domain Bacteria; phylum Actinomycetota; class Actinomycetes; order Mycobacteriales; family Jatrophihabitantaceae; genus Jatrophihabitans_A. Next base: position 26,236 of record JALYVK010000023.1, read on the forward strand.
CCGCGCCCGTCTTGGTAGCTGGTGGTGGCAGTGCCGCCGGCCGGTGGGGTGGTGTCGGTGCGGTCTGATCCGGGATAGGCGTAGCTGGTCCGCCACTGTTCCTGTCCGAGGACCTCGGTGATGACGGCCGTCGTACGCCCGGCCCCGTCATAGACGCGCTGCTGGAGGCCGGGGACGCTGGCTAGGCCCTGTGGGGGCACGAACAACAGTCCGGAGGGGGCGTTGGAGATGAGGTAGCTGCCGGTGGCGGTGACGGCCTGACCGGCGGCGTCATAGATGGTGTCGCTGACGTCGGTGCCGCTGCTGCCGGGTGTGGCGTGTGGGTCTGCTCCTTGGGCGGGTGTCTGGGTTTGGCGTGGTCGTAGCAGTCCGTCGTAGAGGGTGTAGGCGGTCATGGTGGATCCGGATGGGGTGAGGCTGGTTGTGGCGACCGATACCGGCTGGCCGGCAGTCAGGTTGTAGGCGTAGCTGGTGGACGGTTGCGGGTAGTTCGCGGCGGGTTGCCGGTCGGGTAGCCAGACCCCGCCCCGGCGCCCGAACGGATCGTAGGTCGAGGTGGTGGTGTGGGAGTTGGCATCTGTGCTCGCGCTCAACGCGCCCCAGGCTGGGTCGAAGGTTTCGGTGTTGGAAATGCCAGCCGGGTCGGTGGTGGCCAGTTGGGTGACCGGGCCGATGTTTCCGGTGACCGGTTGGCCGGCGGTGGTGATCGCGGTCGGGGTGTAACTGGTGGTCGTCGTGTGGTTCAGCGCGTCGGTGCTGGTCAGGATTCGGCCGAGTTCGTCGTATGTACGGCTGGTCGAGGTCAACCAGCTGCTGGGTCCGGAGCTGCTATAGCCATTGGCGACCTGGGTCTGGCTGACGTCGCCAGCGGTGGGGGCCGCGCCGAGGGCCAGTCCGTCATAGCTGGTCTTGGTGTCGGAGATGGCAGCGGCCGGGTAGCCGGGTGTGCTGGCGCAGGTGCCGGCGAATGTCCTGACCTCGGCGGGGAATTGCAGCAACCACAGGGTGGTGTTGTCGGCGTAGTTGGTGACGGTGCAGCGGGCCTGGCCGGGTTGGCTGATGTCGCCGAGATCCTCGATGGTGGACGGCCGGCCGTAGCTGCCGTAGCTGGTGTTGGTCTGGGTGGTGCGGGTACCGCCGCTGGACAGCGGCGCGTGGGTCATCGTGCTGAGGTCACCGACATAGCGAGCGGTCGGGGTGTAGGTGAACGTCGCGGCGGTGTTCGTGATGTGCTCGACGGTGCTGGTCCCGGTGAGAGTGGGCGCCGATGCCCACGGGGTGGTGACGGTGTCGGCCACCACCGGCCCGCCGAGGCCGTTGTAGGTGACGGTCTCAAAGACCCGACCAGCCCACCACAGCGAGTCGGTGACCGCGGTGCCGTCGGTGGCGGTGAGCTGGACGTTGCTGCGCAGCGCGCCAGTGGTGTCCTTGAGATCGCCGTTCATGCCCTGGAAGTAGCTGATATCAGTGGTGTGCACGGTGGCGGCGGAGTTCAGGTCGCCGTGTTCGACGCGGACCCGGGAGTAGCCGGCGAATACCGACCAACTGCGTTGCCCGTCCGGGGTCAGCGGTGAGGTGTCATAGCGCCAAGCCGGCGTGCCCACGCTGTAGTCGTAGGTGGTGACATCCAGCGACTGCGGACCATTCATCTCGGGGTTCTGTACCACCGATGCGACCAGGTACTTGCGGAACCAGTCCAGGCTGACGGCGGAGCCTGGTGGTGCCCAGTACTGCGGGAAGCACCTCTTGGTGTTGGTGTTCGGGGTCGCTGGGCTGGTTCCGCTGCAGTCGGAGTCGAGGTAGTTGATCGTGAGCTGGGCACCGGCTTCGGTGTTGATGGTGCTCAGCCGGGATTTCATCAAGGGCACGATGCCGTTGGGTGGCGCGACCCGGTTGGCTTTGAGCTGGTAGCCGAATGTGGTTGCCGGCACGCTGGCGCTGCCGCGGACCAGGCCGGTGTGGCTGATCGAGGTGAGCGTCATCGCCGGGGACGAGGCGTCGCCGGGTAGCGGCCAGGCTTGGGTGAGGGACCACTTGTCGACGGACAGGTAGCTGGTGCCGTTCCAGTACTGGGTTTGGACCGAGCTCAGTCGTTTGCTGCTCCAGAAGGTGGGCGCGCTCTGGCCGCTGCAGGTGGTCGCGGTGCAGCTCTGATACCACGGCACGTCGGGCCAGTAGGCCGCTGTAGGTGGGGTCGTAGTGCAGCCGTTGGCGGGTTCGTTGGCGATGGTGGTGTCACAGCGGTCGCCGAGGGTGAACAGCACCTGCTCGGGAGCTTTCTGGCTGAGTTCATAGCCGGCGCGCATCCCGTAGTCGATGCGGGTCAGGGTGCCACCTCGGACGTAGCTGGTGGCTGTGGTGGTGGAGCCGTTCTGGGCGTACTTGTTGGTCTCGGGCGTGTAGTAGAAGGCTTCGGAGTTGCCGTGCGGATCCAGGACGTAGTCAAGGTTCCACCGCCACGCCTGCAGACACGATGATGCCGCGAAGGTGGCGGCGTGGCAGGGCTCGCCGGTGTTGTTGCCGTAGACCGGCACGGTCCAGGTCGACTGTGTGGTCGGTGCGCCGCTTGTCCAACCGGGCAGCTTGTTCCGTCCGAAGTAGTACTGGGTGCCGTTTGGGGTGGTCAGACGCCAGCAGTCGTTGTCCCCGGTGCCGTTGGAGCAGAGGCTGCCGCTGGTCAGGTGCTCGATCTTGGTGTCGTCATCGTTCTGCAGCGTCCAAGCCCCGGAGCTGGCCTGCACGAGCTGGCCAGACTGGCCCGCTAGGGAGACGGTCGCGTTGCTGGTCTTCCAGCATTCATCCTGCGAAGTCGACACGCCGTCCGAGGAGCAGGAGGCGAAAGACTGCTCGATGAAACCACCACCGGTCAGATCGAAACCCTGGCCCAGCCAGGAGGTCTGGTTGTTCGTAGAACCGGTTTGGCCATCGATAGAACTCGAGTCATAGCTGACAGCGAGCCCGGGCGACGGCCCGGCCGCCGCCGGCGGAACTCGCAGCGGATAGCTCCAGGTGTAGTCACCGGTCTGGGGCGAGACCGACCACTGCGAGGACGGCGTCAGCGAGGTAGCACCGAAGTTGCCCGAGCCGTTGCTGGCGTTGGCGACGGTGGCCGCTCAGCAGCACCGCGCTGCTACCCAGGTGTGCCGTGGTCACCACTGCGCCGGATGCCGAGCTGCGTTGAGTCATCACCTGCGAGCCAGTGACCGCGGGTGCGGCCAGGCCGCCACCAGGCCCGGCCGGCACGGTCCGGGTAACCAGCCTGGTAGCCGCACCAATCGACTTTCCCGTTCCCGGATCAGCTGTCTGAGTCCACTGCAGGTGCGCGGCGTAGTCTGCGCCATAGAGGCCGGCCAGCGTCGAGGACGCCACGCTGAGGGCGATCGGTGTAGTGGCGGTGCGTGCATCGGTGCGGGCCAACCGCAAGACCAGCCCGGTCAGGCCGCGCGAGGCCGCGCCAGCCCGATCCAGTACTTGAACGGTCACCCCGGTCGCGGCCGGCGCTGCCGCGGACAGGTAGATGCCGGTGGTACCGACCGGTGTCCAACTACCAGCGGCCGGCAAAGACAGCGGGTAGGAGCCGGCCGCCGGTGCGGCGGCCAGCCTGGCCGGTGCGGTGGCCTCGATGCCAGCCGGTGACGGCCTACGCGCGCCGAGCAAGCTGCCCGGCACCGGCTTGGTCTTAGCCGGGCGCGGCGCGCTGGCATCGTGGGCCGGGGCAGCGAAGGCCGCGCTCTGCACGCAGCTAAGGATCAGCGAGGTACTTGCCAGAATCGTGGTGATCCTGCGCAGGGTGTGGCGGGTCATCGCGGCGGCCTTTCCAGCGGTCATTGGTTGGCCGGGTCGAAGGGCAACCCGTACTGGTCCAGGAGTTGGATCTGGTTCGGGTCGAGTACCCCCGGATAGCTGGTCGGATCGCCGATGTCGCCCTGCCACAAAGAGGCCGGTGCTCCGTGACTCAATCCGCGTCCGACGGCAAACGCACCGTCTACCGCAGCTGATCCGAGGTGGCCGCTGGAGGCGATCAGGTTGCCCCCCAGGTAGAGCCGTAACTGATGAGCAGGCTGATCCCAGATACCGAGGACGGACTGCCACTGACCTTGGGCCGGAGCGACCGAGGAGCTAGCGCAGTCCCAGGTTGGCGTGCCACTGCCGCTGTCCGTCGATTCCAGACAGAACTGCAGGTGGCCGGCGGTGTCGGTTTGTAGGGCCGTCGCGCTAGCCGTCGAGCCGTCCTGCGAGGCGATCGTCTGCAGCGGAGCCGTCGCGGCTCCAGCGCGGACGTAGGCCAGCAAGGAGAGGCTGCGGGTCAGATCCAGCGTCGAGGCCCCCACTACCGGTGCGGGCGTCGCGGCATAGCCGGCGGAACCGTCTAGATGCAACGCCGGGCCGGCCCCGAACTGGCCATCGACCACCCAAGAGTCCGAACCGTCAGCGTTGGCCGTGACCGCCAAGGCCGGATTGGGGTTCGGGATGGCGTTACCTGGGTCGATGGCATCGGCCACGGACACCGGTAGCTGTGCCGGGTTGCTGACGTCAGCAGTGTCGGTAAGCCAGGAATGTGTTGGTGCGGAAAGGCCGATCTCGTTTACCGCGAACTGCGCCGAACCCTGCATCGACGGGGTGTTCGCGGCACTGTAGCCCACCGCAAACACCTGGAAAGTGGCCGCTTCGGGTTCCACCGCAACGTTCAACCAGCCCGCGCCCGCACTGGCACAGACCTCGCTGGCGCCGCTGGCCGGATCGGTCTGGCCACAGCCGGGCAGATCACCGGTCGGGATCGGCGACAACGACCAGACATAGTGATCAACGCCGGTCTGGGCTGGCAGCGTGACCGCTCCGATGACCCCGACGGTGCCGGCCGGACTCGCCGGCAGCCCGAAATCGGTCGATGTCGGCACCGGCGCCACCGGCAGCGTGTCATCTACCGTCGCGCTGCACCCGGCTGTCCAGGCCGAGGTCTTCTGCCCGTTGGACGCCTGGATCTGCCAGGTGAAAGCAGCCTTATCGGCCAGTGTGTTCGCCGGGATGGTGGCGGTGATGACGGTCCCCGATGAGACATAGGTGCTCAATGACTGGGACCAGAGCGTCTGGGTCGTCGACGCGGTGTTCAGCACCCGCACGTTTGCCGTGACCGGTTTGCCGTCCGGATCGCTGACTTTGGCCTGGACCGTGATCGGTTGGTCTCCGCGCACCGCCGCAACAGTCCCCCCGCTCAGGCAGGCAGCGGCGGGGCTGGCGAACGCGGGACTGGCAGGCAGGTTCGGGGGCGGGTCCTGCACCTTGAACTCACAACCACCGGTATAAACACTGGTCAAAGTGCCATCCGAGCCCCGGACCTTCCACTCATAGGTATGGCCATCGGCGAACACTCCACTGTTGAAACTGACCGACACCTTATGTCCCGAGGCGACCACGCCGGTATTCGCCGGATGTGTCACCGCGGCATTCGCGGTGTCCCACCACAGAAACTGGCCGCTCACATTGCGGCCGTCGGGTGAGCTGACCGTCGCTTGCCACGTCATGGCCTTCGTGCCATCAACGGTCGGGCTGGCCGACCCGGTAACGCACGACACCATCGGCGAGGTCCACCCCACCCCGGTTGGCAACGTGGGGGGACGAGTGAAAGTCACATACAACGTCATGTGGAACTGCTGATAGGTATAGGACTGAGCCGTCTCCGTGCCCACGAAACCTAACGCACCGCCCACCTTGCGGGTAGCCACCCACGACGCGATCTGACTGGTCAGCGCCGCGCCAGAGATGGCCGCACCTGTCGCCCCCGGCGACCCCGAGGCGAGTGCCGCCCCGTGCGCGGCACCGGCATAGGAATACGCCGAGGCCCAATACACCTTGACTCCGTATTGATTCTGAGTGCCACCCTGCCAGCCCGTCTCCAACTCCGCGCCGGTGACGTGATCACCGAACAACGACTGGTAGTCGAAGAACCCCACCGAACGCCAATACGACGTGCCGCTGTCGTTCGGGTTCCCGAATTGGATCGGGCAACTCGAACACGACGTCCCGTCGCTCTTGTAAGCGCCCAGATTGGTCGGCCCCGGATTGATCGACGGATCCAGATCTATCGGAAAAGCCGAGTCCGGCTGCGCCGCCAGCCACGCCGGATCCAGCGACAGCTGCAGAGTTCCGTTGGCCGACGTCAGCTGGGCGTGCGCCTGACCCAGGCCGTTGCCATTACGGTCCAACACCAACGGCTGGCCCAACACAGCGACCGCAGACACCAGTGAGCCAGCCGGACCCGGTTGTAGGACGGCTGGTCCTATCCCGCTTGCCGCGACGGCTGCGGTAGCCCCTGACAACTGCTTGGTAGCGGCGCCCGACGTACCACCTGACACCGCGAACTCGAAGGAGGAACCGGCGCTGCGGCTACCGATCATTAACGACTCCTCCACGCCGGCACCGGTGACCTGAAACCGCACGTCCACCCCTGGCCACACCCCGGGATAGACCACCACGCCGGCCACTTGATCCACCACCGGTGCGACACCAGCTCCGGCCTCGGGGGCGAGCACCAACCCACCGGCCGCCGTCGTTATCGCCACCCCGACATCTGACCGGGCGAAATGGGCGTGCCAAGAATTCGCCGCGTTCGTCCAACCACCGGCCACCGAAGCGTCAGGCACGATCCGGTTATCCACTGGCGCCCACGTACCGGACGCCGTCTGATAGTTGACAGCAGTATCAGACATTGCCAGGGTGTGCGAGCCATCCTGGTTCAGATAGTCCGTGTTTGTCTCAGCCCTGGAATCGACCACTGAACTCGCCGGGTCAAAGCCCGAAACCGAGGCCGCAACGTCGGGCGCCGCTGCTTCTACCGGAGCTGACCGAACAACAACACACGCAGCGACCAGCATCAGAACAACAGCAACAGAAACCAGCCGAACAGCGTCGCTTACTCGAGCCATCTCATCCCCCGTACGGTTCAAGCGAACAACTGCGAACGAAACCCACGCCCAACGAGAATCGCGGGACAAGAGGAAAACAGATCGGAAACCTTCGCGGCGCGACCAACCCTCACCGGCAGCGGGGTCAGACGGAACCAACGTGAGATACGAGTGAAGTCAGCTTCCAGAAGCTATCGGACGACAACCTCCCCCGCAAGCGAGTTGATCAACTAATAACGTCGGGATGTATCCCTGACAAGTCGCCGAACCGAGGAACCACGGAACAGCTGCGTGCGCTGGCGGCGGTTCGGGTCGGTGGTGGCCGGTTCCTGAGCGGCGTACATCCAAAGGTGTACCCGATCCGTCGTTGATGAGTCTTTGTGTCGATGGCAGTGCGGCCTGCGCGCCTTAGCCTGGAAATCGACGCATTCGATTCAAGCGATGGGTGATGTGATGATTGAGGCTCGCGGTTTGAGCAAGCGCTACGGCGACAAGGTGGCGGTAGATGCATTGACCTTCACCGTGCAGCCGGGCAAGGTCACCGGGTTCCTGGGCCCGAACGGGGCGGGCAAGTCGACGACCATGCGACTCATCCTGGGACTTGACGCCCCGAGTGCCGGATCGGTCACGGTGAACGGAAAGCCCTACCGGGATCATCCGAGGCCGATGGGCGAAGTCGGTGCGCTGCTGGAAGCCAAGGCGGTACACACCTCACGATCGGCCTACAACCACCTGCGCGCGTTGGCGGCCACCCATGGCATCGCCAACGACCGGGTGGCCGAGGTCATCGATATGGTCGGCCTGCGCGAGGTTGCCCGTAAGCGGGCCGGCGGGTTCTCGTTGGGCATGGGGCAACGCCTCGGTATTGCCTCGGCATTGCTCGGCAATCCCTCGACCGTGATCCTGGACGAGCCGGTGAACGGCCTGGATCCGGAAGGGATTCGCTGGGTCCGCGACCTGCTGCGGTCGCTGGCCGCCGACGGTCGCACGGTGTTCCTGTCCAGTCACCTGATGAGCGAGATGGCCCTGACCGCCGATCACGTCATCGTGGTCGGCCAGGGGCGCCTGATTGCCGACATGCCGGTCGAGGCGCTGATCAATTCGGTGTCGGTGAACCAGGTACGGGTGCGTACCCCGCAGGCCGTGCAGTTGCGTGAAGCGCTCGCCGGCCAGGACGTCACGGTATCCAGCAGCGAACGCAATGTGCTTGATGTGAAAGGGATTCCCGTCGAGCAGATCGGGCAGATCGCCCTGGACCACGGCATCGTGCTGCACGAACTGACTCCGCAACTCGCATCGCTGGAAGAGGCCTATATGGACATGACCCGAGATTCCGTGGAGTACCGCGCGGCCGAGCCCCGGAGTGCCGCATGAGCGCCACGACCTTGAACGCACCGATCGCCTCGACGCCGGCAGAACGTCCGGTAGTCGTCCAGCCGGTGACTCAGGCCCGGGTGATCAGGTCCGAGTGGATCAAGTTCTCGACGCTGCGCTCGACCTGGATCACCCTGCTGCTCTCGATGATGGGCACGATCGGCATCGGGGCGCTGGCCAGTTGGGGCACCAACCAGCGCTGGTCGCACCTGCATGCCGATGACATCGCGAGCTTCAGCGCGGTCAGCCGCAGCCTGTTCGGTGTCAATCTCGCCCAACTCGCCGTCGGCGTCCTCGGCGTGCTGATCATTACCGGGGAATACGCCACCGGCATGATCAGGGCGACGTTGACGGCGGTACCCAAGCGGCTGCCGGTGCTCTGGGGCAAACTCGGCGTGCTGTCCACGGTCATGTTCGTGAGCTCGCTGATCTCGACCGTGATCGCGTTCTTCCTCGGCCAGGCCCTGCTGTCCACCCACGGCGTGGGCATCGGAGCGCCACACGCGGTCCGGGCGATTGTCGGCGCGGCGCTGTACCTGACCATTGTCGCCATCTTGGCGATGGGAATCGGGTTCGCCGTTCGCAGCACCGCGGGCGGCATCGCGACCGTGTTCGGGCTGCTGCTGGTGCTACCCGGTCTCGGTAATGCGTTACCCGCCTCGTGGCAGCCGCACCTGCTGCCCTACCTGCCGAGCAACGCTGGCTCGCCGCTCTTTCAGCTGCACCCCGATCCCGGCAGCCTCGGACCATGGACCGGATTGTTCGTCATGTGCCTGTGGGCTGCCGCCGCGGTGCTGGCCGGCGCGCTACGACTCCGCGGACGAGACGCCTGAGAATGCGGAGCATTCAGCAGTATCGGCCATCGGGCAGTGTCTCGATGGCCGATACTGCTGGTATGGACGGGCCCACGCTAGGCACCTGGTCCAGGGCACGGTCCTGGGCGGTGGCGCATCCCACCCTGCTCGACACCGCGCTGGTAGTGCTGCTCGAACTGTGGGTGGTGGACTCGCTGCGGTTCATCGGGGACCGGGACTGGTGGCAGATCCCGTTGAGCCAACTGCTGATACTGCCGCTCATCCTGCGTCGTCGCTATCCCTCGGCAGTGTTCGGGCTGGTCGCCGTCGCCGCTGGAATCCAGTGGCTGGCGCAGGTGCGCTTCGCCGCGGACGCCGCCCTGCTGGTCGCCCTCTATACGGTCGCTGTCCACCAGTCGCGGCACCGTGCGCTGGTCGCGGCCGGCGTCCTCGAAGTCGGTGTGGTGCTGGCAGCTATTCGGTTCGCACCGAGCGGGGACGGGATCATCGCCTCGATGATCTTCCTGACCGGGCTGGTGGCTGCGGCCCTGTTCGGCGGGATCACGTTGCAGACCCGCCGCCAGTATCTTGCCTCGCTGGTCGAGCGCGCCGTCCGGCTCGAACACGAACGCGACCAGCAGCGCCGGCTGGCGGCAACCGAGGAACGTAGCCGGATCGCTCGCGAATTGCACGACGTCATCGCGCACAGCCTGTCCGTCGTCATCACGCTGGCCGACGCGGCAGCACTTGCCAATGCCAGCTATCCGGAGCAGGCCACCGAGGCGATGCGGCAGGTCGCCGCGACCGGCCGCAGTTCGATGACCGAGATGCGTCGGCTGCTGGGGGTACTGCGCGAGGACGAGCCTGGACTGCAGATCGAGTTTGCGCCGCAGCCTGATCTGGCAAGCCTCGACGGGCTGGTCGCCGACGTCCGGGCGGCCGGCCTGCCCGCGCGCCTGAGCGTGACCGGGCTCCCCCAAGCGCTCCCGCCGACCGCGCAGTCGGCCGTGTACCGCATCGTCCAGGAGAGTTTGACCAATGCGCTCAAGCATGCTCACGATCCGAGCCAGGTGCGGGTCGAGATTCGCTGGCGCGCCGATGAGATCCAGATCGACGTCGCCGACGACGGCTCGGCGACAATCCTGGTGCCTGCCAACGGAGACGTCGGCACCGAGCTGGCCGGGCACGGGCTGATCGGGATGCGGGAGCGAGCCGCCCTGTTCGACGGCACGGTAGACGCCGGTCCGACCGAGCTGGGAGGCTGGCGGGTTCGCGCGATCCTGCCCGCCCAGCACCCCGCATGATCGGCCGCCCAGCGCACGGCATGATCGTCAGCCCTTCGGCACGGAGGATCAGATGGCGGTAACGGTCCTGATCGTCGACGACCAGCCGCTGCTGCGGACCGGATTTCGGATGATCCTCAGCACTGACAGCGAAATCCACGTCGTGGGTGAGGCCGCCGACGGGCACGCCGCGATCATCGAGACCGAACGGCTGCGACCGGACGTGGTGCTGATGGACGTGCGGATGCCCGGCCTCGACGGGGTGGAGGCCACCAGACGCATTCTCGGCGATGGCAGCAGTTCCCGGATTCTGATCCTGACCACCTTCGACCTCGACGACTACGCCTTCACCGCACTTGCCGCCGGCGCCAGCGGATTCCTGCTCAAGGACGTACCGGCAACCGAACTCATCGCCGCCATCCACGCCATCTCGAGCGGCGATGCCGTCGTGTCACCACGGATCACTCGGCAACTACTGGATCGCTACTCCGACCAGCTGCCCACCACGCACCAGGCACCGAGCGGTGACCCGCTACTCGCTCGCCTGACGCAACGCGAACGCGAGGTGCTGATGGCGATCGCCGCCGGCCTGTCCAACGCCGAAATAGCCACCGTTCTCAGCCTGTCCGAGGCGACCGTCAAGACCCATGTCACCCGGATCCTCAGCAAGCTCGAACTGCGGGACCGCGTCCAGGCCGTCATCTACGCCTATCGCCACCAGCTGGTGAAACCCTAGGCTCGGGCCGGTTAGCCGGCCCGAGCTTTCGACAGGCTGGATCAGCTGAGGGTGACCGCGGTGTCGTCGAGGACGAAGGACGTTTGTAGTGTGCTGTCCTCGGTGCCGGTGAAGGTGATCGTGATGGTTTGGCCGGCGTAGCTGGACAGGTCGACGGTCTTCTGGGCGTAGCCGGTGTTGTGGTTGAGGTTGCTGTAGGTCGCCAGCGTGGTGCTGGCGATCTTGGCGGTCAGCGTGTCATAGGCGGTGGTGGTGCTGGTTTCAGCGGTGTCGATGTGCAGCCAGAAACTCAGGCTGGCATGGCAGCCGGCCGGAATGGTCACCGACTGGCTCAGGGTCTGGGTGTGGGCGGTGCCGTAACCGTCCAACCAGGCATCCCAGGTGCCGGTGTGCGGCGGCTCGGTGGCGCTGTTGCTGATCACCCCGCTGCTCGCGGTCCAGGGCGAGGCGGTGCCGGTCTCGAAACCGGGATTACCCAACTTCTGGCCCGAACAACCCGTACCGCCACCAGAGACCGTCCAACTGAAATTGGTCTGGCCGGACGCCCCGGTGCCATCGGTGACCGTCACCGTCACGCTGCTGGTCCCGGCCGTGGTCGGGGTTCCCGAGATCAGGCCGCTACTCGGGCTGATGGTCAGCCCACCCGGCAGGCCGGTGGCCGCATAACTCAACGTCTGACCAGACGCCGAATCCGACGCGTGGATCTGCAAGCTAGCCGCCGTACCGACGGTGCCGGTCTGGCTTCCCGGATTGGTCACCGTCACCGTGTTGGTGCCGCTACCACTGCCGGTCCAGACGTCGGTGATCGGAGTGGCAGTCGAGCTGGCACCGGCGTAGGGCAGCCCGTAGGCGTCCTCGAGAGTGCGCAGGACGCTGTAGTGGTTGATGGTTTCGGAATAGGAGCCGGTCTTGACCTGGGCACCGACCAGGATGGTCGGGATCTGGTTGTTGGCGCTGTTGTCGTCCTCGTCCCAGGTGAGTACCAGCAGGCTGTTGTGGGTCTTGGCCCACTGGGCGTAGCCGTCGATGTGCTGCTGCAACCAGGTGTCGCCCTGGGCGACGGTGCCGTCGTGCATGTCGTCCTGCAGGTTCGGGATGACGAAGGACAGCGTCGGCAGCGTGCTGTAACTGGTCGGGTAGGAGCCGAACGTGAGGTTGGAGGCGGCCGGGACATTGCTGAAGTTGACCCACGGGTTGTGCTTGCGGGCGTAGTTCCCGCTGGTGCAGCCGGTGTAGCCGTTGGACGGCATCGTCTCGGAATAGCCAGTGAAGGTAAGCTGCTTCGCGATCAGCTCTGACCCGAGGTTGGCGCCGGTGAAGGTGTTCGGGCAGGAATCACTGGTCAAACCCTGGGTCGAACCGGAGAACAGCGCGAGGTAGTTGGGTTCGCTCGGGTGGGTTACCGCGAATGACTGGGTGAACGTCGCGCCGCCGCTGGCGAGGGAATTGATGTACGGAGCGGACGAGCTGCCGATGATGTCGGCGTAGGAGTGGTTCTCCATCATCACCACGACCACGTGATCCGGCCGCGGCACGGCGGCGGCCGTCGCGGGGGTGGTGGCGGTGGCCGGCGCGCTGACCGGTGAGGTTTGACCCGCCGCGTCCTTGGCGCTGACCGCGAAGGTGTAGCTGGTGCCCGGGGTCAATCCGGTCACGGTGGCCGACGTCGTGGTAGCCGAGGCGGCCAGCGTCGAGCCGGTGTAGACGCTGTAGCCGGTGATCGTGGAGCTGGCATCGCTGGACGCCGTCCAGGACAGCGTGACGGACGAGGAGGTGGTGCCGGTGATCTGCACGCCAAGCGGAGTGGTCGGACCGCTGGCGCCGGTGCCCGAGACAACGGCCACCGCCGTCGTCCAGTTGGTGGCGATGGCTTGCTGGGCCGCGACCAGAGTCGCTTTGCCTGCGCAGACGAGGGCCTTGAGCTGGTTCTCGACCGAGTCCTTGCTACTCGCGGTGTTGCCGGCGGGCGCGTTGTGCGGCTCGGGCCACAGGTTCAACGGGCTGCGCGGGTCACCACCCAGCTCCAGCGGGATGAAGTGGTCTTCCTCGTAGTCGGCGGTGCTGGTGTCGGTGTAGCCGTACTGACCGATCTGTTGCACCTTCAGGGGATCGGTGTACGAGGTCGGCGGCCGCACTGTCGCCGTCCAACCGGAGACGCAGATCGTGGAGTTGATGGTGGACTGGCTCACGGCGGAATAGGTTGCCCCTGGCGTGCAGGCCGGGTCGGGCAGCGGCAAGGAGCTCTGCGAGCAGCTCTGGGTGCTGGCCCGCACCGAGTCCGGCCGAACAACAGCACTGGCGGTAGCTACCGCATTGGCCGACAGCGCGAGCGTCACCCCGATCGCGAACAGGGTGGTGAGTGATCGGGCCCGGGTCATCTACAGACTCCTCATCGTCAGGTTGCCCCAGAATTTACTGCCCAAAGGCCCAGATAGCCGCTAATTGGGGCGTTTACCGGCAGGGTGATTTCCAGGGGGTTATCACCCGATTTTGGTCGCTTATCTCTCAACTAGCTCTGTATTCGGTATCGGAATGATAAATAAGGTGCTTCACGGGCAAATCGGCTCGCCGTTGCCATTGACGCGCAGACACTCCCATCGCTAGGTTTCGCGCCGTAGCACCACTCATGGGTGGTGACAGACTCGAATAGGCCAAAGACACTCAGCGATCTAGGTCTATTTGCTATGCCCGAAGGGAATCCGCCGTACCTCAACCCATGACAGCTGACCCGACCCTGCATCCCCCGAAAGGTCACAGATGACGCTTTATCCCCGATCGCGCCGCACCAGCGCGATTCTCGGAGTCGCTGGCTTAGCGACACTCGCACTGACTGGTATTGCCAGCGCCGGCTCCGCCACCGCGGCCACCGGTACCGCAAACCCGTACTCCCCCGCGTACGGGCACTCCTACCGGCACGGCGTGATTCCCACGATTCCGCAGCAGGCCAAGATGAACGGCTACGCTGCCCAGCACCCGGCCATTGCAACCGCCACCGGCACCGAGACCCTGTCCTACGGCGGCGGTATCGACGGCATCGGCGTGCAGAACGGCCACTCCAAGGTCTACTTCGTGTTCTACGGCAACCAGTGGGGCACCCAGAGCACCGACGCCAACGGCAACGCCAAGTTCAGCGGCGACGCGAACGGCGCCGCCGGTGTCGCCCAGCAGATGTTCAAGGGCATCGGCACCAACAGCGAGCTGTGGTCAGCTGACCTGACCCAGTGGTGCGATGGTGCTGGCGTAGCTACCGGAGCGGTCGTCTGCCCGTCCGGCGCCACCCACATCCCGTACCAGACCGGCGGCGTGCTGGCCGGTGTCTGGTACGACAACGCGGGAGCCTCGCCGGCCACCGCCAGTGGTCACCAGTTGGGCCAGGAGGCAGTCAGCGCGGCCGCGCACTTCGGCAACACCACCGCGGCCTCGAACCGGCTTGCCTACTACGTGATCCTGTCCCCGCACGGCACCAACCCGGACAGCTACCAGGGTCAGTACTGCGCGTGGCACGACTACAACGGTGACAGCACCCTGACCGGTGGCGCGGTGAGCTCGCCCTACGGCGACATCGCCTTCTCCAACCAGCCCTACAACATCGACTCCGGCTCCGGTTGCGGCGCTGGGCTGGTCAACTCCCCCGGCACCCTGGACGGTTGGACGATGTCGCTCGGCCACGAGTGGCACGAGATGATGTCGGACCAGAACCCGGCCGGTGGTTGGACCAACAACACCGGTAGCTCCTACAACGGCCAAGAAAACTCTGACGAGTGCGCCTACCTGACCACCGGTACCGGCCACGTCGCCAACGTCTCGTTCGGCTCGTTCGGCACCTTCGCCGAGCAGGGCAGCTGGTCCAACGACACCAACGCCTGTGCCATCACCCACCCGATCGTCGGCGGCGGCGGCACCGGTTCGGTCAGCGTGGCCAACCCGGGTTCGCAGACCGGCACCGTCGGCACCCCGGTCAGCCTGACCCTGTCGGCCAGTGGCGGCACCGCGCCGTACACCTGGACCGTCACCGGGCTGCCCACCGGCCTGTCGATCGGCTCGACCACCGGCACCATCTCGGGTACTCCCTCGGCTGCGGGCACCTTCTCGGTGACCGCCACCGCGCATGACTCGACCGGTGCTACCGGAAGCGCAAGCTTCACCTGGACCATCGGCACCTCAGGTGGCGGCGGTTGCTCCTCCCCCGGCCAGAAGCTCGGCAACCCCGGCTTCGAGACCGGTACCGCCGCACCGTGGGCCGCCAGCTCGGGAGTCATTGACAACTCCTCCGGTGAAGCCGCTCACTCCGGCAGCTGGAAGGCATGGATGAACGGTTACGGCACCACCCACACCGACACCCTGTCCCAGTCGGTCACCATCCCGGCAGGCTGCACGGCAACGTTCAGCTTCTACCTGCACATCGACACCGCGGAGACCGGCACCACGGCGTACGACAAGCTGACGGTCAAGGCGGGCAGCACCACGCTGGCCACCTACTCCAACCTGAACAAGAACACCGGCTACGCACTCAAGAGCTTCACCGTGCCGGCCGGCACCACCAGTGTCAGCTTCACCGGTGTCGAGGACTCCTCACTGCAGACCTCGTTCGTCGTAGACGACACTGCATTCACCGCATCCTGATTCCACCCGCTCAGTAGCGAAGGCCCGCCGGGGCGAGTTCGTCCCGGCGGGCCTTTCGCTGTGCGCTCAGCGTCAGCGGCGTTCGATCCATCGAGAGTTTCTCCCTCGTGGTGAACGGCAGGGCCAGCCGATCTGCTCTAGGCTCTGCGATCGTGAGCGAACGCGAAATCAAGGATGACAAGCTGGTCTGGATCGACTGCGAGATGACCGGCCTCGAACTCGGCAGGGACGCGCTGATCGAGATCGCGGTACTGGTCACCGACGGCGATCTCAACGTGCTGGACGAGGGCCTGGACATCGTGATCGGCTGTGCCGACGACGTGCTGGACACCATGGTGCCGTTCGTGCAGCAGATGCACGAGACCTCCGGCCTGACCGAGCTGGTCCGCAGGTCCACGGTGACCCTGGGCGAGGCCGAGCGGCAGGTGCTGGACTACATCAAGCGGTTCGTGCCCGAGCCGCGGACCGCTCCGCTGTGCGGCAACTCGATCGCGACCGATCGGGGTTTCATCATCCGGGATATGCCCGAACTCGATGGCTACCTGCACTACCGGATGATCGACGTGTCCTCGATCAAGGAGCTGACCCGGCGCTGGTACCGGCGGGTCTACTTCGGTCAGCCGGCGAAGGGACTGGCCCATCGGGCGCTCGCCGACATCTACGAGAGCGTGCACGAGCTGCGCTACTACCGCTCGACGGTCTTCGTGCCGCAGCCCGGACCGAGCAGCGACGAGGTCGCCGCAGCGGCGGCCGCAGTGCTCGCCGGGTCGGCCGCGAAGGTGGCTGTCAACCCGGTCGTGGGGAGCCCGGACGGGCAGGTAGACTGACTTCGCTTCGGTCGGCGGCTGGTCCGCCAGAGGTGGCGATGGTGGGTGTAGCTCAGCTGGTAGAGCGCCGCGTTGTGGTCGCGGATGTCGCGGGTTCGAGTCCCGTCACTCACCCCACCACAGGTCTTTTGGGCCGTATCAGCTCCTGATCCGGCTGTTGGACGGGTCATACAGCGGCTTGAGCTGGACCGAGGCTGCCACGATCGCGCCGCCGACGTTGATCTGGTAATCCCCGGCGTTCAAGTACTCAGCGGTCACCACGGAGCCGTCCCGGCACCAGACGTAGCCGAGCCCGACCGCCGCGCCGACGGTGCTGCCCCAGGCCGCCGACGTCACCTGCCCGACGGCCAGGCCGTCCCGCAGGATCAGCTCGCCACCCCACATCATGACGGCCGGATCGGCGAGCGCTAGGGACACCAGCTTGCGCCGCGGCCCGGCCGCCTTGGCCCGTTCCACGGCGGGACGACCGAGGAACGCGATCTCGGTTTTGAGCTTGCAGGCGAACAGCAATCCCGCCTCGACCGGGTTGTAGTCGGGCGTCAGCTCACTGCCGAATGCCCGGTAGCCCTTCTCCAACCGCAACGAGTTGATCGAGTAGTAGCCGGCGTTGACGATGCCGAACTCGGCGCCGGCCTCGATCAGCTGCTCGTACACGCCGACCGCGAACTCGGCCGGGACATAGAGTTCCCAGCCAAGCTCACCGACATAGGTGATCCGGGTGGCCCGGACCGTCGCGTGACCGAGGTCGATCTCGCGGCTGGTGGCGAACCCGAACGCCTCGTCGGCCAGCTCCGTCCGGGTGAGTTTCTGCAGTAGTGGACGGGACATCGGGCCCATCACCCCGTAGACGGCGTGGGCCGAGCTGACGTCGGTCACGCTGACCTGCTGATCGTCGCGGACGTGCCGGCTGATCCAGTCCAGGTCGCGGGCCACCGACGCGGACCCGGTGACCAGCAGGTACTGCTCCGGACCCAGCCGGGTCAGCGTCACGTCGGCTTCGTAGCCGCCCCGCGCGTTCAACATGCCGGTATAGACGGCACGTCCCGGCTCGACCGCCACATCGGCGGTGCACAACCACTGCAGCACGTGCTCGGCATCCTGGCCGGCAATCAGCAGCTTGCCGAAGGAGGTTTGGTCATACAGCGCCACTGCCGTACGGGTCGCACGCTGCTCACGATCAGACCACGGCAGCCAGCTCGGCTTGCCCCAGCTGTAGTCCAGCACCGGCTCGACACCGGCCGGCGCGAAGACGTTGGCCCGTTCCCAGCCCATCTTGGAGCCGAACGAGGCGCCTTTCAGCTTGTCGTGGGCGGGTGATCGGCGAAACGGCCTGGCCGATTCGAGTTCGCGGTTGGGCCAGGGCACCGCGTAGTGCAGGCCGAGGATCTCCCCCACCCGGTCGTGCAACCACTGGTTGTTACCGTGGAACGGCGCGAACCGGCGGATGTCCACTGCCGAGAGGTCGCTGGTCGGTTCGCCGTTGATCACCCATTCGGCCAAGGCCTTTCCAGCGCCACCCGCCGAGGCGATGCCCACCGAGTTGAACCCAGCGCCGACGTAGAAGTTTCGCAGTTCTGGTGCCTGACCGAGAATGAACTGGTTGTCCGGGGTGAAACTCTCCGGGCCGTTGTAGAACTTCTTGATACCGGTGTGCTGCAACGCCGGGATTCGCTGTAGCGCGCTGTCCATCAGGATCGCGAAGTGGTCCCAGTCCTCGTCCAGCAGTTGAAACTCGAACGGGTAGGGCAACCGGTCCGGTGCGACCCACGGTTTGGCCTGCGGTTCGAAGCCACCGACCACCAGGCCGCCCACTTCCTCCTTGAAGTAGGTGTAGCCGTCCGGATCGCGCAGGATCGGCAGGTTCCGCTCGACCCCCGCGATCTGTTCGGTGACGACGTAGAAATGTTCGGCCGAATGCAGCGGGACGTTCACCCCGGCGAGCGCGCCGACCGCCTTGGCCCACTGGCCGGCGCAGTTGACGACGACCTCTGCCTCGATGCTGCCGCGATCGGTCAGCACTCCGGTCACCGCACCGGCTCGCTGGCCGATCCCCAGGACCCTGGTTTTTTCGACGATCCGGACGCCACGATCACGAGCGCCTCTGGCCAGCGAGGCCGTCACGTCGGTCGGGTTGGCGGTCCCGTCGCCGGGCAGCCAGATCGCGCCGAGCAGATCTTGGGTTTCCAAAATCGGGTACAACTCTTTCGCCCGTGCCGGGCTGATCAATTCACAATCCAGGTCGTACGCTTCGGCCGTCGCGGCGGTACGTTGCAGCTGCACCAGCCGGTCGGCGGTACGGGCAACCGTGACTCCGCCGCAGCGCTTGTAGCCGGTGGCCAGACCGGTTTCGGCCTCCAGCCTGCCGTACAACTCGCCGGAATACTGGACCAGCCGGGTTCCGTTTTCGGTCGATCGGAGTTGACCAACCAGGCCTGCTGCGTGCCAGGTTGTGCCACCGGAGAGCCGGCCCTGTTCCAGCAGCACGACATCGGTCCAGCCGAGCGCACTCAGGTGATAGGCAACGCTGGTGCCGATGATGCCGCCACCGATCACCACCACGCGTGCCCGGTCGGGTAGTCCCTGAGTCATACCGTGCTCCTGGGATCTTGCACTTCTTGCAGCAGCCGCTCGAAGTCCGGGCCGCGGAACATCGCCACCGCGGCGTCGTACTTCTCCATGCCCCAGGACCAGAAGTCAAAGTCCAGCTCGCTTGATGCCTGCTGGATGGAAGCCCACAATGTCCAGCCATATCTGGACATCAGGCCTTGCAGCTGGGCACGGGCAAGCTTGTCGCGCGACGGTTTCTGGTAGTAGCACTGGACGAGCTCTTCGAGCTGTTCCAGGCTCAGGTGGCACTCGCTCCAGATATTGCCCAGCTCGAAACAGGGATCGTTGTTGCCAGAATATTCATAGTCGATCAGCCAGATCTGGTTGCCGTCGTCGACGAAGTTGCCGGCCAGCAGGTCGTTGTTGCAGGCGACGGTAGGTTCCTCGCGGACTTTCAGGGCTTCCCGTATCCGTTCAACCTGTGGTTGATAGTCGAGATAACCTGGGGGAAGCTGGAATCCTCGCTCCTGGACTAGTGTCAGATATCGGTGTTGAAGCTGGAACATATTAAAATCATTGATGAATCTCTGGCCGTCGTGCAGCTTTTTGCAGGACGTCGCGACCCGTGCCAGGTTGCCCGGGACGGCGAACGAGGCATCGGTGAACGTTTGCCCGTCGATGTAGCCGACCACCATCACCCGTGCCTCGGGCCGGTAGGCGATCACCGGCGCGCCCACTCCGGAGCTGGCGGCGATCACCGAGTTGCGATGCTCGTTGTCCCGATCGATGCTCAGCAGCTCGGAGCCGGCCGGGGACACCCGGACCACGAACTCGCCGGCCTGGGTGGACACCCGGTAGTTACGGTTGGTCAGCCCGCCGGGCAGTTCGGAGACCTGACGCGGCCCGCGCAGCTGCGGTATCGAATCGAGCAGCGCCTCGTCCGGACCGGTAGTCATCGGGTGGCACCCACGGCGCGAGTCTAGCCAGCTCGTGGGCGCTTCTAGCGACTCTGTGGTGCGCGGCCTTCGCGGTTCTTCGGTGCGCGGCCTTCGCGGTTCTTCGGTGCGCGGCCTTCGCGGTTCTTCGGTGCGCGGCCTTCGCGGTTCTTCGGTGCGCGGCCTTCGGCCTGAGCTCCTGACTGCTGCTGTCCGCCGATACCGATTTCGAGGTGGGTCACCTGGTCTGCTAACGTTTCAGCTCGTGCCCGGCAGTGATGCGGGGGACGGAACGCGCCGCTAGCTCAACTGGCAGAGCAGCTGACTCTTAATCAGCGGGTTCGGGGTTCGAGTCCCTGGCGGCGCACAAATGTCGTGATTTCGACATCATGCTTCGGCCGTGGCAGTCGCGCCCGTGTCAACGCGAAGATATCCGTCGATATCGAGCGGGCCGATCAGCCAAACGGCTCGCACAGATCAGTCGTTAGGCAATCAGGAGCGATAGCTATGCGCGAAGAGCGGCACTCCCAGGCTTGTCGCCCAAGATTCGGCGAGGTCGAAGACGGTGGACCTGTTCAACCTGATCTGCAATGGCCAGGGCCAGGACCTGAAGGGCGTTTACTGCCTCGTTCTGGTCATGCTCGACTCGCTCAAGAAAGGTATTGCACTCCTGGGCCATCCGCCGCAGGTGAGGAAGCGTTCTAGATCGCGGCCTTAGCGCCAGGCGCGCATCACGCATGAGAGTGCGAGCATGGAAGATCGAGTCGACAACTCGCTGCAGCTCCCCGTCTGCCCACGTCCACGTGTCGTCCACGAGGAACGCGCGCTTAGCCCCAATACCGTTTAGTTAGGAGCCTGAATGGTGTAGTCGGTGTGGTTCGCTGGCTGGGGCCGGGTTGCGTGGTGGGCGCGTTTGACGTGCCATTTGACGTACTTGCGTTTGACGACGCGGGGG
>JALYVK010000140.1 GCA_030853265.1 Actinomycetota bacterium
TCGGCCAGCATGGCCAGGTCCTCGGCCGGGGCCCGACCCAGCGTGGTCAGGTAGTTGCCGACGATCAGGGCGTTGATGCCCCCGGTCATGCCCATGGCCTGGAGCTCTCCGAGCGTCAGCTCCCGTCCGCCGGCGTAGCGCAGGATCGTGGCCGGCAACCCCAGGCGGAAGAGGGCGATCCACCGGAGGGCGTCGAGGGCCCGAACCGGCTTGCGGAGGGCGAGCGGCGTGCCGGGCCGGGGATCGAGGAAGTTCATCGGGACCTCTGCTGGGTCCAGCTCCGCCAGCTGGCCGATCAGCTCCAGGCGCTGGGCGTCGCTCTCGCCCATGCCGAGCAGGACCCCGCAGCACAACTCCATGCCTGCCTGCTTCACGTCCTGGCAGGTCTGCCACCGCTCGTCCCAGGTGTGGGTGGTGACGATCTCGGGGAACTTGGATCTCGCCGTCTCCACGTTGTGGTTGTAACGGTGGACGCCGCCGGCAGCCAGGCGCTCCGCTTGTCCGGGCTGGAGGATGCCGGCGGAGACGGCGACGTTGAGCCCGGTCTCGGCGGCGACCAGGGGAACGAGATCGAGGATGCGGCCCATGGTCCGCTCATCGGGGCCCCGAACGGCCAGGACGATGCAAAACTCGCTGGCTCCCAGCGCCGCCGTCTCCCGGGCTGCGGCCAGCACCTCCTCGGTGTCGAGGAACGGGGTGGCCAGCACCGGAGTGTCGAACCGGGAGGACTGGGCGCAGAAGTGACAGTCCTCGGGACAGCCGCCGGTCCGGGCCGAGAGGATGCCTTCCACCTCCACCGTCGGGCCGCACCAGGCCAGGCGCACCTCGTGGGCGAGGGCGGCCAGACTGGGGACCGCCTCGTCACCCACGCCGGCCAGAGCCGCCAGCTCGTCGGCGGTGAGACGCCGGCCCTGCCCGATGAGGGCATGGCGGGCGGCGCCGAACGTGGCCAGATAGGGCGGCGGTGAGGTGGGGGAAGACGACACAGACGGTCACCTTATTCGGGCCCGCCGCCCGGCCGAGGACGGCCGTATGCTCCCCGCCATGTCCGCCGCCGTCCCGCCCCCCGCACCGCCGGCCACGTCCATCGACGACGTCATCGCCCGCCTGGAAGCGATCGGGGCCGCCCTGCCGGCCAGCGACGGCCTGGCCTGCTTCAACCGGATGTACCTGGAGGTCACCCATGCCCTGGGCCAGGGCGTCTCCAAGGGGTCCTTCGGTGACCCCGCCTTCGTGTCCCACCTCGACGTGGTGTTCGCCAACCTCTACTTCGCGGCCGCGAACGCCCTGTCCGGTCCGCCGTCTCCGGTGCCGGTCGCATGGCAACCCCTCCTCGCCTCCCGGGAGACGCCTGGCATCGAGCCCATCCAGTTCGCCCTGGCCGGCATGAACGCCCACATCAACCACGATCTCCCCATCGCCGTGGTCGCCGCCTGCTCCGATCTGGCCACCGCACCCACCGACGGTTGCCACCACGACGACTACCAGAAGGTCGACACCCTGCTGGACGCGTCGGAGCAGTCGGTGCGCGAGTCGTTCGAGCCTTCCGGCGTTCAGACCGCCGATCGCCATGTGGCGGCGGTGGCCAACGTGGTCTGCAACTGGAGCATGAACTCGGCCCGCGATGTGGCTTGGGACACGGCCGTGGGCCTCTGGGAGGTGCGTGAGCACACGACCGCCACCGCTCTGCTGACCGGAGCCCTGGCCCGCACCGTAGCCATGGTCAGCAGGAGCCTGCTCGTCGTGGTCGGCGGGTAACCGGGCGCTACGGTCGCGGGGTGCAACCGGCCGAGTACGTCGCCATCGTGAGCGAGCAGGCGTCCCTGCTCGGCGATGTGGCGGAGGGCGCTCTCGACGTTGCCATCCCCAGCTGCCCGGAGTGGGCCATGGCCGACCTGGTCTGGCATGTGTCGGTCGTCGGTGACTTCTGGCGCCAACTTGTCGACGGCACCATCGACTCCCCCCGGGCCTTCGGGGCCGGGGACCGCCCCGCCGACGATGACCTCGTCGCCTCCTACCGGGCGGTGCTCCACCGGCTGGTGTCCACCCTCGCGGCCGCCGATCCTGCGGCTGAGGTGTGGACCTGGTCGGCCGACCACAGCGCCGGGTTCATCCAGCGGCGGATGGCCCAGGAGCTCACGGTTCACTCCTGGGACGGCCATCGCGGCCGCAGTGTCGAGCAGCCCATCGACGCCGCCGTGGCTGTCGACGGCGTCGAGGAGTTCATCGAGTTCTTCCTGCCGCAGATCCCCGTCGTCGACGTCGGCGACGGCATCCACCTGCACAGCTCCGATGCCAACGACAGGGGGGAGTGGCTCATCCGGGCCGGGGACGGCGCCTGGGTGACCGAGCACCGCCACGCCAAGGGGACCTTCGCGGCGCGAGGCCCGGCATCGGATCTTCTGCTGCTGCTGTGGGGCCGACGCCGGCCCGAGGACCTTCAGACCTTCGGTGACCCCGAGGTCTTCGCCCGGTTCACGGAGCCGGTGTGAGCGGGGTGGACCGCGCCGCGGACCGGTTCCGCACGGCCATGGGCTGCCACCGGGTCGCCGACGTCGAGGATCTCCTGGCCCCCGATGTGGTGTTCCACAGCCCCGTCGTCCACCGCCCCTATCGCGGCCGGGACCAGCTGATGCCGGTCCTTTACGCCGTGTCGGTGGTCCTCGAGGATTTCGCCTACGGCGAGACCTACCGCTCCGAGGACGACGGCCACGTTCTGGCCTTCTCGGCCCGGGTCGGCGACCGCCGCATCGACGGCGTGGACATCATTACCGTGGATGGCCATGGCCTGATCAGCGAGCTGACGGTGATGATGCGGCCCTTCTCCGGGCTCAGTGCCCTGCGTGACGCCATGGCGGCCCAGCTCGCCGATTAACGATATATCGCGTTATAGTCAGGAGTGTTCGGAGATGGCTCCGGACGGACCTGATAAGGGAGCAGCACACCATGCGAGAACATCCTCACGGAAGAGGAGCGGGACCCCTCGGCGATCCCCGTTTCGGCGACGGTACCTTCGGCGGTCGAGGCGGTTGGGGTGGCCCCGGAGGCCCGGGGGGTAGAGGCCGGCGCATGCGCCGAGGCGACATCCGCCCCCTCCTGCTCACCACCCTGCTGGCCGGGCCCGCCCACGGCTACGAGATCATCCGCCGTCTCGAGGAGCGAAGCGGCGGGATGTGGAAGCCGAGCCCCGGCTCGGTGTATCCCACCCTGCAACTGCTCGCCGACGAGGGTGTGGTCACCAGCACCGAGGCGGACGGCAAGCGCGTCTTCGCCCTGACCGACACGGGCCGGACCGAAGCGGAGGCCCATCAGACCAGCGGCGGCCCCGAACCGTGGGACAGCGATCCTTCGGCCCAGGGCCGCTTTGCCCTCCGCGAGGCCATGGCCCAGCTCCATCACGCCGCCCAACAGGTGGGCAGTGCGGGGGGGTCCGACGAGGTCGACAAGGCCGTCGAGATCGTCCGCCAAGCCCGCCAGAGCCTCTACAAGATCCTGGCCGACGCTTGAGCGATCAGCCCAGCAGGGAGGTTGGGGAATGGCCTCCCAAGCTGGCATCGAGGACGTCGACGGTGTGAGCGACGGGCAGCTCAACGCGGCGCCGGCGCAGTGCGGCGGTGATCTGCAGGGTGCAGCCGGGGTTGGCGGCGACGAGCAGGTCGGCGCCCGTCGCGGCGACGGTGGCCGCCTTGCGATCACCGAGCTCGGCGGCGGCGTCGGGGGCCAAAAGGTTGTAGACCCCCGCTGATCCGCAGCACAGCTCCGGGTCGGCGATCTCCACCAGCTCCACGCCGGGGATGGCGCCGAGCAGCCGGCGGGGCTCGGCCCGGATCCCCTGGGCGTGGGCCAGGTGGCAGGCATCGTGGTAGGCGATCTTGACGTCGAGGCGGTGCCGGGTGGCGACCGGTTCGCGACCAGCCAGGAACTCGGCGATGTCATAGGTCCGCGCCGCCAGGGCCGCCGCTCGCTCCCGGTAGGTGGGATCATCGGCGAGGAGGTCGGCGTATTCCTTGATCGAGGTGCCGCAACCGGCCGAGTTGATCACGAGAGCATCGACGTCGAGGGGACCGAAGGTGTCGATGGTGCGCCGGGCGAACTCCTTGGCCTCGTCCTCCCTCCCGGTGTGCTCCGAGAGGGCCCCGCAGCACCCCTGCCCGGCGGGGACGACGACGTCGAAGCCCTCGGCGACGAGCACGCGCGCCGTTGCCGCGTTGACACCGGAGAAGAACGCCTGCTGCACACAACCGGTCAGCAGGGCGACGGTGCCCCGCCGCTCCCCCATTGCCGGGAGGTGCGCCGCCAGCTCGGTGACCGGTCCGACCGGCGGTAGCAGGGAGGCCATGGTGCGCAGCGGCTGGGGCAGGCGCTCGAGCAGGCCGCTGCGGCGCAGAAGCTTCTCGAGGCCGGAGCGCTGGTAGACCCGCAGCGGTCCGCGCAGGGCACCAAGGCGGCGACGGTACGGGAACACGGCGAAGATCCCCGCCCGCAGAGCCCGTTCCGAGGGCGACCGCTGATGGCGTCGTTCGACCTGGGCCCGGGTGGCGGTGATGAGCTGGTCGTAGCGGACCCCCGACGGGCAGGCGGTGACGCAGGCCATGCACCCGAGACAGGCATCGAGGTGGCCGACCATGGAATCGGTCATCGGTTCGCCGTCGAGACCCTGGGCCATGAGGTGGATGCGACCGCGGGGCGAGTCCATCTCCTCGCCCCACAGGGCGTAGGTGGGACAGGTCGGCAGGCAGAACCCGCAGTGCACACAGTCGCTGATCACACTGGCGTCCGGCGGTCGGTGGTCGTCGAATGCTCCCACGCTCATCAGATGCTGCCTCCCATCAGATGCTCCTCCCATCAGATGCTCCTCCCATCAGATGCTCCTCCCATCAGATTCCGCCGACAAACCGGCCCGGAGCCAGAACATGATCGGGGTCGAAGCTGTCCTTGACCCGGCGCATGAGGTCCAGGGCCGGGACGGGGCCCCATGCGTCGATGCCGTCGCGCACCTCGACCGGGGCCCGGAGGAGCACAGCCGCGCCCCCCACGGCGGCGCACGAACGGCGGGCGGCCTCGAGGAGGCGCTCCACGGCGGCGGGCGGCGCCCCGGCCCCGACGCCGGCGTAGATGACTCCGGTGCCTGCGGACCCGTTCACCTCCACAA